>JALERM010000059.1 GCA_022764165.1 Eubacterium sp. | reverse complement strand
ATTAACCAATAGACAGAGAAAGGATGAACCAGCATTGGTGAAGGAGAATCTTCGGAAAGGATGTTTAGAATTATCCTTCTGTCTATTCAAAAAAGAATAAGTCTGTAAGCTTTTTATTGCTTACAAACTTATTATACGAGGGGGAGGGAATCGTGAAAAAAAGACATTGGTATGATTATCTCTGGATTTGGTCAATCATTTATTTTGCGCTGGGGTTTTTCAATATTTTGTTTGCCTGGCTGGGTATGATTGATTTCGTAGTGCCGTTGTTATTCGCAATCTTTGGCGGTAATAAATTATTTTGTAACCAATTCTGCGGACGGGGACAATTGTTTGGTTTGTTGGGAAAAGACTTGAAATGTTCCAGAAAGAAAAGTGCTCCCCGCTGGCTGGCATCCAAAGGATTTCGTTATGGATTCCTTGTTTTCTTTCTGGTTATGTTTGGAAATATAGTATTTCAGACTTATCTGGTAGCAGCAGGAGCCGGATCTTTGAAAGAAGTAATCAAACTTTTCTGGACAATTAAGGTTCCATGGGGTTGGACCTATACGGCAGGAACTGTTGCTGACTGGGTCGCACAATTCAGTTTTGGATTTTATAGTCTGATGTTGACTTCCACCATCATTGGATTGATTGTTATGGCGCTGTACAAACCACGGACCTGGTGCACCTTCTGTCCGATGGGAACTATGACGCAGGGAATCTGTCAGATCAGACAGAAAATAAAGAAATGACTGGGGAAATCCCCCAGTCACCCTTCATAATCTTTCAGTGCACCGATTGCCTCTTTCGACAGAGGAATCAATGCAATCATATTAAAAATCGTCATCAGTCCGATGCCGATATCCCCCAGATCCCATACAAAAGTATAGGCGGCCAGTCCGCCGATAAACAGCATGACCAGAGCGAAGATTTTATATAGTGTCTGGGAAATCCAGTTGTCTCCGAACAGGTAGGCTACGTTGGAGCGGGCATAGTAGAGAATTCCGATAAAGGTTGAAAAACTGAACATCCAGAGGATAACCGCTATAAAAATCACTCCGAAGTCTCCCAGATGGTATTGCATGGCTGCCTGTAAAAGATCCATACCGGACAGTCCATCAGTGACTGACGCAGGTGCAAGAAGCATGATCATGGCAGAACAGCTGCAGATGACGATGGTATCAATGAAGACACCGAATGCCTGAAGAAGTCCTTCTTTTGCGGGGTGGCTGATGTCGGCAGCCGCTGCCGCACAGGGAGCAGAACCTGAGCCGGCTTCGTTGGAAAACAACCCTCTTTTTACTCCGTTCATTAATACGGCACCGAATCCGCCTGCCACTGCCTGACGGAGTCCAAATGCTTCTGAAAAAATTCTTTCAAATACATCGGGCAGCAGCGTAATATTTTTCCCGATAATGATAATAGTAAAAAGGAAATAACATCCGGCCATCACAGGGACAATGAGGTCCAGTATTTTTACCGTGGTGTATTTCCGAAGAACAATGACCGCCGCCAGAGCTACCAGCAGAATTGTGGTATATAAAGGCGGTATATGGAAAGCATTTTCCACAGCACTGGATACGGAGTTACCGATCACCTGACTGATGCCGCACCAGCATAAAAGACCGGAAAGGGCAAATAATATGGCAATAACGGAACGGCGTTTTTCCGGTTTTTTTCGGGTAAAAAGCTGATGGATATAGTAGGCCGGTCCTCCGCGATAACCACCGTAGAGAGGATCCTTTTCTTTGTAAATCTGTGCCAGGGTTGCCTCCACAAAAGCAGTGGAAGAACCAAGAAGCGCTGTGACCCACATCCAGAAAACGGCTCCGGCACCGCCGGCTGAAATAGCCGCCACCACACCCACAAGATTACCCATGCCTACTCGTGTTGCGGTGGAAATAATCAGTGCCTGCAGCCCGGAAATCGAATGCTCCTGAGAAACGTTTTTCTTTTCTACGGTAATCTTCAGCATTTCCGGAAATAACCGGATAGGAAGGAAACGAGTTCGAATTGTAAAATAAATACCTGCAGGAATCAACAGTAGTACCAGAAGAGATAATCCCACAGAACTGCCTCCGGGAATCGGGAGAGTAACCAGATCTCCCCATAAGAACTGGTACACTACTTTGACTACATTCATAAAAATCTCCATAAAAAATCCTCACTTTATTAATTTGACGTATTACATCAGTTTATCCGACAAAACCTGTTTTGTAAAGATTTCCCCGGGGATTTTTATTTTTCCCCGGAGAAAATGTAAAAATCCCCGGGGAAAATCATAAAAAAGAACAATAAATAAAGAAATTAATCCTCATATTTTTGTGAATTATTTATGATATACTGAAAAAAATATTGAATATTGAAGGAGGGCGAAAAATGTTAGAGTATTCAATGTTATATCCGGAAACAACGGTTTCCAGACGTGTGGTTTCCATGGATGGTATGTGGAAGTTCTGTCTGGACGGGAAAGCAGAGGGAGAGGCGTTGGGCTGGACGAAAGGTGTCCCGGGCGATGAAGTGATTCCGGTTCCGGCAAGTTTCCAGGATTTCTATACAGACAAAGATACCCGCGAATACGCAGGTGATATGTGGTATGAGAAAGATGTTTTTGTTCCGGGAGAATGGGAAGGCAAAAACATTTTTGTACGCTTTAGCTGTGCAACCCATCGGGCACAGGTTTTTGTGAATGGTATGAAGATTACGGAGCATGAGGGTGGTTTCCTTCCGTTTAGTGCAGATGTGACAGATGTGATCCGCTATAATGAAGAAAATAAAGTAGTCGTTAAAGTGAATAATGAACTGACAGTTACTAATATTCCATGTGGAACGACGATTACTCTTTCCAATGGAAAGAAGATGGCAAAACCGTATTTTGATTTCTTTAATTATGCAGGGCTTCAGAGATCTGTAAATCTGGTAGCTGTTCCGAAAGAATCGGTATTTGATATTACTACGGATTATGCTCTTGATGGCGCAGATGCCAGAGTATCTTACTCAGTTGTGACAACAGGTGAGCATCCTGTGAAAGTGGAACTGTATGATAAGTGTGGATGTAAAGTTGCTTCGGCAGAAGGAAATGAGGGTGTCCTGGAAGTAAAAGACGCACGTCTGTGGGAGGTTCATCATGCCTACCTGTACAAGATAGTTGTGAGAATTGTAGACGGAGAAGAAGTGATTGATGAATATCATCAGGAAATCGGTATCCGTACTGTTAAAGTGGAAGGAACCAGTATTTTGCTGAATGGCAAACCGGTATATCTGAGAGGCTTCGGAAAGCATGAAGACAGTGATATTGTAGGACGTGGATTTAATATCGGTGTTATGAAACGTGATTTTGAGTGTATGAAATGGATTGGGGCCAATTCCTTCCGTACTTCTCATTATCCCTACAGCGAGGAAATTTATCAGATGGCTGACCGGGAAGGTTTCCTGATTATTGATGAAGTTCCGGCAGTAGGACTTTTTGAGAGTCTGATGAACTTTGCGGAAGCAAGTACCGGCAAACAGACAGCATTTTTTGAGAAAGAAACTACACCGCAGCTTCTGAAAAATCATCCGCGGGCAGTAGAAGAAATGATCACCCGTGATAAGAATCATCCGAGTGTTATCGCCTGGAGTCTGCTGAATGAGCCGGAAACTACCTGTGATGCGGCAGTTCCTTATTTTGAGGCGGTATTTAACCGTGCCTACGAACTGGATGTACAGAAACGTCCGAGAACCTTTGCACTGGTTATGAATTCTACACCGGACAAATGTAAATGCTATCAGCTCAGTGATATTGTTTCCCTGAACCGTTACTATGGATGGTATGTCAGCGGCGGATATGAAATCTGCAATGCGATGGAAATGTTCAAAAAAGAAATGGATGGCTGGAAGGCATTGAATCTGAATAAACCATTTATCTTTACAGAATATGGTGCTGATACTCTGGGCAGCGAGCACAAGCTTCCATCTGTTATGTGGAGTCAGGAATATCAGGAGGAATATCTGGCAGAGAATCATGCAATCATGGATTCTTACGACTTTGTCAAAGGTGAGCAGATCTGGAACTTTGCTGATTTCCAGACAACAGAAGGCATTATGCGTGTCAATGGAAATAAAAAAGGTGTATTTACCAGACAGAGACAACCGAAAGAAGTGGCATATATCCTGAAAAAGAGGTGGACCGAACTGCCGCTTGATTATAAAGGATGATTCCGAATAATTTTAAATAAGGAAGAAAAAATATGAGTGTAACGATTGAAGAATATCAGAAAAAGAAGGACTATCTGATCTGTGTGGATTCTGACGGCTGTGCCATGGATACCATGGATATTAAGCATATTCGCTGTTTCGGACCCTGTATGGTTACAGAATGGGGACTGGAAGAGTGGAAAGATGCGATTCTGACCAGATGGAATGAAATCAATCTTTATACGATGACAAGAGGTATCAACCGTTTTAAAGGGCTCGCACTGATGCTGAGGGAAATTCATGAGACTTACACCCCGATCCAGGATGTGGATGTTCTGGAAACATGGGTTGAAAACAGTAAGGAATTATCCAGTGGCGCTCTGCAGAAAGCTATGGAAACCAATGACAGTGTGATTCTGAAAAAAGCACTTTCCTGGTCTCAGCATGTAAATACCAGTATCAATGAACTTCCTTTTGAGGTAAAAAAACCATTTGAAGGGGTGAAGGAAGGTCTGGCCTATGCCCATCAGTTTGCAGATGTTGCGATTGTGTCCTCAGCCAATCTTCAGGCTGTCCTAGAAGAGTGGGAACTGTATGGACTTTTGGAACATGTGGATATTGTTATGTCTCAGAATGTTGGCAGTAAAGCATATTGTATTCAGGAGCTTCTGAAAAAAGGATATGATACAGAAAAAGTATTTATGGCCGGTGATGCTCTCGGTGACTATGAAGCGGCAGAGAAAAATCACGTATTTTACTACCCGATTCTGGTTCGCCATGAGAAGGAATCCTGGAGCGAATTCAGAGATCAGGCTGTAGATAAACTGGTGGACGGAACCTATGGAGGCGATTATCAGCATCAGAAAATCGATGCATTTATGGAAAATCTGAAATAGGATTTGTTGGTAAGTTTTACAGAATTTGCAAGAAATAACAAATTTTACAATGTATACAACAACCAAAACAATAGATTTTCCGGCGAAGTTTTATATAATATAGCCATCAGGAATTGAAAAAACAAATTTATATATGAAGAAAGGGAAGGTAACAACTATGCAGATGACATTGAGATGGTACGGATCCAAATTCGACACAGTAACTCTGAAACAGATTCGCCAGATTCCGGGAGTAACAGGAGTTATTACAACTCTGTATGATACACAGCCTGGTGAAGTATGGAGCAGAGAACGCATCCGTGCTATGAAAGAAGAAGTAGAGGCAGCAGGCCTTCAGCTGGCGGGAATTGAAAGTGTAAATATTCACGACGATATCAAAACAGGATGCGGTAACAGAGATCAGTATATTGCCAACTATATTGAAACTCTGGAGAACCTGGGAAAAGAAGATATTCATCTGGTTTGCTATAACTTCATGCCTGTATTTGACTGGACAAGAACTGAACTGGCTCGTATGAGACCTGACGGATCCACTGTACTTGCTTACACACAGGATGCCGTAGATGCTCTGGATCCGGAAAAAATGTTTGACTCTATCGCAGGTGACATGAACGGAACTGTAATGCCAGGCTGGGAGCCGGAACGTATGGCAAAAGTAAAAGAACTGTTCGAAATGTACAAAGATGTTGACGATGACAAACTGTTTGAAAACCTGAAATACTTCCTGGAAAAGATCATGCCGGTATGTAATCAGTATGATATCAAGATGGCAATCCATCCGGATGATCCTGCATGGAGCGTATTCGGACTTCCGAGAATCATCATCAACAAAGAAAACATCCATAGAATGATGGACATGGTAGATGATGTACACAATGGTGTAACTTTCTGCTCCGGTTCTTACGGAACCAACCTGAACAATGATTTGCCGGATATGATTCGTTCTCTGAAAGGAAGAATCCATTTCGCACATGTTCGTAACCTGAAGTTCATCACTCCTACCAACTTTGAAGAGGCAGCTCATCTGTCCTCCGACGGAACTTTCGATATGTACGAAATCATGAAAGCTCTGTACGACATCGGATTTGACGGACCGATCCGTCCGGATCATGGACGTATGATCTGGGATGAAGTTGCAATGCCTGGCTACGGTCTGTATGACAGAGCTCTGGGTGCAACCTATCTGAATGGTCTGTGGGAAGCAATTGATAAAAGTCAGACACGTAAATAATGATAAAGGAGATAAATGCCATGAAATTAAATGCACAGGGATTGGCTGACAGAGCGCAGTGGGAAGCAAAAGGCTACAATCTGCCAAAGTTTGATCGTGAAAAAGTGAAAGCAGCTACTTATGAGAATCCATACTGGGTACATTTTGGAGTCGGTAACATCTTCAAGGCATTTCAGGCAAATGTGGCACAGAACCTTCTGAACGAAGGAATTTTGGATCGCGGTATTGTCGGCGTGGAAGGCTTTGACTATGAAATTGTAGAGAAAATGAACTGGCCGCACGATGACTACACCATTCTTGCTACATTGAAAGCAAATGGAACTGTAGAAAAAACGGTAGTAGGCGGCGTTGTGGAATCTCACGTTCTGGATTCTGAAAATGAAAAAGAATATGGCCGTCTGAAAGAGATTTTTTCCAAAGATTCTCTGCAGATGTGTACATTTACCATTACAGAAAAAGGTTACAGCCTGGTAAATGGTAAGGGAGAGATTATTCCGGATATCGTATCTGATTTTGAAGAAGGTCCTGCAAAACCAAAGAGCTATCTTGGAAAAGTTGCTTCTCTGCTTTATACCCGTTATGAAGCTGGTGAAAAACCAATCGCCATGGTAAGTACCGATAACTGCTCACACAACGGTGACAAACTGAAAGCAGCCATTACTGCTTTTGCAGAAAACTGGGTTGCCAACGGAAAAGCAGATGCCGGATTTGAAGCATATATCAAAGACTACAGCAAAGTATCTTTCCCATGGAGCATGATTGATAAAATCACACCAAGACCGGATGCTTCTGTAGAAGCGATTCTGAAAGCTGACGATATCGAAGAACTGGAGCCGGTTATTACATCCAAACGTACTTACGTTGCTCCGTTTGTCAATGCTGAGGAGACAGAATATCTTGTAATCGAAGATTCTTTCCCGAACGGAAGACCTCCGCTGGAAAAAGGCGGTGTGATCTTTACTGCCCGTGAAACTGTAGATAAGGTAGAGAAGATGAAAGTCTGCACCTGTCTGAACCCGCTGCATACCTGTCTGGCAGTATTTGGATGCATCCTTGGCTATCAGAAAATTTCTGATGAGATGAATGATCCGGAACTGAAAAAACTGGTAGAAGTTGTTGGTTACAAAGAAGGACTTCCGGTAGTTGTTAATCCGGGAATTCTGGATCCGAAAGAATTTATCGATACTGTACTGAACGTACGTGTGCCGAATCCATTTATGCCTGATACACCACAGCGTATTGCCACAGATACTTCTCAGAAACTGGCTATTCGTTTTGGAGAGACAATTAAAGCATACCAGGCATCTGATGAACTGGATGTTAATGATCTGAAGCTGATTCCGCTGGTATTCGCAGGATGGCTGCGTTATATGATGGCAATCAACGATAATGGAGAAGTTTTTGAACTGAGTCCGGATCCTCTGACCGATACTGTTCGTCCGTTTGTAGAAAATCTGAAACTGGGCAATACTGTTGATGGTGAGGCACTGAGACCGATTCTGGAAAATACCAAGATTTTCGGTGTAAATCTCTACGAAGTAGGTATGGCTGATACTGTTGTGGGATATCTGCAGGAAATGATCGCAGAACCGGGTGCAGTACGTGCTACACTGAAGAAATACGTTTACGCATAAAAAGAGGCCATGATTTTAGGAGGGGCAGTTATTCTCCGGATGGGAGAACTGCCCTCCTCTTTGAATTTTAAAAAAGGAGAAAACCAATGAAAGCTTTTATGGATGAGGATTTTATCCTTTCAACAGAGACTGCAAAGAAATTGTATCATGAATATGCGGAAGTTATGCCGGTACTGGATTACCACTGCCACCTGAATCCGCAGGAAATCTATGAAAATAAAAAATATGATAACATCACACAGGTATGGCTGGGCGGCGATCATTATAAATGGCGTCAGATGCGCTCCAACGGTGTGGAAGAAAAATATATCACCGGAGATGCCACAGACCGTGAAAAGTTCCAGAAATGGGCAGAGACACTGGAAATGGCGATCGGCAATCCGCTGTATCACTGGAGCCATCTGGAATTGAAACGTTACTTTGGCTATGACGGATATCTGAATGGAGAAACAGCAGAAGAAGTGTGGAATCTCTGTAATGAGCAGCTTCGAGGCGAGGGAAGAACTCCCCGGGATTTGATTAAAATGTCAAACGTTACACTGGTATGTACGACAGATGATCCGGCAGATACTCTGGAGTGGCACAGAAAAATTGCTGCAGATGAGACTTTTGATGTACAGGTTCTGCCTGCATGGAGACCGGAGAAAGCTATGAATATGGCAAAACCGGATTACCTGGATTATCTGGAAAAACTGGGCAGTGCAGCAGGTGTGGTAATCGACAGTTTTAAAGCACTGATCGAGGCACTGAAGATTCGTATGGATTTCTTTGCTGAAAACGGATGTACGATTTCTGACCACAGTCTGGACTATGTAATGTATCAGCCAGCCTCCGAAGAGGAGATTGAAGCAATTTTTGCAAAACGTCTGGCAGGTGAAACAGTTACCGCTCAGGAAAAGAAACAGTTCGAGACAGCTTTTATGGTTGCCATGGGCAGAGAGTATCATAAGAAAAACTGGGTAATGCAGTTACATTATGGCGTAAAACGTGATAACAACAAGATTATTTATGGAAAACTGGGTCCGGATACAGGCGTAGACTGTATCAGCAACTATGCACCGGCTTCCGAGATGGCGGATTATCTGAATGCTCTGGCAGAGACAGATGAACTTCCAAAAACCATTCTGTATTCTCTGAATCCGGCAGATAATGCTTCCATCGGAACGATTATGGGATGTTTCCAGGACAGCAGTGCCATCGGCAAAATCCAGCAGGGAAGTGCATGGTGGTTCAATGATCACAAACCGGGTATGACAGAACAGATGACCTCTCTGGCAAGTCTTGGTCTTCTGGGGAATTTTATCGGTATGCTGACTGACTCCAGAAGTTTCCTGTCCTATACCAGACATGAGTATTTCCGCAGAATTATGTGTGACCTGATCGGAGGATGGGTAGAGAATGGAGAATACCCGGCAGATTACAAAACACTGGAGAAAATTGTAAAAGGCATTTCCTATAATAATGCAGTAAGATATTTCGGATTTAATCTGTAAAGGCAATTGTATGAGAATGAAACGCGAAGTAATTCGTGAAAAATAATTAAACTATATGAAGGGAGAGTTTTTATGAGAACAAAAACACTGATGACAACTGCACAGTTCGCTAAGAATGGAGAAGCATTTGCTTCTGTGGCACTTCCACATACCTGGAATGCCCTTGACGGACAGGATGGGGGCAATGATTACTGGAGAGGAATTGGTACGTACCAGATTGAACTGCCAAATCCTACGGAAGGAAAAAAACAGTATATCGAGCTGAAAGGTGCGAATCATGTGGCAACCGTTTACTGTAATGGACGCGAACTGGGCACTCATAAGGGAGGTTTTTCTACTTTCCGTTTTAACCTGACACCGGCTATGAAACCGGAAGGAAATGTACTGACAGTCGTTGTTTCCAATGCAAAGAGTGATATTTATCCGCAGAATGCAGACTTTACGTTCTACGGCGGTCTGTATCGTGATGTAAATTTTGTTGAAGTGGCAGATGCTCATTTTGATCTGCTGAAAGAAGGAACTGATGGTGTGTTCGTAACTCCTCATGCTGCCGGAAAGACCCGTGTAGATCTGTTCCCGGTAAATGCAGCAGGATGTACCGTAAAAGTAGTTCTGAAAGATGCAGAAGACAATGTGGCTGCAGAAGGACAGGCAGATGCTGCTGACCATACCGTAGTGAAACTGGATGTGAAAGAACCTCATCTGTGGAATGGAATGGCAGATCCATACTGCTATACCTGTGAGGCTTCCATCGAAAAAGACGGTGAAGTACAGGATTGCGTTGCAGTTACTTATGGTTATCGTGGATTCCATGTGGATCCGGAAAATGGTTTCTTCCTGAATGGAAAGAGCTGTCCGCTTCATGGTGTTTCCCGCCATCAGGACCGCCAGGACAAAGGCTGGGCAATTTCCAGAGAAGATCACGAGGAAGATATCGCACTGATCAAAGAAATCGGAGCAAATACCATCCGTCTGGCTCATTATCAGCATGATCAGTATTTCTATGATTTGTGTGACCATACCGGTTTTGTACTGTGGGCTGAGATTCCGTTTATCAGCAGCTTTATTCCTGGACAGGAAGCTTATGAGAATACCATCAGCCAGATGACAGAGCTGATTTCCCAGAACTATAGTCATCCGTCTATTTTCTTCTGGGGCATCTCCAATGAGATTACCATCAGTGGTGAGACAGAAGATCTGTACCGCAACCTGACTGACCTGCATGCACTGTGCAAGAAACTGGATCCCACCAGACTGACTACTATGGCAGAGGTATCCATGGTTCCGATGACCAGTGAACATGTTTATATTACCGATGTACTCAGCTACAACCATTATTTCGGATGGTATGTGGGTGATGTGGAAGATAACGGACCATGGCTGGATAAATTCCATGCATTAAACCCGGATCGTCCTCTCGGTGTATCTGAATATGGTTCCGAAGCAATCCTGAAATGGCATACCACAACACCGGAAAACCATGATTATACCGAAGAGTATGCAGCATATTACCACCATGAAATGCTGAAAACCTTTGCAACCCGTCCATATCTGTGGAGCACTCATGTATGGAACATGTTTGACTTCGCTGCAGATGCCCGCGATGAGGGTGGTGTACAGGGACGTAACAACAAGGGTCTCGTAACCTATGACCGTAAGACAAAGAAAGACGCTTTCTATATTTATCAGGCATACTGGACCACAAAGCCGATGATCCATGTGTGCGGTGAACGTTTCGTGGACCGTGCTCCGGAAGAACGTATCGTGACCGTATACACCAACTGCCCGAATGTAACTCTGGTAGTCAATGGAGAAGAAGTGGCGACCAAAGATGCTGTAGACCATGCAGTTGTATTTGAAAATGTTGCCCTGAATGATGGGGATAATACAGTTACTGCAACATGTGGTGATGTACAGGCTAATACCATTACGCTGAGATCTGTTGTAGAGCATAACTATGCATATGACCTTCCGGAAGGAAATGAAGGTGCAAACTGGTTTGATGATCCGGCAGCAATTGCAGCACGCAAGAAAATGAATTATCCGGCAGGATATTACAATATCAAAGATAAAGTTTGTGATCTAATGGCAAACCCGGAAGCGGCAGCTGCTGTTCAGGAAATCATGGCGGCAGTAATGGGCGGTTCTTCATTCAGCATGATGGATACAGTACCGGGCGAAGATAATCCGATGAAAGATTTCTTCCTGCTTGCACGTCTGAATAACCTGCTGAAAATGGCCGGAAAAGCTGTTACTTTAGAAATGAAGTATGAACTTAACGAAAAACTGAATAAAATCAAAAAAGACTAAAAAGTATCATTTTTTTATTAAAAAACAGGAAAAAATCCATAAAAATTGACTTTATTTTTCGGAACTGATATAGTGGATTTAGACAATGACAGGAATAATTTTGTCATTGAAATGCTCGATGTGCATAAATATTGGGGTCTGCACTTTCCTGAGTATCTCGCACAAATCTATTAGCAAGAAGGAGAGAAAAAAATGAGTCAAACAAGAAGTTTACCCGCTAAGTACTACGGGGCAAATGGAACTCACCGCGTTCCGCTGTGACGTGTTGCAGGATTTGCATTGAATTACTGGGATTGTATCAAGAACAACCGTGCAATCCAGATGCTGGTTGTATCAGCTTCCTCTGATAAGCTGGCAACAACCATGAGAACCTCCACCGTACAGATCGTACTCTTCGGTGTAATTGCCGGTGATTATGCGATTTACGGAACAATGACAGGTATGACATCGATTCCTACCTGTATCCTCTCCATGCTTTTTATCGGAACACTGGCAACTTCTCTGGGACAGAGAAAGGCTATGCTGATTGGTTCCTGGGGTGGAATTATCATGAATGCTGCACTGGCAGCTCTGTGGTTCTTCGGCGATCCTACTTCTATGAATAACGGAGCAGGCGGACTGAAATGGGGATATTTTGCAATTGGATACATTGTTTTGACAATTATCTGTAATGGATTCCAGGGTATCTCTGGTAACATCGTTATCCCGATGACTGCTGACTGTGCTGACTATGAAGTATATCGTACCGGTAAATATGTGCCTGGTATGATGGGAACTTTGTTCTCTCTGGTTGATAAGTTGATTTCTTCTTTCGCTCCGCTGCTGACAGGTGTTGCCTTTGCAGCAATCAAAGCAAAAGCAATGCAGTAAATACTGTACATAATTTTTAAAAAGTGCGTATAAGGGCACCGGATGCTTCCGGTGCCTTTTGTACGACAGGGTGTATATTAAAGATTCAGGGGAACTGTGAAGGTACTGAACAGTTACGATTCAGGAGGAAATTCATGATAGGTAAGAAAAAAGAAACCGGAAAAAGAACAGGTTACAATGAAAGAATATCTGGATGATAGAATGGAACTGGAACAGCTCAGAAAAGAACACGGAATTGTGGAAGAAGAGAAAGGCCTCAGCCGCCTGATTACCCGTTTTTTCGAACGGCGGGAAAACCGAGAAAAAGTACTGGTTAACAGGAAAAAGTATCTTTGGGTTACGATTTTACTGGGCTGGTGCGGAGGACACCGTTTTATGGCCAAGCAATACATTCTGGGAACGATTTACCTTCTTCTGTGCTGGACTGGTTTTCCTCTTGCAATGACGCTGATTGATCTGTTGACCATTATTCCCATACGTCCGGACGAGAAGGGAAATATACTGGTCTGAAATATGTCAAATCTGTGCATAACCTTGATTTTTCTAAGTTCAAATGCTAAAATTAATAAATAATTCCAGATTATTTATGAAAGATAAAGGTAGTAATATGCAGATTGATATTTTAGACGCAATGAAAGCGAATATAGAAGCTCTGGGGATTCAGGTGATGTATCTGAAACCTCCTTATGAGAATATCAGGAAAATTGACTTTGGTATGGGAAGCATCATATATGGTGATTTTGACTACCAGATTGTAGTAGATCAGATCATCGAAAATTGCAGGCCGGATACAATTTATATTGTGAGAACCCGCAGTTACATGTATCATACAATGTTCCGTTTCCCGGAGAGGATTGAACAGGAATATGGATATACGCATTGTGTGATTGGTCCGATGCTGTTTCAGCCTATGACACAGGCAGAGTTCCGTAAAATTATGCAGGTAAATCACATTGATGAGAAGTACAACAGGGATCTGCAGATTTTTTATTCCAAACTTCCGTATTTTAATTCTTTTGACCGCTGGGACGCATTGATTCTCAGCTATTGCAGCCAGATTTTTGATCTTGATCTGAAATTGCTGCAGAATCATGATCCAAACAACAATATGTTCAGCATCAATTATGAGGCTTTATCAGTGTCACCGGAACAGGATTTTCGGACGGAAGTGGTTGAGGAACGGTATAAAATTGAAAAGAAATTGATGAGTCAGATCCAAAAAGGGGATTATATCAGTGCGTCAGCCACATGGAGTGAGTTTGTCAGATACCGTATCCTTCCCAGACACAGCGATCCAGTTCGTAATCGGAAAAATCTGATGTTTGTGGTGAATACTCTATTTAGAAAAGCAGCAGAACAGGGGAATGTTCATCCGGTCTATATTGATGAATTGTCCAGAAAAATTGCTATTCAGATTGAAAGCTGTACGACAGAAAGTCAGTTGTCTTCGATGGGTATGGAGATGGTAAGAAAGTATTGCCTTCTGGTGAATAATTATTCACGTTCAGGATATTCGAAGCTGATTCGAGATTGTCTGGATTATGTGGATTTTCATTATATGGAACCTCTTACTCTGACCAGTCTTGCCGATCAGTATTATGTGAGCAACACGCATTTGTCGGCGTTGTTTAAAAAGGAAGTCAATATGAACCTGAAAGAATATATCCAGGAGGTTCGGCTTAGACAGGCTCGTTTTTTGCTGAATACCACAAGGCTTCCGATTCAGGAAATTGCTGCAAACTGTGGTTTTATGGATGTGAACTATTTTACCAGAGTATTTAGAAAGGTTCATGGAATATCTCCCAGAGAATACCGGAATCGTATTCAGGAAGGTGAGCAGGAAATTGTGGGAGCAGCGAAACATCAGAATTGATTTTCGAGGGGTAAAAGTAGGAAAATGGACAAAGGAGCAAAGACACTATCTTTTTACAGACAGATTTTTCATCTGGTGCTGCCGATCATCATTCAGAATCTTCTGAGTGCGGCAGTCAGTTCCGCAGATGTGGTTATGCTGAATAATATTACCCGTGATAATTTGTTTGATAAGGATTGATGAAATGAGAAAGGAAGGGAATTATGGGGGATTCGCAAAAAACTATGCTTTTTGAAGATATGCCGATTCCTCAGGCAGTCATGAAATTGTCTGTTCCCACAGTGATCAGTTCTCTGGTTATGGTGATCCACAATCTGGCAGATACTTTCTTTGTGGGAATGGTCAATGACCCGGTACAGAATGCCGCAGTGACGCTGGCAGCACCAATTTTGCTTGCATTTAATGCGGTGAACAATCTGTTCGGCGTGGGAGGTTCCAGCATGATGAGCCGTGCACTGGGAAGGAAAGACATGGATACGGTATACCGCAGTTCTGCCATCAGTTTTTACTGTTCGTTGATTGCCGGTGTGCTGTTTTCCTTCCCTGGGGACTGAACATGGGAGCAGCAGGAGCCGGACTGGCAACATTCCTGTCCAATTGTTGTACTGGAAATCCCGATACTGCTCCTGTTGAACCGCCTCTTCCCCTTATATGGACTCGCATACGCCCAGCCGGCAGCAGAAATCATACTGGCAGCGGCGGCAGTGATAGAATTGAGGAAGATTTTCAGGGGGAGCAGGAGATGACATTTTTCATTACGTTTCACCCGGAAGGATTGGGAGACAGCTCAACATCCATCGTTCTTTGGAGCATCGGCAATAAAGAGAATAGAAGTTCTTAGTTAAAATAACCGGCAGTTTTGAGAGCTGCATTGGTTCACAAAACCAATGCAGCAGGGATGCTGAGGTGAGAAATCCTTTCAGGATTTCTCGCTGAATCATCCCGGTGCTCAAAACTGCCGGTTATTTTAAGTTAGAACTTCTTCTCTTTATTGTCTGCTCCAGAAGAACGATGGATGTTGAGCTGTCTCCCAATCCAATCCTATTCTATTCATTACATTTCAGTATATCATTGTAGAATTCATCCATTTCTTTCTGTGAACTGAACACTGCTACATACATCTGATTTCCCATAGCCCCTGAAAGTACATCCGGGATTCTTTCTACCATTTTCATGTTATTGCCATATTTAGCCATGATGTCTTCATGTCCCATGATAAAGTCTTTTCCGTCTCTTCTGCCGGCGAATGCACAGTAGGCATGTTTTCCAACAGGCATGGTGGAGCGGTCAAAGGCGATCATATCGGCCCAGATTTTGTAAACATCGGTGCTGTGTGCAAAGTCAATCATGTCCGGTGTTACGCCGCCGCTGGGACGCATATTGACTTCCAGAGCAACAAGGTCGCCTTTTTTGCCGAGGCCTTCCTGATCTTTCAGAAGACGGAAGAATTCAAAATGTACAAAGCGGCTTTTTACTCCAAAGCTTTTTACGGTGGCTCGTCCGGCTGCACGGGTGTCATCCGGGAGGTTTTTCAAAATGTAAAAGATGGAGTTGTCGGAGTGATTGACAATGTCCATGATAGACATTGGTGTTACGTTGCCGGTTTCAAACATTGGTTCACCATTGGAGTCAATAATAGCATCGTAAGAGTTTACCTCTCCGTTGACATATTCTTCCATGATATAGATAGTGTTTGGCCATTTTACATCAAAGAATTGTTTCATCTGTTCTTCATTTTCAATCTTAAAGGTATGAGAAGCTCCAACGCCGTTATCCGGTTTGGCAACTACCGGATAATGAACTTTTTCCGCAAAGGCCAGGCAGCTCTCCAGTGTGTCGACCATATGATAACGGGCAACAGGAATACCTGTCTGCTGGTAATACTCTTTCATCTTTGATTTAAACTTGATGCGGGGGATATCTTTTTCCTGGAAACCGCTGGTGATATTGAAATCTGTACGGAGTTTCGCATCACGCTCCAGCCAGTATTCATTGTTAGATTCCAGCCAGTCGATACGTCCGTGTTTGTAGGTAAGGAAGGCAACAGCACGATATACTTCATCGCTGTTTTCCAGATTGCTTACTTTATAGTATTCGTTCAGACTGTCCTTCAGCTCATTGGATAATTCGTCATATGGCTGATCGCCGATGCCCAATACATTGAGACCATTCTTTTTCAGTTCACGGCAGAATTGCCAGTAATTTGTCGGAAAATTAGGAGAGATAAAGATAAAATTTTTCATAAAGATTTCCTTTCTTCTGTTGTTTTTATGCTTTATTTTTGTCCAAGGAGATAGGGAACAAAATACTCTACCTGCCGGTACCACCAGTACCAGTCGTGGCTGCAGTCATATCCCCAGAAATCTACCCAGGCATCGATGCCCTTGCCCTGCAGAATCCACTGGAGCTGTCGGGTGGAATCTGGAAGCTCCCATGGTCCCTGACCGACACAGATGATTGCTTTTTTCAGATTATACAGTTCGATATAAGGATGGTCAGCCGGCATATTGGCAAGGTAATGAACCGGGGAGTTTGCATAGACCAGATCATCCATATAATTGCCAAATCCATATTCTGCAGTATAGATACCGCTGAGGGCCAGAAGTCCGTCAAACAGGTCCGGTCTGCGGAAATACAGGTTTACTGCATGGGTGGCACCCAGGCTGCAGCCAAAGACCATAACTCCAGGATATCCGGTCCAGCCATTTCTGTCATTGGCCAGATTCCGCATAAAAGGCACCATTTCATCGGTGATATACCGCATCCACTGTTCGTGGCGGCAGATTCGCCATCGGGGATCTCCGTGTTCATTTGACCAGGTTTCTTTGTCCATGGTGTCGATGGCAAATACCATGATCTGTCCGGAATCAATCCAGGGTGCCCAGACATCTGTCATAGAGAAATTTTCAAAATCGAAAAAGCGTCCGTCCTGGCAGGGAATAAAGAGAACAGGACGGCCTGCATAACCATAGACTTTACATTCCATATCTCTGCCAAGAGCCTGGCTGTATTGTTTAAAATATTGTGTTTCCATAAGGTGAGTCCTCCTTTAATTTATGGCTGATACAACAGTGTGTTCATGAAAAACGGAATCTGTTTTTCCCAGCTTGCTTCACAGTGGTTGCCGCCGGGGACGATCCGGCTTTCCAGCATAATCCGGCGATCCAGCAACTGAGTCGTAACTTTGGCAAACTGATGCTCCATGTTGGCATGGTGACGAAGCTCTCTGGAACCGTAGTCCATATAGACAATGGTATCCGGACGCAGGGAAGCATGCTCGATCATGTGGCGGAGCTTTTCAGTGCCAAACCAGATGGATGGGGACAAAGCGGCTGCCCGGGAGAAGTATTCATTATACTCCAGGACCGCATACAGACTCATCAGCCCGCCCATGGAACTGCCTGCGATAAAGGTATGTTCCCGGTCAGGGAGTGTGCGGAACCGGCTGTCAATATCTTTTTTGAAAGTATGAACAAACCAGTCCATGGTGAGTTTTCCCAACCCTTCAATCTCTCCCAGTTTGGGATCCATAAAAGAGTAAGGTGAGTATTCTTTCAGACGCCCATTGTCAGGGCTGTGGTTACATTCCACGGCAGCAATGATCAGCTGCGTGTTCGTGTAATCCATATATTCTTTCATCCCCCAGCATTTGCCGAAGGTAGCATCTGAATCAAAAAAAACATTGTGCCCGTCAAACATATAAAGGACGGGATAACGTTTGTCAGGTTCGTAGTGATAAGATTCCGGCAGATAAAGATAAGCAGTCCGTTCTTCACGTCCTGTCAGTTCCGGAAGTGTGACTTTCCATTTGATGACCATAATTTCCTCCAGATAACATTGATTGAATATTACTATAACACATTAACGTATGAAAAGCAACGAAAATACTCCTGTTGAACGGAACGCATGAACAACAAGATTGCACATAACGGAATTTTGGGATATAATAAACATCAGATGTCATGCAAAATTGTGTATGATTTGCAATATGGCTGCGAAACGTTGGATGCAGCAGAACAGGAGTATCCATGTATCAATTTGAAAAGATGAATAGAAAATTACTGGGTTCTCAGGTAGAGGATGAACTGATGAATTATATCCTGCAGGAACCCGTGGAGATCGGAGAAAAGATACCTAATGAATTCGATCTGGCAGAGATGTTTGGTGTGGGAAGAAGTACAGTTAGGGAGGCAGTGAAAAGTCTGGTTTCCAAGGGAATTCTGGAAGTGCGGAGAGGCTCGGGCACCTATGTGATCAGTACATGCTCTCTGGAGGAGGATCCGTTGGGGTTGGCCAGATTTGAGGACAAATACAAGCTGGCTCTGGAACTTTTTGATGTGCGGCTGATGTTGGAACCGGAAATTGCCGCACTGGCCTGTGATTATGCTTCAGAAGAAGAAAAAGAGCGGCTGAAACAGCTGTGTGATGAGGTAGAACATTTGTATACAAGCGGCAAGAATCACATTAAGAAAGATATTGAATTTCATACCTGTATAGCAGGATGCAGTAAGAATCGTGTGGTAGAGACGCTGATTCCGGTGATTAATACAGCGGTTATGACTTTTGCCAATCTGACACACCGAACACTGATGCAGGAGACGATACAGACACATCGGGCAGTAACGGATGCGATCCTGGACGGGGATGCTGTGGGAGCGCGATGTGCGATGATTATGCATCTAACTTATAATCGACAGGCTTTAATGCAGATGATGAAGAAGAATCAGAAGAAAGATGTCTGACCATATCGTTGGATGCGAAGTGATGTTTCGGAAAAATGGTAAATATGAACAAAAAACGGCAGGCTTTTCAACGCAAAACCTGCCGTTTTTTGTGCGAAAAGTAGAAACACAAAATAATACATCAGATGTAATGATGAAATATGAAAGGAATGATAAGATTCACCCAATAAAACATAGATGGTATAGGAAACACATTGAAAGGTATTGCGCTTCTGGTTGGACTGGGTTCCATGTTCGGTGCGATCTTGGAGGTCTCAGGCGGTGCACAGACACTTGCGGTTACTATGGTCAAATGGTTTGGTGATAAAAAGGCTGCCTGGGCACTGGGTATTACAGGTCTGGTAATCGCCATGCTGGTTTTCTTTGATGCCGGATTGATTATCCTGATTCCACTGGCATTTTCACTGGCAAAAAGAACCAATCGATCCTCTTTGTTTTACGCAATTCCGCTTCTTGCGGGACTTGCTGTCGGACATGCATTTATCCCGCCTACACCGGGTCCGGTACTGGTTGCTACCATGTTGAATGTGGATCTGGGATGGGTAATTCTGGTAGGTGTGTTCTGTGGTATTTTTGCAATGATTGTAGCTGGTCCTGTATGGGGATCCATCTGCGGAAAGAAATTCATGGTTCCGGTACCTGAACATGTGGCTAATCAGGAAGATTTTGATGAATCCAAACTTCCGAATTTCTGGACCATTGTCAGCATCATTTTGATTCCGCTGGTACTGATCATTCTGGATTCTATTGCCGGTGTGGTAGATGCCATGGAACCACTTCGTCCGATACTGGGATTCCTGGGTGAACCGTTTGTGGCTCTGTTGATTGCAACTGTAGCAGCTATGCTGATACTGGGAATCAAACATGGATATAAAACGGAAGAATTGGAAAAAATTATGACAAAATCTCTGGAACCTACTGGATTGATTTTGCTGGTAACAGCCTGTGGCGGTGTGCTCCGTTATATGTTACAATATTCAGGACTGGGAGATGTCATCGGAAATGCAGTAGCGTCCGCAAATCTTCCGATCGTAATTGTAGCCTTTGTGGTGGCTGCTCTGGTTCGAATTTGTGTAGGTTCAGCAACAGTTGCTATGACGATGGCAGCAGGTATCATTGCCGCTATGCCGGAGATTGCTACACTTTCTCCGCTGTATCTGGCATGTGTTACCGCAGCAGTAGCCGGTGGTGCTACCGTTTGTTCACATTTTAACGATTCCGGTTTCTGGCTGGTAAAATCCCTGGTGGGTATGGACGAAAATCTGTCCAGCTGTGACAAAGGGCTTCAGGGTAATCTGATGGGACTGGGAAGGGTAGATATTCCATCCATTGTAGTGCCGGGCGGAACCATGAATGCCGGACCGGATATGCTGACTCTGGAGCAGCTGGGAATGTACAGCGCAAAATATCAGCGTGGTGAGATTGATGAAGAAAAACTGGATTGGGCAAAATGCAATGCATGCCCGAGCTGTGGTGCCTGCTCTTTTATCGGAACCGCTTCCACCATGCAGATTATGGCAGAAGCACTGGGACTGGCTCTTCCGGGCAGTGCACTGATGCCTGCTACAAGTCCTGACCTTCTGGCATTTGCAAGACAGGCGGGCGCACAGGCCGTAAAATTGGCTTCCATGCCTAATATGCGTCCTACCGATATTGTCACTATGGAAAGCTTTGAAAATGCAATTCTGGTTCATGCGGCAGTTTCCGGCAGTACCAACTGTCTGCTGCATCTGCCGGCAATCGCTCATGAAT
Source organism: Eubacterium sp. (assembly GCA_022764165.1). GTDB lineage: Bacteria > Bacillota > Clostridia > Lachnospirales > Lachnospiraceae > Oliverpabstia. Next base: position 30,262 of record JALERM010000059.1, on the reverse strand, counting down.
TTGGCATCGAAATAACAGGAGATACTTTTGACCGTCTTCACAGAAATGCCCGCTATCTTCTTGATGTTCGTCCGGCAGGACGCTGGCCGGCTGAAGTATTTTATTATGCAGGCGGTGTACCGGCTATCATGGAAGAAATCAAAGAACACCTTCATCTGGATGTGATGACTGTGACCGGGAAAACACTGGGAGAGAACCTGGAAGAACTGAAGCAAAATGGTTTCTATGAAAGATGTGATCAGTGGCTGCAGGAATTTAATGCGAGATATGGTATTTCTCTGAAAAAAGAGGACATTATAAGACCATACGATCAGGCAATCGGAACCGATGGAAGTATTGCTATTCTCCGCGGCAACCTGGCTCCGGAAGGTGCAGTGATCAAGCACACCGCCTGCCCGAAGGAAATGTTTACTGCCGTTCTGAATGCAAGACCGTTTGACAGTGAAGAAGAATGTCTGGATGCAGTTTTGAAACATAAAGTACAGAAAGGTGATGCAGTATTTATCCGTTATGAAGGTCCGAAAGGCAGCGGAATGCCGGAAATGTTCTATACTTCCGAGGCAATCAGCAGTGATAAGGAACTGGGACGCAGCATCGCCCTGATTACAGACGGAAGATTCTCCGGAGCATCCACCGGTCCGGTGATCGGTCACTGCAGTCCGGAGGCTCAGGATGGGGGTCCGATTGCACTGGTGGAGGAAGGTGATTTGATTGAAATCGATGTAATGGGCAGAAAATTAAACATTGTTGGTATTCACGGAGTAAGAAAAACGCCGGAGGAAATTGATGATGTTCTGGCAGAACGCCGCAAAAACTGGCAGCCGAAAGAACGCAAATATAAGAAAGGTGTATTGCGGTTATTCAGCGAACATGCGGCAAGTCCCATGAAAGGTGCATATCTGGATTTTTAAACGAGAAACATGTATTTTTTTAGCTGACAGTAGCGTGATTCATAAGTTTATACTATAATAGCGGTATATAAGAAGTTTGCCATGGGCAGAATGCATTTTGATTATGTTGGGTAATTAAGGAGGAAAACTATGAATTTGAATTTGAGACCTGCAAGTGAATGTAAATATGATGCAGTATCTCTGGGTGAAGTTATGCTTCGTTTGGATCCGGGTGAAGGAAGAATCCGTACCGCAAGATCTTTCCGTGCATGGGAAGGCGGCGGAGAGTATAACGTAATCCGTGGTCTGAGAAAATGTTTTAAAATGAACACTGCAGTGATTACCGCTTTCGCAGAGAATGAGGTAGGAACACTTCTGGAAGATTTCATTATGCAGGGTGGTGTTGATACTTCTCTGATCAAATGGATGAAGACAGACGGTATCGGACGTATTTGCCGTAACGGTCTGAACTTTACAGAGAGAGGATTTGGTATCCGCGGTGCGGTAGGATGCTCTGACCGTGCAAACACAGCTATCTCCAAAGCAACACCGGAAGATTTTGATTTTGATTACATCTTTGGTGAACTGGGAGTTCGCTGGCTGCATACCGGCGGTATTTACGCAGCTCTTTCCGAACAGTCCTGTGAAACAGTTCTTGCAGCTATCAAAACAGCTAAGAAATATGGAACTATCGTATCTTACGACCTGAACTATCGTCCTTCCATGTGGAGTGCAATCGGCGGACAGGCTAAGGCACAGGAAGTAAATAAAGAAATTGCCAAATATGTTGATGTTATGATCGGTAACGAAGAAGACTTCACTGCATGTCTGGGATTTGAAATCGAAGGAAATGATGAAAACCTGAAAGAACTGAATCTGGATGGTTACAAGAAGATGATCAACGAAGCTGCAAAGACTTATCCGAACTTCAAAGCAGTTGCAACCACACTTCGTGAGGTTAAGACCGCTACAGTCAATGACTGGAGTGCTATCTGCTGGGCAGACGGAGAGATCTACAAAGCAAAAGACTACAAAGGTCTGGAAATCATGGACCGTGTAGGCGGCGGCGATTCCTTCGCATCCGGACTGATTTATGGTCTGATGACGACCGGTGATGCTGAACTGGCAGTTAACTATGGTGCAGCACACGGTGCACTGGCTATGACCACACCTGGTGACACCACCATGGCTAACAAGAAAGAAGTAGAAGCAATCATGGGCGGCGCAGGTGCACGTGTACAGAGATAAATTATCTTAAAAATTGCCCCGGGGAAAATGTAAAAATCCCCGGGGCAATTCGTTTTGTTGATTGATAAGACAGAAAAAGTCTGGTAGAATAATACCCCGGGGATTTTTACATTTTCCCCGGGGCAATTTTGGGGAGTTTTTAGCAGCACGTCACGATAGGAAAGAAGGTAAAGAAAAGTGAGTTCACGAACAAAAGGAAATCTGTATATTTTATTGACTGCTTTGCTATGGTCTACCGGTGGTCTTTTGATCAAGTATATCCCGGGAAATGCGGTGGCCATTAATGGAGCCCGTTCCCTGATTGCGGTTGTTTTTTTCTGGTTGTACAAAAGGAGCATAAAAATCCGGGTGAACCGATATGTGATTTCAGCCGCCGTTTGTCTGGTGATGACGAACTTGCTCTATGTTATGGCTAATAAATTGACAACAGCGGCAAATGCGATTGTCCTGCAGTATATGGCACCGATCTTTGTATTGATCTGGGATTGTATTTACAGGAAGAAGGCACCGAAGAAACAGCAGTGCGGTATTGTGTTGATGGCATTAGCGGGAATGGTGCTGTTCTTTTTTGACCAGTTGGACGGCGGCCATCTTCTGGGAAATATTTTGGCTATCGGAGCAGGTCTGGCATTTTCGGGAGTCTTTTTTATCAATTCCCTGCCGGAAGCCAGCAGTGAGGATGCCAGTATGCTGGCATTTCTGGCCTCTTTTGTGATTTCCATTCCTTTCCTGGGAGATGTGTGGAAGATGAATCAGACTGCGGTTGTGGCTTTGCTGGCTCTTGGTATTTTTCAGGTTGGACTGGCCTATATATTGTTTGCCAAAGGAACCAAACTTACCAGTCCGGTCAGTGCATCACTGATCGGGCTGCTGGAAGCAATTCTGAATCCGGTCTGGGTATTTTTGTTCTATGGTGAGAAAGTGGGAAAATTTGCTCTGGTCGGTGCAGCAGTTATTTTGCTGGCGGTAGTACTGAATATTGTGACTGCGGGAACGAAGTGTGAGGAATAAAACAAATAAGGAAAATGTGAATCATGAAAAAAATAGTTATTGGGATTCTGGCCCATGTAGATGCGGGAAAAACCACATTGTCGGAAAGTATTCTGTACACTTGTGGTGCAATCCGTAAAATGGGGCGGGTAGATCATAAGGATGCATTTCTGGATACGTTTGAGCTTGAGAGGGAAAGAGGTATTACTATTTTTTCCAAACAGGCAGTATTTGAACTGGGAGATATGCAGGTGACCCTTCTGGATACCCCGGGTCATGTGGATTTTTGTGCCGAGATGGAACGGACATTGCAGGTGCTTGACTATGTGATTCTGGTGATCAGTGGGGCAGACGGTGTGCAGGGACATACGCAGACATTGTGGAAATTACTGAAACGCTACAGGATTCCTACATTTATATTTGTTAATAAAATGGACCAGCCGGGAACTGATGAAGTGATGCTGATGGAAGAACTGAAAAAGAGGCTGGACTCTAATTGTATAGATTTTACAGTGAGAAGTGAAGATGAGGAATGGCTGGAACAGATCGCCATGTGTGAGGAAGAACTTCTGGAACAGTATCTGGAAGAAGGGACGATTGATGAAAACAGAATTGCCGGGCTGATACGGGAGAGAAAAGTATTTCCCTGTTATTTCGGTTCTGCATTGAAAATGACAGGTGTTCAGGAATTCCTGACAGATATGGAAAAGAATATGCAGATGCCTTCTTATCCGGACAAATTCGGTGCAAAAGTTTTTAAAATTGCAAGGGATCATCAGGGAAATCGACTGACTTATATGAAGATAACCGGCGGGTCTTTAAAAGTGAAAACCATGCTGACCAATGACAGGAAAGATGATGCAGCCGGTGGTGAGGAAATATGGGAAGAAAAAGCAGATCAGATCCGTATCTATTCCGGTGAAAAGTATGAAGCGGTCAATGAGGCAGAGGCGGGTTCTGTCTGTGCTGTGACCGGTCTTACCCATACTAGACCGGGACAGGGGCTGGGAATTGAGGCCGCATCTGATATGCCGGTTCTGGAGCCGGTGCTGACATATCAGATTCAGCTGCCAGATGAATGTGATGTACATAAAATGCTGCTGAATCTGCGGCAATTAGAGGAAGAGGAGCCACTTTTGCATATTGTCTGGAATGAAGAACTGGGAGAAATCCATGCCCAGGTTATGGGAGAAGTTCAGATTGAGATTCTCAAAAGTCTGATTCAGGAGCGTTTTGGAATTTCTGTGGAATTTGGCTCTGGAAATATTGTATATAAAGAAACCATTCAGTCGCCGGTGGAAGGTGTGGGACATTTTGAACCTCTGCGCCATTATGCGGAGGTGCATCTTCTGTTAGAACCGGGAGAGCGGGGAAGCGGAATGGAATTTGCTGCGGACTGCAGTGAGGATATTCTGGATAAAAACTGGCAGCGGCTGATTTTGACTCATCTGGAAGAGAAGGAGCATCGCGGTGTGCTGACCGGTTCCCCCATTACGGATATGAGAATTACGTTGATTACCGGAAGGGCTCACCTGAAACATACAGAAGGCGGAGATTTCCGGCAGGCTACTTACCGGGCTGTGCGGCAGGGACTCAGAAAAGCAGATTGTGTTCTTCTGGAACCCTATTACGAGTTCCGTCTGGAAGTGCCTGCGGACATGGTCGGTCGTGGAATGTCGGATATTCAGCGGATGTATGGTGAATTTGAGCCGCCGCAGGTGGAAGGAGATATGGCGGTACTTACCGGAAGTGCTCCGGTCGTCACTATGAGGGATTATCAGAATGAAGTGATTTCATATACCAGAGGAAGGGGCCGTCTCTTCTGTACGATGAAAGGTTATTTCCCCTGCCATAATCAGGAGCAGGTCATTCAGGAATTTTGTTATGACCCGGAGGCAGATCTGGAAAATCCCACAGGTTCCGTATTTTGTGCCCACGGTGCCGGTTTTGTGGTAAACTGGGATCAGGTGGAGGATTATATGCATCTGGAAAGCGGTCTGGATCTGGAACCGGCAGAGCATGAATCGCAGGTATACCAGCCGCCTGCCCGGCAGAAAACCTGGAAGGAAGAGCAGGCATTTTTTCAGACCACGCAGAAAGAACTGGATGAAATTTTTGAGCGTACCTATGGCCCTATAAAATCCCGTTTGGGAGAAGAGGAATTTTCCAGGCGTTCGGTCAAAGGATGGAAGAAAAGCAGAAGCCGCAGTGATATGGCAAGTGTATCATCAGGTTCGTTGGTCAGAACTTATGGAAACGGACATCGCAAGTCAGAGGTACCGGAAAAAGAATATCTTCTGGTGGACGGGTATAACATTATCTTTGCCTGGAACGATCTGAAGGAACTGGCAGATGTTAATATTGATGCGGCAAGATCCCGTCTGATGGATCTGTTGTGTAATTATCAGGGTTACAAAAACTGCACACTGATTCTGGTATTTGATGCCTATAAAGTGCAGGGAAATCCGGGCAGTGTACAGAAATATCACAATATTCATGTAGTATATACGAAAGAAGCAGAGACTGCGGATCAGTATATCGAAAAAACTGTGCATGAAATCGGAAAGAAATATCGTGTGACGGTGGCGACCTCCGACCGCCTGGAGCAGGTGATCATTCTGGGGCAGGGGGCGGGAAGAATGTCTGCCCGGGAACTTCGGGAAGAAATGGAACTGGTGGAAGGACAAATCAGAGAAACCACGGAACTGAAAAAGGAAAGTGGAAAAACGTATCTGTTTGATTCACTGGATGAAAAATCGGCAGAATATCTGGAGGCTGTCCGTCTTGGAAAAAAAGATACAAAGCAGGAAAAGAGGTAGTAGTATGGGAGAACGTCTTACAAAACAGGATGTAGAGAAAATAGAAAAAGAAATTGAATATCGAAAACTGGTGGTACGAAAAGATGCCATTGAAGCGGTAAAAGAAGCAAGGGCACAGGGAGACCTGAGTGAAAACTTTGAATATTACGCTGCCAAGAGGGAAAAGAACCAGAATGAAAGCAGGATCCGTTATCTGGAAAGAATGCTGAAAACAGCTGTTGTGATTTCGGAGAAGTCAAAAGAGGACGAGGTTGGTCTGAATAATACGGTAACCCTGTATATGGAGGATGATGATGAGGAAGAAACCTATCGTCTGGTTACGTCCATCAGGGGAAACTCATTGGCGGGGCTTGTCAGCACGGAATCTCCTATTGGAAAGGCAATACTGGGACATAAAGTAGGAGACCGGGTTTATATCAAAGTGAATGAGCAGTTCGGTTATTATGCTGTTATCCGTGCAATCGAAAAAACACAGAGTGAAGAGGATGATAAAATCAGGAGTTTCTAGTGGAAATCGGCTCTGTTATCCGATATAATAGTGCTGAATGAAAGGAGGAATGGAATTTGAAATTAAAACTGACAAAGCTTGAACGGGCATGGATTATGTACGATGTGGGGAATTCTGCATTTGTTCTTCTGGTAGCTACGATAATCCCGATTTACTTTAATTATCTGGCAGATCTGGAAAACATCAGTTCTTCCGATTATCTTGCATACTGGGGCTATGCTGCTTCTATAGCTACTATTCTGGTAGCGGTGATCGGGCCGGTGTGTGGAACGATTGCAGATACCAGAAATATGAAAAAGAAAATATTTATTGTCTGTCTTCTGGTAGGTACCATAGGATGTGCCTCTCTGGGGCTGGTGACACACTGGATAGCATTTCTGGCAGTATTTGTGATAGCCAAAGTGGGATTTTCTTCCAGTATTGTATTTTATGATGCGATGCTGACTGATGTTACAACGGAAGAACGTATGGACGATGTGTCTTCCCAGGGATATGCATGGGGTTATATCGGAAGTTGTATTCCATTTATCATAGGACTTTGCCTGGTTCTGTTTGGGGATAAAATAGGACTCACTATGCAGTTGTCCATGACAATTGCTTTTCTGCTTACAGCAGTATGGTGGTTTGTTGTGACAATTCCTCTGCTGAGACAATACAGACAGCTGCATTATGTGGAGAATCAGGGGCAGATTATCAGAAGAAGTTTTGGAAGGCTGTGGAATTCACTGAGAGAAATGAAAAAAGAAAAACATGTATTTATGTTTCTTTTGGCATTTTTCTTTTATATTGATGGCGTGTATACGATCATTGATATGGCCACTGCTTATGGAGAGTCTCTTGGGCTGGACAGTACCGGGCTGCTGCTGGCTCTGCTGGTAACACAGATTGTGGCATTTCCGTTCTGTCTGATCTTTGCATGGCTTGCGAAAAAATACAAAGGAACTACGTTGATCAGTATCTGTATTGGCGCATATTTCCTGATTATTTTGTATGCGATGCAGCTGGATAAACAGTATGAATTCTGGATTCTTGCTGTCTGTGTCGGTATGTTTCAGGGCGGCATTCAGGCACTGTCAAGGTCCCATTTCGCAAAAATTATTCCTCCCGAAAAATCAGGAGAGTATTTCGGCCTGTTAGATATTTGCGGAAAAGGAGCTTCTTTTCTGGGAACGACGCTGATTAGTGTGATCAGCCAGATCACAGGAAAAGTAAATATTGCCGTGGGATCCATTGCATTTATTTTTATTATTGGTTTCGTTATATTCAGGAAAGCTGTGGCGATGATGCCTGATCATGCCAGATAATTTTCGGTGTACAATTTTGCACAAGATATGATTGAAAATTTATTGAATTGTGGTCGATATGATGATAAACTGTAGAAGAACACAGTAATTGTAAGTGTACAGTTACAGACAGAAAATTATCAGATCGGTAAACAGATGGATTTTTAAGGAGGGTAAAAAAATGAGAATTTTGGTAACAGGCGGTGCCGGCTATATCGGAAGCCATACATGTGTGGAATTGCTGAATGAAGGATATGAGGTTGTTGTTGTTGATAATCTGTACAATGCCAGCGAAAAGGCACTGGATCGTGTAGAAAAGATCACCGGAAAAAAAGTAGTATTTTATAACGCAGATATCCGCGATAAAGATGCTATGAACGACATTTTTGAGAAGGAACCGGTAGAGGCTGTCATTCATTTCGCAGGACTGAAAGCAGTTGGAGAGTCTGTGGCAAAACCGGTAGAATATTATGAGAATAATATTGCAGGAACTTTGAACCTGGTGGATGCTATGAGAAATCATGGAGTGAAGAATATCATCTTCAGTTCTTCCGCTACTGTATATGGAGATCCGGCATTTATTCCGATTACAGAACAGTGCCCAAAAGGAACCTGTACCAATCCTTACGGATGGACCAAATGGATGCTGGAGCAGATTCTGACGGATTTACATACTTCTGATCCTGAATGGAACGTTATTCTTCTTCGCTATTTCAATCCGATCGGTGCACACAAGAGCGGTATGATCGGCGAAGATCCAAAGGGAATCCCGAATAATCTGCTGCCGTATATTGCACAGGTTGCAATCGGTAAACGTGAATGTCTGGGTGTATTCGGTGATGATTATGACACTCCGGACGGAACCGGTGTGCGTGACTATATCCACGTAGTGGATCTGGCTGTGGGACACGTGAAAGCAATCAAAAAACTGGCCGATAAAGATGGTGTGAATGTGTATAACCTGGGAACCGGTCATGGATACAGTGTACTTCAGGTGGTTCATGCATTTGAAAAAGCTTGCGGCCATGCCATTAACTATGAAATTAAAGACAGAAGACCGGGAGATATCGCTATGTGTTACTGCGATCCTACCAAGGCAAAAGAAGAACTTGGCTGGGAAGCACAGTATGGTATAGAAGAAATGTGTGAAGATTCCTGGAGATGGCAGAGCCAGAACCCGGATGGATACGCAACAGAAGAATAAGGAATGAGAACTGCCCGGTCTGTCTGTGGGGACGGAACGGGCAGTTTTTGCAGCATTTCGGAGGGGAATCATGAACCAATTTGTACAGAATATAAGTAATCAGGACCAGGCAATCAGATATTTCCTGCACAATTATCTGGATAAACCCAAAAATGACCAGACAATCCAGAGTATCCTTGCATATATCGGCGAATATTATCAGGCAGACAGAGCTTATATCTTTGAGGTGACTGACGGGCGATTATACGCCAACAACCTTTATGAATGGTGTGGCGATGGAATCACCGCAGAAATAGAAAATCTTCAGAATATTCCCCTTGAGGGTCTGGAATGCTGGTTTGAAGAATTTGAAGAAAAAGGGGAGTTTTTCATTTCATCTCTGTCTGAGGATTATCATCCTGCTTCAAAAACATATCAGATCCTGGAACCCCAGGGGATTGAAAGTCTGGCAGCCGCTCCTATGGTTGTTAACGATACGATCGTGGGATTTCTTGGTGTGGATAATCCCCGCAGAAATACTGGAGATCTTCTTTTACTGTCTGTTGTTGCTTCAACCTGTTACAGCGAAATTTCCACAAGACGACAGATGGACTCTAAACTGAAGCAATCCAGCCAGGCCATCCAGAAAATGAAGGTAAAGGAACTGGAAACACAGGACAATCTGATTCAGGCTCTCGCTATTCCCTATGAAAATATCTATGCGGTCAACGCTGATACCTGTGAAGCAGTCTGCTACCGTATGGGACAAACCATGAGTGACCGCTATGGACAAAAGTTTGCCGTCGGCAATTATGAGAAAAATCTTTGTGACTATATCGAAAATAATGTGCTGGAAGAAGACAGGCATCTTTTTGCCAAACTGCGTTTGGTATCCGGGGTGAATGAACTTCTGGCAGATAGAAAAACCTATTACTTCAATTACCGTGTATTCCGGAATAACAGGATGCAGTATTTTCAGTGCCAGCTTGTGAAACCGAATCGGGAACGAAACGAATTTGTGGTTGGATTCAAAAACGTTGACGAGGAGAAACAACAGGAACGGGCTCATCAGAGAAAGGTTGAGGAGGCTTTGTCAGTGGTGGAACAGCTCAATACCGTGCTGCAGGAAGAGATGGTGGTTGCTGGTGCATTGAGTCAGGAATACCATAGTCTGTTCAAAATCGACGCAAAGACCGGAAAGATGTCTTTGTACCGAACTGATGGGGTAGGAATGAATTTGGAGACACTGAAAAAACTGCTGATGATTGGTGATTACGATCAAATTATTTCTCAATATATTGATACATTTGTTGTCCCTGAAGACCGTGAACGTATTCAGGAGTCTGCCAGATTGGCTGTTCTGCTGGAAGAAGTTCCTGAGACAGGGCTGTACAAGTTGGGCTACCGGAGAATCATGAACGGTATCACCTCTTACTATGAAATGAATGTGGTGAAAACGGTGGATCAAAACGGAATAGAGACCTTTGTTCTGGGTATGCGTGATGTGGATGAGGAAATGCGGCGTCAATTAAGGCAGACCAGAGAGATGGAGACCCAGAGGGAGATTATCGAAGGTCTTGGATCGGAATATTACTCAGTTCTTCTTGTGGATCCTGAAAAGGATACGGTAACCACCTATCGTGCGGAAGATGAAGATGGGCGGGCAATTGCGGACTATTTTCACAGGTATAACATGTGTTGGTCGAAAGGATTGTGCTGTTATGCAGAAGAGTTAGTTTCAGAGAGAAGCCGAAGCGAATTTATCGAAAAATTGTCACTTGATCATATCCGTGCAGATGGACAGGACTATTCTCTTACCTATGAGAAACTGACAGATAACGGAATTATCTATCTTCAGGCAAGAGTCGCTTTTGTACGCGAAAAGAATGGAGGTCTTGCGGCCGTAGTCGGAACCAGAAATGTAGATGATCTGATTAAGAAAGAACGTCAGCAGGAGATGGCACTGCAGGCTGCATTTGATGCCGCAGAGGCGGCAAACAAAGCAAAGACCGATTTTCTGTCCAATATGTCTCATGATATCCGGACGCCAATGAACGGTATCATCGGTATGACTGCTATTGCCGCAGCCCACCTTGATGATCGGGAGCGGGTGAAGGATAGCCTGCAGAAAATCACTCAGGCCAGCAAGCATTTGCTCAGTCTGATCAATGAAGTTCTGGATATGAGTAAAATTGAATCCGGAAAGGTTCAGCTGATAGAAGAAGAATTTAACCTTTCTGATTTGATTGATAACCTGATTACAATGACCAGTTCTCAGATTGAAGAACATCACCATGAACTTAGTGTCAATATTTCCGGTGTGACCCACGAGGCGGTGATAGGTGACAGCCTTCGCATCCAGAAGATTTTCACTAATCTGATGGGGAATGCTGTGAAATTTACGCCGGATGGAGGAAGAATACAGATATCGATATCTGAAAAACCTTCCGGTCAGGCAAAAGTCGGATGCTATGAATTTATCTTTGAAGATAATGGTATCGGTATGAGCGAAGAATTCGTAGACCAGATATTCCAGCCTTTTGTAAGAGCTGATGATGGCCGGGTAAACAGAATTCAGGGAACAGGTCTGGGAATGCCGATCAGCCGGAATATTGTCCGAATGATGGGCGGCGATATTAAGGTTGAAAGTAAGATGGGGGTAGGATCACGTTTTACCGTCACCATGTACCTGAAACTTCAGGATGCGGCAGAAATCCAGTATGACAAATTGGTTGATCTGGATGTGTTGGTGGCTGATGACGATGCCATCAGCCTGGAGTCATGCTGCGGTATGCTGAATGATTTTGGAATGAAGGCTGTGGGAGTTTCTACAGGAGCTGAGGCTGTGGAACAGGTTGTATTACATCATGAACAGGGGCAGGACTATTTCGCCTGTATTATTGACTGGAAAATGCCGGACATGGATGGAGTTGCAACTACGAGGGCAATCAGGAAGGCGGTAGGAAACGATGTGCCGATTATTATCATCTCCGCGTACGACTGGTCGGATATCGAACTGGAAGCCCGGGCAGCCGGTGCGAATGCTTTTATCAGCAAACCATTGTTCCGTTCCCGTCTGGCAAAGACTTTCAGTTCACTTGTGAGCGAAGAAGAACAGAAAGAGCCGGATAGACCGTTTGTGGAATTGGAAAATTTAGATCTGACAGGTCATCGGGCATTGCTTGTGGAAGATAATGAACTGAATGCGGAAATAGCGATGGAAATTCTTGGAATGACAGGTCTTATCATGGATCATGCGGCAGACGGTACAGAAGCGGTTGATATGATATCTGAGTGTGAAGATGGATATTATGACATTATCTTCATGGATATTCAGATGCCAAAGATGAACGGTTATGACGCCACAAGAGCAATCCGTGCTATGACGAGAAATTACTGCAAACAAATACCAATCGTTGCCATGACAGCGAATGCTTTTGCGGAGGATGTTCTGGCCGCAAAAACTGTCGGAATGAATGAGCATATTGCAAAACCGTTTGATATGAAAACGATTGCCAGAACATTACTGAAATGGATTCAGTAAAAGTTCTGGATGAGAGAATGAAAAAGGGAGTTCAACGTAACAATTGTTTGCGTTGAACTCCCTTTTTATAAAAATCAGTCAGACTTTATGGTAGACAATAGCCTTGTGCTCGTACTTTGGTTCGGAAGTCAGTTGAATGCCCAGACGCTTAAAGGTCTGTACATCTACCTGGGACAGCATGACAGAGGTATGCACCTGGCAGCCTTTTAACTTGGGCAGCTGGCTCAGGGCAAGCTGAGCTTCTTTGCTGGATGCGGCACTGCTGGAGAGAGCGATCAGTACTTCATCAGTGTGAAGACGTGGGTTTTTGCTTCCCAGATAAGCAGTTTTCAGTGTCTGAATGGGCTCAATGGATGCCGGGGAAATCACATGAATTTCATGGTCAATGTCTGCCAGTTCTTTCAGTGCGTTTAACAGCAATGCAGCAGAAGCTCCCAAAAGGTCAGAAGTTTTACCGCAAACAATTTTTCCATCAGGTAATTCCATAGCAGCAGCAGGAGCACCTGTCTCTTCTGCTTTTTGTAAAGCAGGTGTCACTACTCGTCTGTCTGTCAGAGAAACATGAGCCTGTTTCATCAGCAGTTCCAGCTTATATGCTTCTTCTTCCTTGCGAGTACCATCTGTCAGGCCTGCTCTTGCCTCATAGTATCTGCGAATAATTTCCTGTCGGGAAGCTTCGCAGCAGACTTCATCATCAATGATGCAGTTACCTGCCATATTGACCCCCATATCTGTCGGTGATTTGTAGGGGCACTCTCCAAAGATTCTTTCAAACATTGCTTCCAATACAGGGAAGATTTCTACATCACGATTATAATTGACGGTAGTTTCCCCATAGGCTTCCAGATGGAAGGGGTCAATCATGTTTACATCATTAAGGTCTGCGGTGGCAGCTTCATATGCCAGATTGACTGGATGTTTCAACGGAATATTCCAGATGGGGAAAGTTTCAAACTTGGCGTAACCGGCACGAATGCCGCGTTTTTGTTCGTGGTAAAGCTGTGAAAGACAGGTTGCCATTTTACCGCTTCCCGGTCCCGGTGCTGTGATGACCACCAGTGGTCGGGTTGTCTTAATATAGTCATTTTTTCCGTAACCTTCATCACTGACGATAAGAGGAATATTATTGGGATATCCGTCGATGGAGTAGAGAAGATATACGGGAACTCCCATTTTTTCCAGCTTCTTTTTAAACTGATCGGCACGGTTCTGACCGGAATACTGTGTAATAGCCACACTGCCTACATAAAGTCCCATACCGGAAAATGCTTCCATCAGGCGAAGTACATCGGTATCATAAGTGATACCCAGATCTCCCCTGATTTTGTTCTTTTCAATATCGCCTGCACTGATGACAATCACGATTTCAGCCTGATCAGAAAGCTGCATGAGCATCTGGAGTTTACTGTCGGGAGCAAAGCCAGGAAGTACTCTGGAAGCATGATAGTCATCAAACAATTTACCGCCAAATTCCAGATACAGCTTATTGTCAAACTGATTGATCCGCTCACGAATATGCTCAGACTGCATGGAAAGATATTTTTGATTGTCAAATCCGATTTTCATAAGTTTTGTCCTCCTGTGTTTATAAAACGTAAAAGAAAAAACACACTCAATAGTATACTACAAAAAAACGTGGGTGGCTACTGAGAAAATATACTTTTTTGTAATTCGTTTGAGGAAAAGAGTTGATTTATCCGAAAGGAGTATTTATAATAAGATGATACTTCAAGGAGGAGATTATGGATCAAAGACCAAATAATTATAATAACAGAGGACCGGGAGGTCCTGAACACAATGGCAGCAATGGACCCGGAGGACCCAGAAATAAATCATCGATTTTAATTTTGCTTGTGTGTATTCTGGCAACTCTTCTGATATGGACATTGTTCAGCAACGTGATGGAAGATTCCACATCCAGGGAAATCACGTATGATAAGTTTATCGAGATGCTGGATGAGGGTGAGATCAAGTCAGTGGTGCTTCAGGATGGAGTGCTGACAATCGTGCCGAGGGATCAGAAAGTGGAGGGGATTGAGTTTCAGTATTCGACTACTTCCATGGAAGACAGAACAGCACTGACTGCCCGTCTGACGGCTGCAGAGGAAAAGACAGGACAGAAGATAACCTTTAATGAAATCAAGCCGGATCCCACAGGTTCCGTGATTTACACGATCATTTCGCTGCTGGTTCCTTTCCTGCTTCTGATTGTGGGAATGAACTGGCTGATGAAAAAGATGAGTATCATGGGTCAGGGAGGAGGCGTAGGCAAGAGCAAAGCAAAAGCCTATGTACAGAAAGAAACAGGTGTGACGTTTAAAGATGTGGCCGGTGAGGATGAAGCCAAAGAGTCTTTGCAGGAAGTGGTGGATTTCCTGCATAATCCCATGAAATATACCACCATTGGTGCAAAGCTTCCCAAGGGGGCTCTTCTGGTGGGACCGCCCGGAACCGGTAAGACTTTGCTGGCAAAGGCAGTGGCCGGAGAAGCACATGTACCATTCTTTTCTCTGTCCGGATCGGATTTTGTGGAAATGTTTGTCGGTGTAGGTGCATCCCGCGTCAGAGATTTGTTTGAGGAGGCTAAAAAGAATGCCCCCTGTATTATCTTCATTGATGAGATTGATGCCATCGGAAAGAGCCGTGACAGCCGTTATGGCGGAGGTAATGATGAGAGAGAACAGACCCTGAACCAGCTTTTGGCTGAGATGGATGGATTTGATTCATCCAAGGGGATTTTGATTCTTGGAGCTACCAACAGACCGGAGATTCTGGATCCGGCACTCCTTCGTCCGGGTCGTTTTGACAGGAGGATTATTGTAGAACGTCCGGATTTGAAAGGAAGAGTAAATATTCTGAAGGTTCACGCCAAAGACGTTTCTCTGGATGAAACGGTAGATCTGGATGAAATCGCACTGGCAACTTCCGGAGCGGTTGGTTCCGATCTGGCAAATATGATCAACGAGGCTGCCATTCTGGCGGTTAAGAACGGAAGAAACGCAGTATCTCAGAAAGACCTGTTTGAAGCTGTGGAAGTGGTTCTGGTCGGAAAAGAAAAGAAAGACCGGATTCTCAGTCAGGAGGAGAGACGTATCGTATCTTATCATGAGGTGGGTCATGCCCTCGTCAACGCGTTGCAGAAGGATGCGGAGCCTGTGCAGAAGATTACCATTGTTCCCAGAACGATGGGGGCTCTCGGTTATGTGATGCAGGTACCTGAAGAAGAAAAGTATCTGAATACAAAGACAGAACTTGAAGCTATGCTGGTGGGATTTCTGGCAGGACGTGCGGCGGAAGAAATCGTATTTGGCAATGTAACGACAGGTGCGTCCAATGATATTGAGAAGGCTACTCAGATTGCAAGGGCAATGATCACCCAGTATGGTATGTCGGATAAGTTCGGACTGATTGGGCTGGCAACGGTGGAAAATCAATATCTCAGCGGACGGGCAACTTTAAACTGTGGAGATTCCACCGCCACAGAGATCGATCACGAAGTGATGCTGATGCTGAAAAATTCATATGAAAAAGCGAAAGAGATTCTGAATGCCCACAGGGAAGCTCTGGATCGGATTGCCGCGTTTCTGATTGAAAGAGAGACAATCACAGGAAAAGAATTTATGAACATACTTCATGAAGTGGAGAATAAAGACGAAAGTCAGTCGGAAGTCAGCAGAGAATTGCCTGCAGAAACAAAAGATTGTACGTTAGATGAAGAAATGTAACTGATAATTGGATAAGCAAAAAGTGGTCTGGAAATTTTCAGACCATTTTTTCGTCGTATAGGAAATGAGGAAACCAGATGTTTGATATTCAGGAGGAATTAAAAAAGCTGCCGGGTAAACCGGGGGTTTACATTATGCATGATGACAGGGACACCATCATTTATGTGGGAAAGGCTATCAATCTGAAAAACAGGGTTCGTCAGTATTTTCAGAACAGCAGGAATCTGGGAGTCAAGAAAGAACAGATGGTGCAGCAGATTGCACGTTTTGAGTATATCATTACAGATTCTGAGCTGGAAGCACTGGTGTTGGAGTGTAATCTGATCAAAGAGCATCGCCCCAAGTATAACACGATGTTGAAGGATGATAAGAGTTACCCCTTCATAAAAGTTACGGTAAATGAGGAATATCCCAGGGTGTTATTGGCCAGACAGATGAAAAAAGATAAGGGGAAGTATTTTGGCCCTTACACCAGTTTGGGTGCGGTGAAAGATTCCATGGAATTGCTCCGGAAGTTGTATCATGTCCGGACCTGTAACCGGAATCTGCCGAAAGATATCGGGAAAGAACGTCCCTGTCTGTATTATCACATCAAGCAGTGCAAAGCACCCTGTCAGGGGTATATCAGCCAGGAAGAATACCGCGAACAAATCGACAGTGTACTGGATTTTTTGAATGGCAATTATAAAAAACTTCTGAAGGAATTGGAAGAGAAAATGCTGGCTGCATCGGAGGAACTGCGTTTTGAGGATGCAGCAGAATGTCGGGATCTGATGCAGAGTATACAGAAAATTGGTGAAAGACAGAAAATAACAGGAAGTCAGGGTGAGGATAAGGATGTGATCGCACTGGCCAGTGATGAGGAAGATGCAGTGGCACAGGTATTCTTTATCCGGGATGGAAAAATGATCGGACGTGACCATTTTTATCTGAAAATTGCTGCTGATACAGCACCGGAGCAGGTACTGCTGAATTTTGTGAAGCAGTTTTATGCAGGTACCCCCTTTGTCCCGAAGGAGCTGATGCTGCAGCTGGAAATTGATGAAATTCCGGTGCTGGAAGAATGGCTTTCTAAAAAAAGGGGGCAGAAAGTGTATATCCGTGTACCAAAAAAAGGGACGAAAGAAAAACTGGTGGAGCTTGCGGCGCAGAATGCCCGTATGGTATTGAGTCAGGACAGGGAAAAAATGAAGCGCGAAGAGGGGCGCACGATTGGTGCATTGAAGGAAATCGGTGAGCTGCTGGGACTGGAGGGGATATCCCGGGTGGAGTCTTATGATATTTCCAATATCAGTGGATATGAGTCGGTGGGCTCCATGGTGGTTTATGAGAAAGGAAAACCAAAACGGAATGATTATCGTAAGTTTAAAATTAAGTCTGTGAAGGGACCGGATGATTATGCCAGTATGGAGGAGGTGCTGAGCAGACGGTTCCGGAGAGGCATACAGGAACAGCAGTCTGAGGAGAACGGCGGGTTCAGTGTTTTCCCGGATCTGATCTTAATGGACGGAGGAAAAGGACAGGTGCATATCGCCCAGAAAGTATTATTGGATATGGGGTTGGAGATTCCTGTCTGCGGTATGGTTAAGGACGATAATCATCGAACACGTGGTCTGTACTATCAGGATCGGGAAATTCCCATCAGCCATACCAGTGAAGGGTTTCAATTGATTACGAGAATACAGGATGAAGTGCATCGGTTTGCCATCGAGTATCACCGTCTCCTGAGAAGTAAAGGTCAGATTCATTCGATTCTGGATGATATTGAGGGAATCGGACCTACCCGCCGAAAAGCTCTGATGAAGTATTTTAAGTCGATAGAAGCGATTCGTGAGGCCACTATGGAGGAGCTGAAGGCGGCTCCGTCCATGAACAGCCAGGCCGCCCGCAAAGTGTATGAATTTTTCCGTGCGTGAGCATCTTGCAGTACGAAATGCCATGTGATAAAATATAAACAAAATATAACTGTGAAAGTACGTAACAGTTATAACAAATGAAAAAAGGAGAATGACCGATTATGAAGGCTGTGAAATTGACAAAATTGGTCGAGGAACTGAATCTGAAAAATCTGACGTCAGATGTTGATATGGAAAACGTTCGGATTACAGTTCCGGATATTAATCGTCCTGCTCTTCAGCTGACAGGATATTTTGAACATTTTGCTTCTGAACGGGTACAGATCATCGGATATGTGGAATTTACGTATCTGATGCATCTGGAGAGAGAAAAAAAGATATACTGCTTTGAGCAGTTTATCTCAAAGAAGATTCCGTGTGTGATTTTTACCACCATGACAGAACCTGATGAAGATATGCTGGAGTTGGGAAACCGGTATGGAGTTCCGATTCTTGTGACAGAACGCACCACATCAAATTTTATGGCGGAGATTATTCGCTGGCTGAATGTTCAGTTGGCACCTTGCATTTCTATTCATGGAGTTCTGGTGGATGTATATGGTGAAGGTGTTCTGATCATGGGCGAGAGCGGTATCGGAAAAAGTGAGGCTGCTCTGGAACTGATCAAACGAGGTCATCGTCTCGTCAGCGATGATGTGGTGGAAATCAGCAAGGTCAGTGATGTTACACTTGTGGGTACGGCTCCGGATATCACCCGTCATTTTATTGAACTGCGTGGTATCGGTATTATTGATGTGAAGACATTGTTCGGTGTGGAAAGTGTAAAGAATACCCAGTCCATCGATCTGGTAATTAAACTGGAAGAGTGGGATAGAGACAAGGAATATGACCGTCTGGGATTGAAAGAAGAATATACAGAAATTCTGGGCAACAAAGTGGTATGCCATTCGCTGCCGATCCGTCCTGGCAGAAACCTGGCCGTTATTGTTGAATCAGCAGCGGTTAACCATCGTCAGAAGAAGATGGGATACAATGCAGCACAGGAACTTTATAACCGTGTGCAGGCAAATTTATCTAGAAAGAGGGAGGATTAAAAACATGGCATCTTATTGTTTTGGTATTGATATTGGAGGAACTACCGTAAAATGCGGACTTTTTCTGACTACAGGTGAACTTTGTGAGAAATGGGAAATTAAGACCCGTACAGAAAATGGTGGTAAGGCTATTCTTCCGGATGTTGCAGCTGCCATTCAGTCAAAGATGGGAGAAAAAGGTATTGCAAAAGAGCAGGTAACAGGAGTCGGCGTTGGCGTGCCGGGACCGGTTGTGAAAGAGAGAGAGGTAACGGTAGCGGTAAATCTTCATTGGGGCCATACGATGCTGGCTGATGAGCTGGAAACACTGCTGGGCGGTATTCCGGTTAAAGTTGGAAATGACGCCAACGTAGCAGCTCTTGGAGAGATGTGGAAAGGCGGCGGTGAAGGTACAAAGAATCTGATCATGGCTACTCTGGGAACCGGCGTAGGCGGTGGTATCATTATTGATGGAAAGATCATCACAGGTTTTCACGGCGCTGGCGGAGAAATCGGACATGCCTGTGTGGAACCAACTGAGACTGAGACATGTAACTGTGGTAATAAAGGATGTCTGGAACAGATGGCTTCCGCAACAGGTATCGTTCGCCTGGCAAAACGGATTCTGGATGAAAACACAGAAGTTACAGTTCTGAAAAAAGACCGGATAAGTGCAAAGTCTGTATTTGATGCATACAAAGCAGGGGACAAAGTTGCAGCCAGAATCGTGGATAAATTTGCCGGATATCTGGGCAACGCACTTGCGATATTTTCCTGTGTGGTAGATCCTGAAATTATCGTAATCGGCGGCGGCGTATCCAAAGCAGGACAGCCTCTGATTGATGCAGTTGAAAAATATTTCCGCAGGGATGCCTTCGTTACATGTAAAGATACACCGATTGTTCTTGCAAAACTGGATAACGATGCCGGAATCTACGGAGCTGCAAAACTGGTAGTAGAATAAAGAAGATACTGAACAGTAACTAAAAAGACATAAAAAGGGGACGGTTACATGACTTGATGTTCATGTAACCGTCCTCTTTTATCATTATGGAGTAGTTGTCCCGTTATCCGGAGCTTCGGTCCCGTTATCCGGAGCCGTAATGCCGGGGTCGGGAACAGAAGGTGTAGGAACGGGTGTCGTTGTCCCGTTATCCGGAGTTGGGGTTTCGTTTCCAGGCTGCGGAGTACTGCCATCCGGGGTGGTCGGTGTACCTTCCGGAGTAGCCGGAGCAGTTCCATCAGGATAAAGGCCTGTGATCGGATCTACAGTAGGTTCTGGTGTAGGTTCTGGTGTAGGCGGTACGTAATGCTGCGTACAACGAACAGTCGGAATAGTAGAAGTCTCGAAATACTCAGTTTTTGTTGTACATCCGAGACCCGCCAGTAACCCGCTCTTTGCACAGATGGTAGCCTGCTGCACATTGGAAGGAACTTCAAAATCCTTATAAGGAAGTTCCGCATGCACACGGCTCATAACCTTTGTCCACAATGTTTTGTGAAAATTCTTACAGTCATCCAGAAGGTATTCGTTGGTATCATAGCCTGCCCATACGGCACAGGTATAATAAGGGGTAAATCCTGCAAACCATACATCGCGGGTAGCTGATGTAGTACCGGTTTTACCGGCTACCGGTATATTGGACAGGCGGAGTGCAGTACCGGTGCCGCCTTCTTCATTGACAACGCTTTCCATGGCACTGGTCAGAAGATAGGCCGTACTTTCTCGATACACCTGAGATGTTTCCGGAGTGTTCTCAAGAAGAATATTACCGTTATGATCAAGTATCTTCGTGTAAAAAATCGGTTTGGTATAAGTTCCGCCGTTGGCTACTGCAGCATAGGCAGCTGTCAGTTCCAGAGTCGATACACCATTGGTGATACCACCGAGGGCGGTAGGTTCGCGGGCATCATCGAACACCTGTCCGTTGATGACTTCGTGATCAGTGACCCGTTCAAATCCCAGTTTTTTCAGATAATTATAACCAAGTCTGGGAGTAATATCGCGGAAACACTGGATGGCTATTGTGTTACAGGAATATTTAATAGCATCCCGGATCGTCATGACTCCTCTGTAGCCACTGTAAGCATTCTTGACAGGACGTCCGTTTTCTTCGTAAGTAATGGGCTGATCCACATACGTATCGGCAAGTGTCAGGCTGAAATCATTGATTGCGGGTCCATATACTGCAATAGGTTTGAAGGTAGAACCGGGCTGGCGATACGTATCAGTGGCACGGTTCAGTGTCAGACTGGCTGTCTTTTTGCCGCGTCCTCCAACCAGAGCTTTTACATAACCGGTGCGCTGGTCGATGATTACCATAGAGGACTGAGGCTGTGGCGCAAAACTGATTCGTTCGGCAATAATTTTATCACCAGTGCCAATAATAGCCTCTTTGTATCGGTTTACGTATTCCTGAGCCTGTTCCTCAGAGTCAAAGAGAAGATCGAACTGATCGTTCTCGTGATCTCTAAAATAAAGCTTCATCATTTCCTTGCTGTAATTCTGAGTGCTTCCGTCTGCTTTCTCCACGGTGAGTGCCCAGTCCAGACCTACCTGTATGCTGGATGGAAAATTATCTTCATTCTGATACTCTTCGTCCATAATAGCCTGGATATCGGGATCCTGAGTGGTAAAAATCTGCAGACCTCCGCTGTAAAGTGCGGTTTGTGCCTGCACTTTGGTATATCCTTTCTGTTCCTGCAGATCATTTATAATCTGAGAAGTCAGTTCATCAATAAAGTAAGAATACGGTTTGCTTGTTTCTAACGAAGAATCTGTTTCCTGAATCCTTTCGTATACATTGTCGGCCAGAGCTTCATCATGCTCAGCCTGTGTAATATATCCCTGCTCGAGCATATTTTTTAATACTTTTTGACGGCGTTCGGCATTTTTTTCCGGATGTCGGATGGGATTAAATGAGTAAGGATTCTGTGGAATCGCAGCCAGAACCGCACATTCAGAAAGCGTCAGCTGACTGCAGTCTTTCCCGAAATATCGCTGAGAAGCAGCCTGTACACCGTAAGTGCCGGCTGACAGATTAATGGTATTCAGATAATTCTCGAGAATGACACTTTTAGCATCCTGTCCATCGGCTGTCAGTGCCTGTTCCAGCTGAAGTGCCAGATACTGTTCCTGAAATTTACGTTTGAAGCGTTCAATCGTTCCTTCATTGGTCCAGTTTGTAAAGACATTATTTTTCAGAAGCTGCTGCGTCAGTGTGCTTGCACCTTCATTAAAATGAAATCCATTGGCTACTCCGTTGACAAATGCTCGCAGGATACCGCGGACATCGATGCCGTTATGCTCATAAAAACGTTCGTCCTCAATGGCAACAATGGCATGCTGCATATTCAGAGGAATTTTGTCAATGGATACTGACATACGGTTGGCTGTGGGAGCTGACAGTTTCTGCAGTTGATTTCCATCAGCATCATAGACAAACGTAGCATTGCCGATGGGCATAATGTTGACATCGGAAATATCCGGTGAATTATCTATGATAGACCGAAATGCTCCGAATCCCATACATGCAATGATGACACACACGGCTGCAAAACTGAGAAACAGTATGCGTAAAAAAGTAACCCCTGCCAGATTTCCCATGCGGGATGTGGCGGAGGTAAGATTCTTTCGCTTTTTTTGCGTGGAACTTTTTCCAAAATTCATGTAGGTACCTCCTTTGTTAGTCCCTATTATAGCAAAATCCGTTTTTTATGGAAAGCCCCAAATCAATAGTCATGAAAAATTCACATTTATTACTGGTCGCTGAGTGAACAGTAACTCACATTTTTCTTGCGAAAATACGGTGATATCCCTATAATAAATGTACAGGAGGATATTGCCATGTTGGAATGTTATAAAACCGTTTATCGCGGAAGTGAAGGCGAAATTATTGAAAAAAAGTCCAGATTCATAGCAACTGTAAGGCTGGTGGAGTCCGAAGAGGAAGCACTGGCATTTATTGAAGAGATGCGGAAGAAATACTGGAATGCTACGCATAACTGCTATGCGTATGTTATTGGGGAGAGAAGAGAACTGGTACGCTGCAGTGATGACGGGGAACCGGGAGGTACGGCAGGAAGACCGATGCTGGATGTTCTTTTGGGAGAAAATCTATATAACACAGCGGTGGTTGTGACCAGATATTTTGGTGGAACTCTGCTTGGTACCGGCGGACTTGTGAGAGCATATTCCCGGGCAGTACAGGAGGGGCTGGCCCAAAGTGACATTATAGAAAAAATATATGGGGCCATTTTGCAGATTGAAACAGATTATAACGGTCTGGGGAAAATCCAGTATCTGATCGGTGAGAAAAAAATTCCGGTTCTGGAATCGGAGTATACCGATAAAGTCGTTCTGCGTATCATTCTGCCGGTCGGTGAAGTAGAGAAAATACAGGCGGAACTGGTAGAGGCCACCAATGGAAAGGTAATCACAGAAGTGACTGAAAAATTGTATTATGCTGTACTGAATGGAAATGTTCTGATGGGAGAAGAACTGCGGGGATAACAAAGAGCAGTCATAGGACTGCTCTCGTTAATAATTATACAGTTTCGGGTTCCGGATAGTCTGCTCCCATGGTATCAACGGTAATCGTGGCGATTACCTGATTTTCCAGCGGTCTGTCTCTGAAATCAGTTGGAACCGCTGCGATTTTATCTACAACATCAAGTCCCTCTGTTACTTTACCGAAAGCGGCATAAGCACCATCCAGATGCGGAGATGTCTTATGCATGATAAAAAACTGGCTTCCTGCGGAATCCGGATGCATTGCTCTTGCCATAGACAGAACGCCCGGGGTATGCTTCAGATCATTTTTAAAACCATTCTGAGCAAATTCTCCCTTGATGGAGTATCCCGGACCACCCATTCCGGTTCCGTCCGGACAACCTCCCTGAATCATAAAACCTGGAATGACACGGTGAAAAATACGTCCGTTATAGAATCCTTTTTTTACAAGACTGATAAAGTTGTTAACTGTATTCGGCGCAATTTCCGGATAAAGTTCGGCTTTCATCACATCGCCATTTTCCATTGTAATAGTAATTATTGGATTTGCCATTAGGAAATCTCTCCTTTTCTTATTGATTTCTTATTGATTTGGATTTCGAGAGCACAAAGTGCGGAGAAATCCGTGTATCCATAGGATTAAAATACTTTTGCTCCTACATTATAATATGTCAGGAAGAAAGGTGCAAGAAATAAATGTGATACTGATGGATTGCGTGAAAAGTTTGAGTGTGATATACTGTGTCGAAAGTATGGAACAGACAGGAGAAATGAAAAATGATAATAGAAACCTGCAGTGACAGAGAGACATTTGCATTGGGTGAAAAGCTGGGAAAAGCAGCAAAGCCCGGGCAGATTTATACTTTGACAGGCGATCTCGGAGTAGGTAAGACAGTATTTACTCAAGGGGTGGCAAAGGGACTTGGGATAGAAGAACCGATCAGCAGTCCTACGTTTACAATTGTGCAGGAATACCTGGAGGGGCGCCTGCCGTTTTATCATTTCGATGTCTACCGCATCGGTGATATAGAGGAAATGGAAGAAATAGGGTATGATGATTATTTTTTTGGACAGGGAGTCTGTATGATCGAATGGGCGAACCTGATTGAAGAATTGCTGCCGGATCATACCATTCAGGTGACGATTGAAAAAGATCTGGAAAAAGGATTTGATTATCGGCGGATCACGATAACCGGATGGGAAGGAATGATAAAAGAATGAAAATATTGGCACTTGACAGTTCAGGCCTGGTGGCATCCGTAGCTCTGGTGCAGGATGAAAATCTTCTGGCCGAATATACTGTAAATTATAAAAAAACACATTCACAGACTTTGCTCCCTATGCTGGATGAGATTGCCCGCATGATTGAGCTGGATCTGGAGACTGTAGATGCGATAGCAGTAGCTGCCGGTCCGGGGTCTTTTACCGGTCTGCGTATCGGTTCAGCCACAGCGAAAGGACTTGGCCTTGCTTTGAAAAAACCACTGATTGCCGTGCCGACGGTAGAAGCACTGGCATATAATCTCTACGATGTTCCAGGCCTGGTGTGTCCGATTATGGACGCAAGAAGGAATCAGGTGTACACGGGAATGTACAGATTTGAAAATCACCGGATGGTGACAGTCAAAGATCAGATGGCGATTGGTGTGGAAGCGTTGGCACAGGAATTGAATACATTGGGAGAACAGGTGACATTTCTCGGAGACGGTGTTGCAGTATATAAAGATTTACTGATGCAGCTTCTCAGTATACCGGTTTCTTTTGCACCGGTACATCTGAATAAACAGAGAGCCGGAGCGGTTGCTGCACTGGGCGAAATATATTTTTCGGAAGGAAAGACAGAAAGTGCCCGGGAACATCAGCCGGAATATCTCAGGGTATCTCAGGCAGAGAGAGAACGCACAGAAAGAGAGGCAGGAAAACATGGTGCAGATTAGACAGATGCAGATGGATGACATGGAAGCTGTGATGGAGATTGAAAATGAGAACTTTGTCCATCCCTGGACAGAAACAGGCCTGTTTACGTTTCTCATCCGCGAAGATACTCTGTTTCTTGTGGCGGAAGAAGAGAATCATGTGCTTGGATACTGCGGCATTGTCTCTGTTATGGATGAAGGCGATGTTGTAAAAGTAGCCGTTGCTAAAAAAACTCAGAATCAGGGGATTGGGAGTATGCTGATGGACGAGCTGATCCGGACGGCAGCGGACCGGGGAGTGACACGCCTGTTTCTGGAAGTCAGAGCAGGCAATCCGGGGGCCATTCATTTATATAAAAAATCTGGATTTGTACAGACGGGAATCCGCAAAAATTATTATGAGGAATTGGGAGAAGACGCATTGGTGATGATGCGGGAATCTTAATGTGTTTAAGTGGTATTCCATGCATTTCCAGTGGGAATTGCTTTGCGGTTCTGGTATGATGATACAGGGTTTCGAAAGCGGCGAATGCTGGAAATCTATTTGTATCTGGCGTGGCGTAATCATAAATCATAAAGAAACGCAGAGAATTTCAGGAGGACAGGATAATGTACAAGAAAGAGAAGGATACCAGAATATGCTGCAATCAGTGTGGCCGTGAACTAAAGATGGAACAGGGAATTGTTAAAGAAGGGGTGTGTACCGTGGAGGTTGACTGGGGATATTTTTCTTCCAGAGATGGTGAAAGTCATCGTTTTCACCTGTGCGAAACATGCTATAATCATTTAATTCAGCAGTTCAGGATACCTGTTCATATCAGACAAAGAACGGAGTTACTGTAGAGGGAGATTTATGTTAGATATATGTTTGTTGGGAACCGGAGGAATGATGCCGCTGCCGCATCGTTACCTGACTTCACTTATGACGAGATATAATGGAAGCAGTTTGATGATTGACTGTGGAGAAGGAACACAGGTGGCAGTAAAAACAAAAGGATGGAGTTTTAAGCCGATAGATGTGATTTGTTTTACTCATTATCACGCAGATCATATCAGCGGTCTTCCGGGTATGCTTCTGACCATGGGAAATGCAGAGAGAAAAGAGCCGTTGACTCTGATTGGCCCCAAAGGGCTGGAAAAAGTAGTAAATGCACTTCGGATGATAGCCCCGGAATTGCCTTTTCCGATTATTATGAAAGAAATCAATGGTCCGGAAGAAACATTTCGCGTGAACGGGTATGAAATAACAGCGTTTCGCGTAAATCACAATGTTCTTTGCTATGGCTATACCATACAGATCCACAGAACCGGCAAGTTTTCTGTGGAGCGTGCAAGAGAAAATGACATTCCACTGAAGTTTTGGAATCCCCTGCAGAAGGGAGAAACAATTGAGGCGGACGGAAAGATATACACACCGAATATGGTGCTGGGACCAGATCGTAAAGGGATAAAACTGACCTATTGTACAGACACGAGGCCGACAGCTTCTCTGGTCAGTCATGCCGCAGAATCCGACATTCTGATCTGTGAAGGAATGTATGGAGATCCTGAAAAAGAGGCGAAAGCAAGGGAATACAAACACATGACCATGAAAGAGGCGGCGGCAGTTGCCCGTGATGCAAAAGTAAAAGAAATGTGGCTGACCCACTTCAGCCCCTCTCTGGTTCATCCGGAAGAATATTTGAAGACAGTCCGGGAGATTTTTCCGGATGCTTATGTGGGAAAAGATGGTAAGAGTGTAGATCTCTTATTTGAGGAGGATGAAAATGAGTGAAAAGGATGTATTGATTCTTGCAATAGAAAGTTCATGTGATGAAACAGCAGCATCTGTAGTGAAAAACGGAAGGACAATTCTGTCAAATGTCATTTCTTCCCAGATTGAACTGCATAAACTGTATGGAGGTGTTGTGCCGGAGATTGCCTCCAGAAAACATATAGAAAAAATCAATCAGGTAATAGAAGAGGCACTCGATCAGGCAGGAGTAACCCTGGATGACCTGGATGCGATAGGAGTAACTTATGGACCTGGGTTGGTAGGTGCACTTCTGGTGGGAGTGGCCGAAGCGAAGGCTATCAGTTATGCAAAAAAACTTCCTCTGGTAGGGGTGCATCATATAGAAGGTCATGTTTCTGCAAATTATATTGAACATCTGGATCTGGAACCGCCGTTTATGTGTCTGATTGTTTCCGGTGGACATACTCATCTGGTGATTGTAAAAGATTATGGTGAATTCGAGATTTTGGGAAGAACCAGGGACGATGCTGCAGGTGAAGCGTTTGATAAAGTGGCTCGTGCAATCGGACTTGGTTATCCTGGAGGACCTAAGATCGATAAACTGTCAAAAGAAGGAAATGCAGACGCAATCGTATTTCCGAAAGCGAAACTTGAAAATGGCCCCTATGATTTCAGCTTCAGCGGAGTAAAATCGGCTGTACTGAACCATATCAATCGGTGCAAAATGCAGGGAGAAAGTATCTGCGAAGCGGATATTGCCGCTTCTTTCCAGAAAGCAGTAGTGGATACTTTGACAGAAAAAGCCGTGAAGGCGGCAAAAGAATATAAAATGGACAAACTGGCAATTGCCGGAGGCGTTGCCTCGAATGGAAGCCTGAGACATGCCATGCAGGAAGCGTGCGAGCGGCAGGGCATTCAGTTCTATTACCCGTCTCCCATTTTCTGTACGGATAATGCGGCTATGATTGGTGTTGCGGCTTATTATGAATATCAGAAGGGCGTCAGACATGGTCTGGATTTGAATGCAGTGCCAAATCTGAAACTGGGAGAACGCTGATGGGAGGTATATGTTATGAAGTGTACAGCAATTGTACTGGCTGCAGGCCAGGGAAAAAGAATGAACAGTAAAGTTCAGAAACAATTTCTGCATATACGAGAGTATCCTGTGTTATATTATGCTTTGAAGTGTTTTCAGGACTGTCTCTGGATGGATGACATTATACTTGTGACAGGAGAAACAGAAATTGACTACTGTAAACAGAATATTGTAGAAGAGTACGGATTTTCAAAAGTCAGTGCAGTAATAGCTGGTGGAAAAGAAAGATACCACTCGGTATACAACGGACTTCTGCAATGTAAGGGGACAGATTATGTCTTTATCCATGATGGAGCAAGACCTTTTGTGACGGAGGAGATACTGGTGCGTGGGTTAGCCTGTGTGAAAGATTCTGATGCATGTGCAGCGGGAATGCCTTCCAAGGATACGGTTAAAATAGTAAATGAGGAACATATGGTACAGTCAACTCCTGACAGAAGATATGTATGGAATGTGCAGACACCACAGATATTCTCTTATCCTCTGGTGGCCGGAGCCTATGAAAAAGCATTACAGGGAGACTGTGGCGGAATTACCGACGATGCGATGGTGGTAGAACAATACGGCAGCCACGCGGTAAAACTGTATGAAGGATCCTATCAGAACATTAAGATTACTACGCCTGAAGATCTTAGGATTGCAGAGGCATTTCTGGATTAGTAGTTATATGGCACCATCTCATGTCATACCGTTTCTGTCAGGTTTAAATAGTTGTTATGTGGCCTTCTGTCCTGCCTTTTATTTTTGGGTAGGCTTCATTGATTAGTTTTCGGGTTTTCCTCCTACCTTTTTTGTTTTCGATAGGCTCTAATGGTTGTTGTTCTGATTTCCCTCCTATCTTTTTTTGATTTTCGTAGGCTATATTATTTGTTTCTGGGATTATCAGCCTACATTTCTTCTTATTTGGTAGGATGAAAATGTGAAAACCAAGAAACGAAGCTTACCCAAAGCAAAAAAAGGCAGGACGGAAACCAAAATAACAATCATTTGAGCCTATGAATGAATAGTTAGACACAGAATACTGATTACCTGAACGGAAACTCTCTGGTGTGAAAAATTAAAAGTGAAAAAAATGTAAAAAAGTTGTTGACAAATGGAAAATTCGGTGGTAAACTACCAATTGTCTCTGAGTGAGACGGGCGCAGACCACCAAACAGATATGGAGAGGTATCGAAGTGGTCATAACGAGGCGGTCTTGAAAACCGTTTGTCCGAAAGGGCGCGTGGGTTCGAATCCCACCCTCTCCGTTTTGAAAAGATTTAGGCATTTTGGAGAAGTACCCAAGTGGCTGAAGGGGCTCCCCTGGAAAGGGAGTAGGTCGTTAGTAGCGGCGCGAGGGTTCAAATCCCTCCTTCTCCGTTGGATGTTAAACCGATTGAAAAAACTTCAAAAAAGGTATTGACATTCTAAAAGAAAATTGATATGATGTCAAAGTTGCTTCTGAGAGGATTAAAATAAAAGAACTTAAAAAAAGTTCTTGACAAACAGAAAACAACATGATAAAATATCAAAGCTGTCTGAGACAGCGATGAACATTGATAACTGAACAGTGAAACACATTCCTCGAAAGTTCTTTTAAAATCATAAAAACAAACGATCGAAA
The DNA here is from genome assembly GCA_022764165.1 of Eubacterium sp. Classification (GTDB taxonomy): domain Bacteria; phylum Bacillota; class Clostridia; order Lachnospirales; family Lachnospiraceae; genus Oliverpabstia. Next base: position 280 of record JALERM010000059.1, on the reverse strand, counting down.
GATCCTTAAAACAGTAAAAGGGATAAATTAGCCAAGCTAAATTTTGAACTGGAGCAAACCTTTATTTAGAGAGTTTGATCCTGGCTCAGGATGAACGCTGGCGGCGTGCTTAACACATGCAAGTCGAGCGAAGCACCTGGAAGTTTTCGGACAGAAGGGTGACTGAGCGGCGGACGGGTGAGTAACGCGTGGGTAACCTGCCTCACACAGGGGGATAACAGTCAGAAATGACTGCTAATACCGCATAAGCGCACAGTACCGCATGGTACGGTGTGAAAAA
>JALERM010000043.1 GCA_022764165.1 Eubacterium sp. | reverse complement strand
ATGAACCGTGTGCTCTAGCCAACTGAGCTATCTCGCCATATCTTAAAGTCGCTAACCGCAACCTGCTTGACTAGTATATAAAAAAATGGGAGAAATGTCAAGCACTTTTTGAAAAAATATGTCAAAATTTTCAGGTAGATGGTTACAGTTTAGATAGATTTCTTTTTACACAAGAGGCTGATGCAGATTTAGGGAAATATCAGATTCAAGAAACAGAATATGATGAAGATGTATTAACAGATTGTTTTGAATATGAAGAAAGAACGCCAAATGAATTAATGACCCAATTGGAGATTAATGTTCAAAAGAAATTAATTTTATTAGAAGAAAAGGAATATGTCTTGAAATATTATTTTGATAATCTGGATATGTTGGCTGTATTGCCAGAGCATACCCTTAAAAAGCTAGTAGCATTATATCATTATGATAGTAATGAAATTAATCGTTTGAGAAAGCAATGGGGATACACTAGGTGTGATTTTTAGGTCCCAGGAATCTCCTTTTAAATGCGTCTTGGTGCCATAGCTATCCAAAGGCGTTGCTTGCTGGTTGTTGGATGCTGATGGTTCGGCATATGAAACTGTAGGAATGGCCGACAGAGAAAAAAGGTTGTAAAACATAACTCAAGGTGAGTTAGTCAAAGTTAAATTGTAATACTGCCCGGAAATTTTGGCTTCCAATTTCCGGGCAGTTAAATCCTGATGGTAAATGCCCCGCGATTCATTCGTCCAGCGGACAGATAGCACAGATAGCCTGACTGGATATTCCCTGTAGTGTACCGGTAAATCCGAGTCCTTCTTCCGTGGTCGCTTTGATATTTACCTGATCTTCTCCGATTTCAAGTGCCTCTGCGACATTTTTAATCATAGTATCAATATAGGGAAGCAGTTTAGGCTTCTGAGCAATAATGGTCGCATCCAGATTCACAATGCGGTATCCTTTCTCTTTCAGTAGTTCTCCCACTTTTTTTAACAAAAGAATACTGGAAATCCCTTTATACTGTGGGTCTGTATCTGGAAAATGTCTTCCGATATCACGAAGTGCTGCAGCTCCAAGGATAGCATCCATAATGGCATGTACTACCACGTCCGCATCCGAATGTCCCAGAAGCCCCAGCTCCCAGGGAATCGTAACACCGCCCAGAACCAAATCTCTCCCTTCCGTCAGTTTGTGAACATCATAACCCATTCCTACTCTAATCATCATCCATTCTCCGTTTCATTTATAAAAGTATACTTAATGATACCGCACCCCGGACAGAATTTCAATATTACCTTGAAAGAGGTTGACAAAAGCCTTTTTTTTGCATAAACTAAGTAACAGTTAAAGATGTTGAAATGCAGTGAACGGAAAGAGTATCTGTCATATGGAACACAGAGAGGGATGGTCATCGGCTGGAAGCCATTCCGGGAAGTAGGCAGTGAAGTGCATCCGGGAGCAGATTCGGTGAACGGACGATGTCCTTTAGCCGGATACGCGGGCACGCGTTATGTGCATGAGTGAAAGGCGTCCGTTGTGAAGTGCGGAGTCTTTAATGAGAGTGGAACCGCGGATTACTTCGTCTCTTGGATGAAGTAATCCGTTTTTATCTTTTAGAAAAGAGGATTCTCTATGAGCTTTTTCAAACATTTAAAAGAAGAATTTCAGGTGATACAGGAGCGAGATCCTGCTATCAAGACACCATGGGAGGTATTGCTGTATCCCAGTTTCCGGGTTATGATTCAGTACAGAAAAGCACACAAGCTTTATCTGAAGGGTCACTATTTTCTGGCACGCTGGATTTCTCAGAGAGCAGCAAGAAAGACCGGAATTGAGATTCATCCGGGAGCTACGATCGGGAAGGGTCTCTTCATTGACCATGGAAGTGGTGTAATCATTGGTGAGACGACAATTATCGGTGACAATGTTACTCTGTATCAGGGGGTTACCCTGGGGGGTAACGGAAAGGAAACCGGAAAGAGGCACCCTACACTGGAGGATAATGTGATGGTAAGTGCCGGGGCGAAGATTATTGGATCGTTTACCATAGGAGCTAACTCGAAAATAGGAGCCGGTTCTGTGGTTATAGAGGAAGTACCTCCCAACTGTACAGTGGTAGGTATTCCGGGCAGGGTTGTTCGACAGAAAAATGTCAAGATACCCCGGACCAGCATGGATCACGGACATTTGCCGGATCCGGTGCGGGATGATATCCGTGTTCTTCAGAAGGAGAATACAGAACTTACCAACCGTGTGTTGGAACTGGAGAAGAAGTTACGATTTCTTACCAGTGAAACAAAGGGTAATAGTGAAGAATAGTAATTAGATAGACAACAGCAGAAAGGAGATTGTTATGAAACTGTATAATACACTGACTAAGAGAAAAGAAGAATTTATTCCTCTGGAGGAGGGAAAGGTAAAAATGTATGTGTGCGGTCCTACCGTATACAATTTTATTCACATTGGAAATGCCCGTCCCATGATTGTTTTTGATACAGCACGCCGCTATATGGAGTACAAGGGATATGAGGTGAATTTTGTTTCCAATTTTACTGATGTGGACGATAAAATCATCAAGAAGTCTCTGGAAGAGGGTGTTCCGGCAGAAGAGATTTCGGAGCGTTATATCAAAGAATGCAAAAAAGATATGGCAGATATGAATGTGAAGCCTGCCACCACCCATCCGAAGGCTACTGAGGAAATTGATGGTATGATCGAGATGATTGAGACATTGATTGAAAAGGGTTATGCATATCCTGTGGATGGAACTGTATATTTCCGTACCAGAAAATTCAATGAATACGGGAAATTATCTCACAAGAATCTGGATGACCTGCGTTCCGGCAATCGTTCCCTGCTGGTGTCCGGCGAAGATCAGAAAGAGGATCCGCTGGATTTTGTACTGTGGAAACCGAAAAAAGAAGGAGAACCTTTCTGGGTATCACCATGGGGTGAGGGACGTCCAGGCTGGCATATTGAATGCTCTGTCATGTCAAAAAAATATCTGGGCGAGGAAATCGATATTCATGCCGGCGGAGAGGATTTGATTTTCCCGCATCATGAGAATGAAATTGCACAGAGTGAGTGCTGCAATGGCAAGATTTTTGCTCGCTACTGGCTGCATAATGGATTCTTGAATATTGACAATCGTAAGATGTCCAAATCGCTGGGGAACTTCTTTACTGTAAGAGAAATCGGAGAGCAGTATGATCTGCAGGTACTTCGTTTCTTCATGCTGAGTGCACATTACAGAAGCCCGATCAATTTCAGCCGGGAAATTATGGAATCCTCTAAAAATGCACTGGAAAGAATCGTGACAGCTGTTTCTAATCTGAAGCATCTGGAAGAGACCGCTAAAACGGCAAATGTGACAGAGGAAGAAAAAGAACTGCTGAAAGAAATGGCAGTGTACAGACAGAAGTTTGAGGAAGCCATGGATGATGACCTGAATACTGCAGATGCGGTATCCGCCATTTTTGAACTGGTGAAATTTGCCAATACCCATTCAGGGGAAGCTTCATCAGCAGAATTCATTAAAACAGTAAAGGATGAGATTATTTCTCTCAGTGATATCCTTGGTCTGCTTGTTGATAAAAAAGAAGATAATTTGGATGCTGAGATCGAAAATCTGATTGCAGAACGTCAGACCGCAAGAAAGGCGAGAAATTTTAAACGTGCGGATGAAATCCGTGACCAGCTTCTGGCACAGGGCATTATTCTGGAAGACACCAGAGAGGGCGTAAAATGGAAGAGAGCATAAAGTATCTGATGGAACAGTTTCATCTGGAAAAGCAGAATATTCGTTCTTATTCCCCGCTGACACTGGCCTATATCGGAGATGGAATCTATGAGCTGTATATCCGGACAATTCTGGTGGAACAGGGAAACCGCCAGGCCAATAAGCTGCATAAGCATGCCAGCCGCCTGGTAAAAGCCCCGGCTCAGTCCAAAATGATCGAGACGCTGGAACCTTTATTTACTCCGGAAGAAGAAGCTGTATACAAAAGAGGAAGAAATGCGAAGTCCTACACAACGGCGAAAAATGCAACCACCGGCGAATATCGCCGTGCTACCGGGTTTGAGGCGGTGATGGGATACCTGTATCTGACGGGTCAGCATTTTCGCATGATAGATTTGATTAAAATCGGAATGGAGGCATTGGATGACGGAAAATAAAATCGAAGGAAGAAATGCGGTTCTGGAAGCATTTCGTTCTGGAAAAACTATTGATAAATTATATATTCTGGATGGATGTCAGGATGGTCCCGTGCGTACCATTGCCCGGGAAGCAAAAAAACATGATACGATTATCAATTATGTGAAAAAAGAACGGCTGGATCAGCTTTCTGAGACTGGAAAACATCAGGGTGTGATTGCAGTTGCCGCTTCCTATGAGTATGTGGAAGTGGAAGATATTCTGGAAAATGCAAGAAAAAAAGGCGAGCCGCCATTTATTATTCTTCTGGATAATATTGAAGATCCACATAATCTGGGAGCCATCATCCGAACCGCCAATCTTGCCGGTGCACACGGTGTGATCATCCCCAAACGGAGAGCGGCAGGCCTGACTGCTACGGTTGCCAGAACCTCTGCCGGTGCCCTGAATTATACACCGGTAGCAAAAGTGACAAATCTAAAAACGGCTATTGAAGATCTGAAAAAAGAAGGTATGTGGTTTGTGTGTGCCGATATGGGAGGAACCTCATACTATGATTTGGATCTGAAAGGTCCTATAGGTTTGGTCATCGGCAATGAAGGAGAGGGCGTCAGCCGGTTGGTTAAGGAAAACTGTGATTTTGTGGCATCTATACCGATGAAAGGCGATATTGATTCTTTAAATGCTTCTGTGGCAGCAGGAATCCTTGCTTTTGAGATTTCCCGTCAGCGCGGGTAGGAGGCTTATGATAAAAGACTTTTCGCAATATACGGATGAAGAATTGATTGCAAAGCTTCGTCAGGGAGAGCCGGAGGTCATGGATTATCTGATTGATAAGTACAAATCCATGGTCCGCCAGAAAGCCCGCGTGCTGTATCTGGTGGGCGGCGAACAGGATGATCTGATTCAGGAAGGAATGATTGGATTGTTTAAGGCTGTGAGAGATTATCACGCAGAAAAAGATGCATCCTTTCGGACATTTGCACAGCTCTGTGTGGATCGGCAGATGTATCATGCCATCCAGTCGTCCAATCGTCAGAAACATCAGCCGCTGAATTCGTATGTCTCCATGAGCAGTGAGGAGTGGGAAAATGAGGTTCGTACCATGCTGCAGCAAAGTCCGGAGAATATCGTGATTGCGCAGGAAAATGCTGCTCATTTGGAGAGTAAGATCCGGAATCAGCTGAGTAAATTTGAAAATCAGGTGCTGGATATGTATCTGGATGGGGATAACTATCTGACAATAGCTGATAAGATGGGGAAAACTCCCAAATCCATTGATAATGCCCTGCAGAGAATCCGGATGAAAGTAAAAGAACGTGTGGGGATGAAAAGACAGGATGGTTAAAAGGATGATAAACAGAGAAGATATGTTGGAACTGACCCGTCGTATGACGGTCGCCAGAACATCAATGACAAGAATCGCCGGAAGCTATATGGATGCAGATGGAGAAATAGATGGAACCTTCAATACGAATTTCCTGAATCTTTCCACAGGAGAGAAAGAAAAGAATCTGGCAATTGCCAAGACGATTCCATTTTCCCGGACAAACGAAAACCTGCGAAGATATCGTATCCCGGAGGCAGCTATGAAAGCGGGAAGCGTGTGGCAGCTTCTGATGGGAATCAAGACCTGCGGGCTGAAAAATGATGCACTGCTGGACACTTTCTATGAGTTGGTGGCGGAAAAGTACCATTCTTATCATGATTATGCCGTATATGTTTTTCATGACCGGTATGATGTGCCGGTAAAAGCTGCGGATCATGAGCGCCTGGGTGAATCAGAAGAAGTGTATGAATATCTGATTTGTGCCGTCTGCCCTGTGACCGGGGACTATGAGCCGGGAAAACCCGAGTGGGGATTTTTGTTTCCTGCCTTTCAGGACAGAAGCGGTGATCAGAACTATATTGATATTTATGAGTCCAGGCCAGAACGTCCGCATAAAGAAATGGTGGAATTGCTGGGAATATAAGGGTGACTGGGGGTGACGGGGTGACTAGGGGACGGGTTCATAGACACGAAAAGTGTCTATGAACCCGTCCCCTAGTCACCCCTATTTCAGCATTTGTGCCATGTCTTCTTCCGGTGTGCTGATAGGATGCAGGTTGTATTTTTCCACCAGCAATGCCAGCACATTCGGCGAGAGGAATGCAGGCAGGGTTGGTCCGATATAAATGTTGCGGATTCCCAGATGCAGCAGAGTCAGCAGGATGCAGACCGCTTTCTGTTCGTACCAGGATAGTACCATGGACAGGGGCAGCTCGTTGACATCGCAGGAAAATGCTTCTGCCAGAGCAACGGCTACCCGGATGGCGCTGTAGGCATCGTTACACTGGCCCATATCCATCAGGCGGGGCAGTCCTCCGATGGTTCCCAGGTCCATATCGTTGAAGCGGTATTTGCCGCAGGCGAGAGTGAGGACTACGGTATCGTCAGGGGTCTGTCTGACAAATTCTGTGTAGTAATTTCTTCCGGGTCTGGCACCATCACAGCCGCCTACCAGGAAGAAATGACGGATGGCACCGGATTTGACAGCGTCAATGACGGTATCGGCAACAGAAAGCACGGTGCCGTGAGAAAAACCGGTCATGACGGTATGTCCGCCGTTGATTCCGGTAAATTCCATATCCTGTTCATATCCGCCCAGTGCCAGGGCTTTTTCAATTACCGGAGTAAAATCTTTATCTTCCCCGATGTGAGAAATTTCCGGATAAGATACCACTGCTGTAGTAAATACGCGGTCTGCGTAGCTGGCTTTCGGAGGCATCAGGCAGTTGGTGGTAAATACTACGGGTGCCGGAATATCTGCAAATTCTTTCTGCTGATTCTGCCATGCAGTTCCGAAATTTCCTTTCAGATGAGGATATTTTTTCAGTTCCGGGTAAGCATGGGCGGGGAGCATTTCTCCATGGGTATAAATGTTGATGCCTTTATCTTTTGTCTGTTCCAGAAGCTGTTTCAGATCACAAAGGTCATGTCCGGTGATGACGATAAATGGGCCTTTTTCTACAGTCAGAGATACCGCTGCAGGTTCCGGTGTGCCGTAGGACTTTGTATTGGCCTGATCTAGCAGTTCCAGACATTTCAGATTCTTTTCTCCGACTTCCAGAACAACTGGAAGCAACTCTTCCATTTCCCAGTCTGAGCCCACAGCATACAGTGCTTTATAGAGAAAATGGTTTACTTCTTCATTTGAAAATCCCAGTACATCTGCATGATAGGCATAGGCGGCAACTCCGCGGATACCGAATAAAATCAGTGATTTCAGGGAACGAATATCCTCAGGGGCATCCCAGAGACTACTCATGTCGTAAGAGTCTCTTTTTCCACATGGTTCTGTACAGAGGATACAGTCGGGTGCAATCTGTTCCCGGACGTAATTTACCTCGCAAATCATAGTGGAAAGTGAGTCATTGTTGAAATTGACGTTGGTCAGTGTGGAGAACAGTGCTCTGATGACCAGACGGTCCACTGCAGATGTAAGCAGGTGTTCATTGCCTTCGGCAGCTCTTGCCAGGTCAATCAAAGCAGCAGTCAGTTGATCCTGCAGGGCGGCAGTGTCAGATTTTTTGCCGCATACGCCGGCATTTCCTGTACAGGCATGACATCCTGCGGTCTGTTCACACTGAAAACAAAACATTTTTGTATCCATAAAAAGTTCCTCCTTGTTATTTTTCGGTAAAACCGGACTTGAAAGCGTTGCATTGGTTGACCGGTTAAGTAAAGTATAGTATACTGTAAAACAAAAGTATGTTGGAAATCCAACAAGGAGCGTGTGATGAAGTCCTATGAAGAAATTTTGACAAAAATACCACTGTTTGAGGGGATTTCCCAGGAAAATCTGCTGACAATGCTGCAGTGCCTGAAGGTACAGAGGAAAAGTTATCGGAAAGGTGAGATGATTTTCCGTGAAGGGGATTCTGCGGATATGGTTGGTGTGGTTCTGAATGGCTGTGTACAGATTGTGAGGGATGATTATTACGGTAATCGAAGTATCCTGGCAACGATTACACCGCCGCAGATGTTTGGGGAAGCATTTTCCTGCTCATCTGTAAGATTTTTTCCGGTCGGCGTTTATGCCAGGGAGGATACCACGGTAATGCTTCTGGACTGCAGACGAATCCTGGGAATCTGCAGCAACGGGTGTGCTTTTCACAGTACTTTGATCCGTAATCTTCTCCGCAACGTGGCAGAGAAAAACCTGTTGTTGAATCAGAAGATTGAACTTACATCAAAGAAAACCACGAAAGAAAAACTCATGGCTTATCTGCTGCTGCAGGCTAAGGAACATGGGAGCAATTCATTTACCATTCCCTGTGACCGCCAGTCACTGGCAGATTATCTGGGTGTGGAGCGGAGTGCAATGTCGGCGGAGATCGGTAAGCTGAGGGACGAGGGGTATATCGAAGTGGACAGGAGATATTTCCGCATACTAAAAAGAATGTAAAAAGAAGGTAGACAGGATGAAAAATATAATATTAGAAGCGGCTGAACAGTTAAAAGAAGAACTTTTGCAGATTCGCAGGACGATTCATGAGAATCCGGAAGTAGGTCCTTCCCTGCCGCAAACAAAAGAATTTGTTATGAAAAAGCTGCAGGAATACGGCTATCAGCCGGAGGAAATCTGTGAAAGCGGCATTGTGGCCACTTTGGAGGGTGGAAAACCCGGAAAAACTATTTTGCTGCGTGCGGATATGGATGCGTTGTCGATTCAGGAAAAAGCACCAGTGTCTTTTGCTTCTGAAAATGGAAAGATGCATGCCTGCGGGCATGATATGCATGCCACCATGCTTCTGGGGGCAGCCAAATTACTGATGGAGCATCGGGAAGAAATCGAAGGCAAGGTGAAACTGGTTTTTCAGCCGGATGAGGAAGGATTTACAGGAGCAAAAGCCATGTTAAATGCAGGTGTTCTGGAAAATCCTTCGGTGGACGCAGGTCTTGCTTTGCATGTAAATTCCGGCACGCCTTCCGGCATGGTGCTTTGCGGTATGGGAACCTGCATGGCCGGATGCACGTTGTTCCGTATTCAGGTTAAGGGAACCGGCTGTCACGGTGCCATGCCCGAGACAGGAGTAGATCCGATTAACATAGCTACACACATTTATTTGTCACTGCAGGAAATCATTGCCCGTGAAGTTGCACCGACAAAACCGGCAGTTGTGACGATTGGAAAATTTGTGGGCGGCAAAGCTCCGAACATTATCCCGGGCGAAGTGGTGATGGAAGGAACAATCCGTACTTTGGACAGAGAACTGTCGGAACAGATTTTTCAAAGAATAGAGGATATTTCCACACAGACCGCAGCGTTATTCCGAGGGGAAGCAGAAGTTACCGAGATCGCTTCCGCACCGCCGCTGATCAACGACAAAGAAATGGTAAAAGAAATGGCCGGATATGTGGGTGAACTGGTTGACCCTTCGAAAGTCATAGTGTTTGAACAGGGAGGAATGGGATCGGAAGATTTCGCTTCCTATACCTACGAAATTCCCTGCAGTTATCTGCTGGTGGGAGCGGGTATCCCACAGGAAAATGAATTGTTCGGAAAACCCATGCATAACGAGTGCGTAGTATTCAATGAAGATATCCTTCCACTGGGAAGTGCAATCTATGCATACAGTGCGATGAAATGGCTGCAGACACATCAGTGAGGCAAAGAAACTGCCGCACCTGCGATAAGTTTATTGCAGGTGCGGCAGTTATATGATTTGAGTAACGATTCAGCTCATTTTCTTTACGGCTATGTACAACAGCAATGGGCTGACCAGAGAAATAACCAGCCAGACCAATGCCAGCAAAATAGCCTGAAAACGCTGTAACTTACCAGTGAAAACAATCAGCAGTAAAAACAAAATGCCGATGGTGACAGCCAGGAAGAGTGCCTGCCTGAGGTAGAATGACAGAAACTTGTTTTTACAGTTAGAATTGTTTTTAACAGACTCATAGATCTTGTGTGAAAAAAATAAATCAAGCATTTCAAATTCTCTCCCTTGTTATTTTTTTACTGAAACCTTCGAACAAAATTTCCGCTTATTAATGGTTGAAATTCACATATTAATTATGTAATGTCAATGGCATTTATGCAAAAAGCTCATGGTAATCAAAAAACATATTGATAATTTATCATTATAATAAAAAGGAGGTTATGTAATGTATCAATTGTTTGAACAGGAACGGAAAATCATGGAGATTATCTGGAATGCTGAAAAGCCTTGTTTGATTTCTGATATTTTACATATTGATCCATCTTTAAGTCGGAATACGGTTGCAAAAGCTTTGGTTGCTTTAGAGAAAAAGGGTTTTCTGAAAGTTGATTCAATTCGTCGTACTGTTACTAGAACTGGGCGAGCATATGTACCTGCCGTTACCAGAAAAGAATATGAACTTCAAAAGAAATTTATGAATTCTATAAGTCAAAACCATTCGTTGAAAAGAAATACCTTGAATCTCTGTTCTACATTGTTGCAGACAGATATGGTAGATGAGGAGTTCGTTAATGAGTTGGAAAATATTATAAAGGATTATAAAAAAAGAAAGGAATGAATTATGGATATTACAGTACCTTCTTTTATTTCTTCTTCGATATCTATCAGTATTTTGATTGGACTACTTGCATTTGTTATGAAGAAAAACTCCCGGTTGTCGCATATGGGATTGGGATGTGTTTATTTTTTCTATACTTATCTTGGTTAGAGGTTTTATGCCAATTGAATTTTACTCAATTGGACTTACAAAAACGATTTATTCGTATCGAGTAATTCCTTTTGTGAAAAACCTATTTACTAAAAATCTTTTTGTAATTGGTCCACTTACATAACGTTATTGAAGATTTGTATTATAATATGGGGCATTGGTGCTATGCTCCATTATAAACACAAGGATTTTGCTTTTAAACTATGTATGGATTTTCTGCTTGTAATACATTGGTGGAATCCTTTGCTGACTAGATTTTCATTTCCTATCATGAATCAACTACAAGAATTGTTGGTTGATTATGAATTGACACAAACAATGAGAGATGAGCAAAAAGCACAATATATGCAGACTTTAACAAAAACATTACGTTATAGTCAGGAAACCTTAACTAAGCCTGCTGAATTACTTCAAGGACATATTTCTGCCTTGGCAGATAATTACACGAGAGAATCAATTTTGCAGCGAATAAAGTATATTGTACAACAACCTGAAAAAAGGTTTTCCTTGTTGGGTGCTACGTTGTCTTTGTTTTTGTTTGGTGCATCTTTTACTGTAGTATTCGAAGCCTCCTATATGAATGAGAAAACAGATGATAACGGAAATCAAATATATTATGACATAGAAGGACAGACATATTATGTGAAAAATGGTGATAGTTATGATTTGTATATGCAAAATAAGTATGTGTGTACAACGTCTGATATTTTAGAAACATTTAAAGGTGTTCCTGTATATGATAGGTTAAAGGAGGTTCCTGAAGATGAAAAATAAGAAAATATTGTTCTTTGCATTGTTATTATCTCAGATATTAATAGTTGAAAGTCCTCAAAAAAGCTATGGATTATCTACTATGAGTGAACAAAATATTAAAAGTGTTTCCAATATGCGTGTAGACCTTATTGATTGGGAATATAAAACTATTAATGGGATTCTTTATCGAAGATTATATAATTTTACTACCAATAATCCATTAAGTAATTGGGAACGTGTACAATAAGAAAGGCTGCCATTATGGCAGCCTTTAGACAACAAAAAAGCTGATGACGGGAATCGAACCCGTGACCTCCGCCTTACCAAGGCGACGCTCTACCGACTGAGCCACATCAGCATCTGTAGCACTTACCGCAGTTTCTTTGTTGTTACTGCTCGCTACAGTTAGATAGTTTATCAAAAGCCAATACAAAAGTCAAGTATTAATTTGAAAAAAATGAATAAATTTGTTTCATTGCCATTCCGCAAATTCAATGTTATAATAATAAGATGATACACGGGTTAAGGTTATTGATTAAGCCCGCAAAACATGACAGAAGGAGTCTGGAAAGAATATGAATACAATACTCGATTTAATATCGAATGAAGTCAAAGCGGCATTTCAGAATGCCGGATATGATGCAGCTTACGGGAAGGTTACGTTGTCTAATCGGCCGGATCTTTGTGAGTATCAGTGCAATGGTGCGATGGCTGCAGCAAAAGCATATAGAAAAGCACCGATTATGATCGCAAAAGATGTGGTGGAGCAATTGTCAGACTGTCAGGCACTGGAAGCTGCAGAGGCAGTGAATCCGGGATTTATTAATCTGAAAGTGTCAGGAAATTATCTGGCACAGTATCTGACAGCTATGTGTCTGACAGCGAATCTTGGTGTGGAAAAAGCAGCACATCCAAAGAAGATTATGATTGATTATGGCGGACCAAATGTGGCAAAACCGTTACATGTGGGGCATCTGCGTTCAGCAATTATTGGTGAGAGTATCAAGAGAATCGGAAGATTCCTTGGACATGAGGTGATCGGTGATGTACATCTGGGAGACTGGGGTCTGCAGATGGGATTGATCATCACAGAACTGCGCAAGCGCTCTCCGGAACTGGTGTATTTTCAGGACGATTATGAAGGAGAATATCCGGAAGAAGCTCCGTTTACAATCAGTGAGTTGGAGGAAATCTATCCTGCGGCTAGTAAAAAATCAAAAGAAGATGAGGAATATAAAGCGGAAGCTCTGGAGGCTACTCATCAGCTGCAGATGGGAAATCGAGGATATCGTGCACTGTGGAAGCATATTCTGCGGGTATCTGTTGCCGATTTGAAGAAGAACTATGCGAACCTGCATGTGGATTTTGATCTGTGGAATGGAGAGTCGGACGTACAGGATACGATCGCACCGATGGTTCAGAATCTGCGTGAGCAGGGTCTTGCCTATGAGGATCAGGGTGCTGTTGTGGTAGATGTAAAAGAAGAGACTGATACCAAGGAAGTACCTCCGTGTATGATTCTCAAGTCAGATGGTGCTGCACTATATACGACCACAGATCTGGCTACCATCGTGGAACGTATGGAACAGTATCAGCCGGATGAGATTCTGTACGTGGTTGACAAACGTCAGGAGATGCATTTTATTCAGGTATTCCGCTGCGCAAGAAAAGCAGGAATGGTGAAAGAAGATACGAAGCTGACATTCCTTGGATTTGGAACCATGAATGGAAAAGACGGAAAACCGTTTAAGACCAGAGATGGCGGCGTGATGCGTCTGGAAAATCTGATCCGTGAGATCGGTGATGAGATGTATAAGAAAATTGTGGATAACCGAAGCATCAAAGAAGAAGATGCAAGAGCAACTGCACAGATCGTTGGTCTGGCAGCAATCAAGTACGGAGATCTTTCCAATCAGGCATCCAAGGATTATATTTTTGATATTGAAAGATTTACTTCTTTCGAAGGAAATACGGGACCGTATATCCTATATACAACAGTTCGTATCAAATCCATTCTCAACCGTTATCAGGAAGAGGGCGGAGATCTGATGGATACTATGATTCAGAAACCGGCAGGTGAGAGTGAAAAAGCACTGATGCTGGAGGCAGCCAAGTTCAATGGTGTGATTATGAATGCCTTTGAGGAAAAAGCCCCGCATAAAATTTGTTCCTATATATATGAGCTGGCGAATGCATTTAACAGTTTTTATCATGAGACAAGAATTCTTGCAGAGGAGAATGAAACACAGAAAAAATCTTATATCGGTCTGCTGATTTTGGTTAAGAATATTCTGGAATCCTGTATTGATATGTTGGGATTTGAAGCCCCGGAAAGAATGTAAGATTCACTTTTATCGTGAAATGAAAAAGTGAGGATTAAAATAGATGAGAAGAAGAAACAGACCATGGAAATGGATGTTATTGCTGTTGAGCCTGCTGCTATTGATTGTACTGGGAATTGTGATCATGGCAGGTATTCGCAATTTCCAAAAGGGTAATAGCTCAGAAAAGCGGGAAAAACGGGTTTCCGATGAGGCGGCATCAGAGGAAGCGGAAACATCACATGATGATACTGCTGCAGACGTGGATGAAGCAGCGGGTACAGGAGTACAGGAAAATACAGAATCACCATTGGATTCAGAGGATTCGGTGGTGATGGAGACAGATGCAGAACCGGAAATTCTGGAGCCGGAGGAAGTGAATATTGAAAGCAATGGGAAAAAGATTGCCATAGATCCCGGTCATCAGGGAAAGGGCAATAGTGAAAAAGAACCGATTGGCCCCGGGGCTTCACAGATGAAGGCTAAGGTTGCCTCTGGAACAACAGGGAGAACCACAGGTGTTCCAGAATATCAGCTGAATCTGGACGTCTCTCTGAAGCTGCGTGATGAACTGGAAGCCCGGGGATATGAGGTTTACATGATCCGTGAAACAAATGATGTGAATATCAGTAATGCGGAGCGTGCGAAAGCTGCTGCAGATGCAGAAGCAGATTTACTGATCAGAATTCATGCCAATGGTTCGGAGAATCCATCAGTTGCGGGTGCACTGACAATGTCGCCCACATCGGCTAATCCCTACATTGACAGTGAGACTGTTAAAGAATGTCAAAAATTGTCACAGATGGTAATTGAAGCATTTTGTGAGGCTACAGGTGCGAAAAATCAGGGAGTTTATCAGACTGATGAGATGAGTGGGCTGAACTGGTGTACCATTCCGGCAACAATTGTGGAACTGGGATATATGACGAACCCGGAGGAAGATGTCAGAATGCAGACGGCATCTTATCAGGACAGTATGGTTCAGGGAATCGCCAATGGCATTGATCAGTATTTTGCTTTAAAATAGTAATAGGAAAGCGGGATGTAATTTATGTCACAGGTAATATTATTTGATCTGGATGGAACATTGACAGAATCCGGAGAGGGTATTATGAAAAGTGTGCAGTACGCACTGGAAAAACTTGGGATTATCGAAGAGAATCAGGAAAATCTGCGAAGATTTATAGGCCCTCCGCTGCTTGAATCATTTATGAATTATTATGGAATGGATCAGGAAACAGCCGGACAGGCTGTCGTGTACTATCGGGAAAGATATACGGATAAAGGGATTTTTGAAAATGAACTGTATCCAAAGATTCCGCAGCTTCTGGAAATCCTTCAAATCAATGACAAGATTCTTGGCGTTGCCTCTTCCAAACCGGAAGTATATGTCAAACAGATTCTGGAACACTTCGGGATTGCTCAGTATTTTCAGGTGATTGTGGGAAGTGAACTGGACGGATCCAGAACAAAAAAGCAGGAAGTGATTGAAGAGGCACTCAGGCGTCTGAACATGCAGACGGAACGTGATAAGGTTTTAATGGTAGGCGACAGGGAACATGATGTAAGCGGTGCCATCAGCTGTGGACTGCAGTGTATCGGTGTTGCCTATGGATATGGTTCCAGAGAAGAACTGGAGAAGGCCGGAGCTGTTTATGTGGCGGATACTGTGGAGGATCTTGGGATTCTTGCCAGTCCCAATGACGAAGAGACAACAGAGCATGTAGAATCTGTCAGAAAAGACCGGCTTGGACGCAGGAACAAAAAAACGCATGGCAGAAAAAAAGGAAAAGAAAAACCAGTGCAGGAGGATTTACAACGGGAAGCACAGTCTGAAAAACTGACAGGAGAGGTTCCGGAAGTAGAATATAAGATGCATCCGGTACGCCGGATATGGCAGGTCATATATCCCATCCTGATTCATCAGGGGATTGCAATTTTGTGCAGTATGATCTTTGCTGTTTATTTTGTATGGGATGCCATGAAGAATGGGGATTTCATGGATGCTGTGGGAAAAACCATGGAAACAAGTCTTTATCAGCTCTTGATTTCCTCGGTGGTAGCCAGCGTGATCCTGTATTTCTTTTATCGTGGTGATCAGAGGAAAAGAAAGAAAGGAATCAGAGGGCAGAAGCTGCCTCATGTCTGGAATCCGCCGATCATCTGGTTCTCTGTCGTGATTCTGGCGATGGCGGTGTGTCAGCTCCTGAATGACCTGATTGATATTTCCGGGCTGAATGAATTATTCCCGGCATATTCTAATCTAAGTGAGAACCTGGTGGCGGGACAGCCGGTATGGCTGCAGTTTCTGACTATCGGTATTTTAGCTCCTGTTGCGGAAGAACTGGTTTTCCGGGGATTGATTTTTGCCAGATTAAAAGAATGGATGAAACCCTGGTTGGCAATGATACTCTCCGCCCTGATTTTCGGGGTCTACCATGGAAACATCGTACAGTTTGTATACGCTTTCTTTATGGGGCTTATACTGGCACTGATTTATTACCGAACCGGTACTTTATTAACCTGTATAGCGGCTCATGTGGTTGCAAATCTGTGGAGCCTCTTCGGATACACATGGATGAGCAGATGGATCCATGGACTTCCACTGGGAGTTTTGGTGGGAATCATCATAGAACTGCTTCTTTGTGTGATACCGGGATACTGGCTGGTTGCTGACAGAAGAAAAAATAAGGCCAATAATACCGCATCTTGACAGCGGTAAAACACTATCATATAATAAAAATCATCAAATCTAACACAAATGAGAACCGGTACAAAACCGGTTCTCGTCATAAGTTTCACAGGAATTCTCCAAAATTTCCAATTTTTTTTACAGTAAAATATGATTGATTTGTGAAAGGGGTGTTTGTTTTCGTGGAATCTCATCAATGGGAAACATCGATTCCGGAATGTCTGAAAGAACGTTATCAGTTTCAGAATGTGCTCGGGCAGGGAGGTACCAGTGTGGTTTATCTGGCATTTGACAAGGTGCTGCAGCGGAAACGGGCTGTTAAAATAGTAGATAAAACAAGGATTCCCACATCTATGACAGGACAAAAGGAATGGAGTATGTTTCAAAAATTGTGTCATCCGGGTCTGGCAGAACTGTATGATGTGGTGGAGGACGATTTGGAAATCTGTTTTGTGATGGAGTATATTGAGGGAAAAACTTTACAGCAGATGCTTTCGTCGGGATATCGCTTTTCAGAAGAAGAAACAGTTCATATAGGAATACAGATTATTCAGATACTGATATATTTGCACAGCCGGAATCCACAGGTGATTTACAGAGATTTGAAACCGTCAAATCTGATGATAAGTCCGGATGGGACGGTCAGGCTGATTGATTTTGGAACTGCCAGAGAGTATTGTCCGCAGAAGGAGGCGGATACCGTGTTTTGGGGAACTGCCGGTTATGCGGCACCCGAACAGCTGACCGGACATGGGCAGACTGGACCGGGCACAGATATATACAGTTTTGGTATACTTCTTTATGAAATGGCATATGGAAAACGATTTCATAGAAATGCAGTGGAAAATCCAACAAAATCCGTGGAGATTATTGTTGAAAAATGTACCCGACTGATTCCGGAACACCGCTACCGGAGTGCGGAGGAGGTACTGAAAGATCTGACAGGGTATCAGTGGCTGGATAGGAAAAAAAGACGGAAATGGCATTTGCATTGTTGCCTGGTTTTGATTGTCTGGGTTGTTACAGCAGGATTATTTTCTGTTTCCGGGATGCTGTTGTGGCAGTCTGAACGTCTGGTGAAGGAAGGATATGTGAGGTATCTGGAGACCGGCAAACGGTCAGTGGAGATTCAGGAACGCATAGGGAACTTAAAAAATGCTATATTTTTAAATCCATGGGAAGCGGAGCCCTATCTTATCCTTCTGGAAGAAGCCGAAAAGCAGGAATTTCCGGCAGAAATCTACGAGGAAATTCTGGCTGTGCTGAACCAGCCGTCATCTGATGGGACAAACTGTGAGGAATGCCTGCGCCAGTCGGAAAAAGAATATGGAGCATTTTCCTATCAGATGGGAGTTGCCTGTTATTTTCTCTGGGAAGGGTATGGAAATAAATCGTATGCGAAACCCTGGCTGGAAAATGCTATGAACAATCCGACGATTGATGAAAATGAGCAAGAAGCTGCCCGGGTTTTGGTAAAAATTGCAGGGTATTACGAAAAATTGGGTCAGGATACTTATTTACAAAATGAAGAAAACACATACGCCGTATTTTGGGAAGATTTGTGTAGCCTTTCTGAATGTACAAGCAATCAAACTCTCAGAAAGTTAATAGCGAAAGAAATATTGGCACAGATTCTGCAGCATGTCAGTCAATTCTGTAAGGCTTCTGTGCCGGAAGAGGAGATTTGGCAGATGATACAGTTGATCGAAAGAGAAATACCGGAACTGGAATCAGAGATACAGAAGGGAAAAGAGATTATTACGCTGGTATATCAAATGGGAGAATAGACAAATGGCAGAGACATTGGAGATTTGGAATGTGGCAAAAAGGATGAAGGAAATGGCAGAAGTCCTGCAGGGTGCTGCCTGGATTGGTGTGGGGATCGGAATTTTTCTGAGTATGGGGCTTTTGAGACAATGGAAACGAAGAAAGAACAAGAGTCTGCTGATTGTATTGTTGATGGGAGTGGCTTTCTTGTGGCTGCCCGGCAATGAAGCCGTGGCAAAGGCGGCAGAGTCCGCTGGTATAATATATATGGAAAGAACAGACAGTACGGCTTCTGTCTGCAGAGAACATCTGGAAATTTATCTGAAAATAACGGATAATTTATCAGGTATAAAAAATATCAGGCTGTGGCAGAATCATATTCTGATTCTGGACGAACGTATCTCTCCGGAATATACAGATGAAGGTGAAATCCAGAGGATTACAGAGTGGGAGAGAACCGTTGGGCTTTTAATAGAAAACGAAGGCACAGTGGAAATCCAGGCCGAGATGGAAGACATGGCAGGAAATATCAGTCGGAAAGTACAGTACTGGGAGGCAGATTTTACAGGTCCTGTGGCAGCCGCAGGTTGGAGAGGTGCACAAAATCAGGGCTATTTTCTGGGGAATGGTTCCTTGCTTCTGTATGTAAAGGAAAAAAACTTTAGTCCAAATGACTGTCAGCTACAATGGAAAGTATATCCTGATTCATTTCAGAAAGGGGTCACATGGACGAAAACAGGATCAGATGAATATGTAGCGGAGATTCCATTTTCCCAGGATGGAACGTATGAAGTGGAGATCAGCGGGACAGATGTGGTGGGGAATGTGCTGACAGTTGAGAATCAG
The DNA here is from genome assembly GCA_022764165.1 of Eubacterium sp. Lineage (GTDB taxonomy): Bacteria > Bacillota > Clostridia > Lachnospirales > Lachnospiraceae > Oliverpabstia. The sequence continues at coordinate 11,977 of JALERM010000043.1, read as the reverse complement.
GGAACAATCGGGAGGTTTCAATGGAAGGTGGACGGAACAAAACCGGAAATTATCGTAGAAGGTGTGGAGGATGGAGGGATATATAACGACACATTACAGTTGAAGATAGGACTGTCAGACAATAATCTGGAACAAAATCAGGAACAGGTGAATCTTGTGGGCAATAGAAACGGCAGAATAGAACTGGAGCGGCAGGATGGAATGATGTATGTCTGGGAGCCGTCGATGGATATCAAAATGGATGATGCTTACTATTTACACATACAGGCCGTGGACCAGGCAGGGAATATTTCAGAAAAAGAGATTCGTTTTTGGATTAATCGAAGCGGCTCGCAGTACGAACTGGAGGGCTTGGAAGAAGATGGCTCTTACACGGGAAAGCGTCCGCTTATTCTGGAAGAGAGTAATCTGAATCATGTGGAAACCTGTACATTGATGTATGTGTGGAATGGGGAAACAAGGATTCTGGAAGAAGGGACGGATTACATACGAAGTGTCCGGCAGGAGGACTCGGGAATGCATTATCAGTATGTGCTGGATACAGGATTATTTACCCGTGCGGGACAGTATACGGTGACGCTGCTTACGGAAGATGAAGCCGGAAATAAAAGTAGCAATCTTCAAAATGCATTTCATAATTTTTCCATAAATTTTGAGGTTGTGAACCCGGTGGCAGAGCTGAGCCGCAAATCGAAAGAGGATACCAGGGTGAAAACAGCAGACACCATGGAAAATGGAGAGACCGGAGCTGTAAAAAAATGGATTTATGTTATGTGTCTGGTCTTGTATTTATTACGAAAAAGTGCTTGTATCTTGGAATTTCCTGTGGTATAATGCAAAAGTCGCATAAAACACCCATACCGATTCCGAGATGGTGCCTGCACGACAGGTCTCGAAAAGAATGAGAAGTATGGGGAAGATTAAAACCAAAAAAGGAGATTGAAATCATGAGCGTTATTTCAATGAAACAGTTACTGGAAGCCGGTGTACATTTTGGACACCAGACAAGAAGATGGAACCCGAAAATGGCTGAATACATCTACACAGAGAGAAACGGTATCTACATTATCGACCTGCAGAAATCCGTTGGAATGGTAGATGATGCTTACAAAGCTGTAGCTGATATCGCAGCTGACGGCGGCACAATCCTGTTCGTAGGAACTAAAAAACAGGCTCAGGATGCTATCAAAGTTGAAGCTGAGCGTTGTGGAATGTTCTATGTAAACGAGAGATGGCTGGGTGGTATGCTGACCAACTTCAAGACAATCCAGAGCAGAATTGCAAGACTGAAAGAAATCGAAACAATGGAAGCTGATGGAACATTCGATGTTCTGCCTAAGAAAGAAGTTATCGCTCTGAAGAAAGAGCTGGAAAAACTTCAGAAAAACCTGGGCGGTATCAAAGAAATGAAGAGAATTCCGGACGCTATCTTTATCGTAGACCCGAAAAAAGAAAGAATCTGCGTACAGGAAGCTCATACACTGGGTATTCCGCTGATCGGTATCTGTGATACAAACTGTGATCCGGAAGAACTGGATTATGTAATTCCGGGTAACGACGATGCAATCCGTGCCGTAAAACTGATCGTTTCCAAGATGGCTGATGCTGTTATCGAAGCAAATCAGGGTGCTACCGGAGAAGAAGAATTCGTTGAGGAAGCAGTTGAAGAAGCAGTAGAAGAGTAATTCATACCCTGTTTAGGAGGAAATCACAATGGCTATTACAGCAGCAATGGTAAAAGAATTGAGAGAAATGAGCGGTGCTGGTATGATGGACTGTAAGAAAGCTCTTACAGCAACAGAAGGCGATATGGACAAGGCTATGGAATTCCTGAGAGAAAAAGGTCTTGCTACCGCACAGAAAAAAGCAGGAAGAATCGCAGCAGAAGGTATTGTTATGCTGAAAGTTACAGACTGCGGCAAAAAAGCAGTAGCTGTAGAAGTAAATGCTGAGACAGACTTCGTTGCTAAGAACGATACTTTCCAGGCATATGTTGCACAGGTTGCAGAGCAGGCTCTGGACACCACAGCAGCAGATATCGATGCATTCTTGGCTGAAACATGGAAGTTCGATGAGACCAAGACTGTTAACGAAGCACTGGCTGCTAAAATCGCAGTAATCGGTGAAAACATGAAGATCCGTCGTTTCCAGCAGGTAGAAGAAGAAAACGGATTTGTTGCTTCCTATACTCATATGGGCGGAAAAATCGGTGTTCTGGTTGACGTTGAGACAGATGTTGTTAACGATGCAGTAAAAGAAATGGCTAAGAACGTAGCTATGCAGGTTGCAGCTCTGAGACCTCAGTACACAGACCGTTCCGAAGTAAGTGCTGAATACATTGCTCACGAAGAAGAAATTCTTCTGGCTCAGATCAAGAACGATCCAAAAGAATCCCAGAAACCTGAAAAAGTTATCCAGGGCATGATCAAAGGTCGTATCAACAAAGAGCTGAAAGAAATCTGTCTGATGGATCAGGTTTATGTAAAAGCAGAAGACGGAAAACAGAGCGTATCTGCTTATGTTGCAGAAGTTGCAAAAGCAAACAACGCTAAAATCGCTATCAAAGGATTTGTTCGTTTCGAGACTGGTGAAGGTTTGGAGAAAAAGAACGAAGACTTTGCAGCAGAAGTTGCAAAACAGATCAATGGCTAATCAATAATCTGAATTTATAATGCTTTAGAACCCCAGAAATTTGTGTTTCTGGGGTTTTTGAACTGAGGGACGTTTCTGTTGCCATGAGGAGAGTTTTTTGTCACGACCATTAGGGCACTCCTTGTGGCAAAAGGAACGTCCCTTATGCTCAATATTGAAACGGAGAATCGAACCACACTTGCCCACATGTCTCTTATGTGTTATGATACAAGGGTCGAAAAACGAAAAATCTCCGGTGGTGACGGTATTGCTGCAGAAAGCTACACCGGACAGGAAAGGATAAAAAAATGACAGTAGATCAGGTATTTGTGATTAGAAAACTCCAGAATCTGGAGGAGATGTTTGTGGTGTATTCTGCGGTGACCAGAATGCCGTTTGCTACCTGTGATGAAGAAACATTTAACGACCAGGTCTGGATTTTTACAGATGCGGATAAAGTACAGGAATTTGCGAAAAGCTATACAGAAAAGAAGATGTTGTTGATGGGAGTAAAGGTAAAGAAAACAGAAGCTCCCATGTTTTATATGAATTTGTTTGCGATGGGAATCAATGAAGTGGTGTTCCAGGATGGTGATATCCAGCATAAGATTGAATTGGACAAAATTGTGAAGATTCCGGATTACAGCAAGCTTCCGGAAAAGCAGCGGCCGATCTTGAATCCTCAGCTGATGCTGTCATCCATATATTTTCTTCAGGAGTTAAGAAAACCCGGTGTTCAGCCGAATCGTGAAGAATTGAAGGATCTGGAAGAAGAGATGTCTGTGAATCTGGTTAAGTCCAAATATCTGATGCCGGTGGATGTGCTGGAGGATAAAGAAGGACCGGAGAGTGTACGTTTGATTTATGTACAGAATAAAAACGGCGAAAAGTTCCAGCCGATTTTTTCAGATACCGGTGAATTGATGAAACACTATCAGAACAAAGAGAAAAAACATCGTATCTTACAGATTCCTTTTGAAAAATTGAAGGACCATATGATTAAAGATGTGGAAGGCTACGTGCTGAATCCGGAAGGAATCAATCTGATTTTGAAAAAGGAACAGATGGAATTATTGGTAAAATACTATTCCCGTCCGGAAAAATAAGGGAAACAGGAGGAAATTTGTTTGAAAATCGAAGAATGCAGAGCTTATGAAGTGATCAGACAGCAGTGGATTGAGGATATACATTCCGAAGGATTTCTTCTCCGTCACCGGAAAAGTGGTGCGAGAGTGCTGCTTTTGAAAAATGATGATGATAATAAAGTGTTTAACATTGCGTTTCGGACACCTCCGGCGGACAGTACCGGTGTGGCACATATCCTAGAACACAGTGTTCTGTGCGGTTCCCGGAAATTTCCATTAAAGGACCCCTTCGTGGAACTGGTGAAAGGTTCATTAAATACCTTTCTGAATGCGATGACTTATCCGGATAAGACCATGTATCCTGTGGCAAGCTGCAATGATCAGGATTTTCAGAATCTGATGAATGTGTATCTGGATGCTGTGTTCTATCCGAATATCTATACAAAAGAAGAAATTTTCCGACAGGAAGGCTGGAGCTATCAGCTGGAATCAGTGGACAGTCCTCTGAAATACAACGGTGTTGTATATAATGAGATGAAAGGGGCATTTTCATCTGCAGATGAAATACTGGATCGGGAAATTTTCAATGTGCTGTTCCCGGATACACCTTACGGTGTGGAGTCCGGTGGAGATCCCCGGTGTATCCCGGATCTGACTTATGAAGATTTTCTGGCGTTCCACAGTCGTTACTATCATCCTTCCAACAGTTATATCTACCTTTATGGTGATATGGACATGGCAGAAAAGCTGGACTGGCTGGACCGGGAATACCTGAGTCATTTTGATACGATTACTGTTGATTCAGAGATTCCTTATCAGAAACCCTTTGACGCACCGCGGGAACACGTGATCCATTATCCTGTTTCAGAAAATGGTTCCGAAGAGGCGGCAACGTATCTGAGCTGTAATACAGTTGTAGGAAATGCACTTGATGTGGAACTTTGTACTGCTTTTGAAGTATTGGATTATGTGCTGCTGTCTGCACCGGGTGCACCGCTGAAACAGGCATTGCTGGATGCAGGCATCGGAAAAGATATTGAAGGCGGATACAGTGATGGGATTTTGCAGCCCTTTTTCTCCGTTATGGCTAAAAATGCAGAACTTGCAGATAAAGATCGATTTCTGCAGATCATCCAGGAGACCCTGCAGGAAATAGTAAAAGAAGGCGTGGACCGCAAGGCCATTGAAGCAGGTATCAATTATCTGGAATTCCGCTTCCGGGAGGCAGATTATTCTTCCTTCCCCAAAGGACTCATGTATGGAATTGATGTATTTGACAGCTGGCTGTATGATGAGAACCAGCCATTTATGCATCTGCAGCGGCTGGGCGCATTTGAAAGTCTGAAAAAGAAAGCAAATGAAGGGTATTTTGAACAGCTGATCCGGGATTATCTGCTGGATAATCCTCACACCGCCATTGTAGTGGGCGTTCCCCAGAAGGGTCTTGCGGCTCAGCAGGAAATAGAGCTGGAGGAGAAGCTGGCTGCCTATAAAGCAACACTTTCCGGAGAGGAACTGGAGCAGCTTGTGCAAAAGACGGAAGCACTGAAGGCGTTTCAGGAAAGTGAGGATTCCGAAGAAGATAAAGCACGGATTCCTATGCTGAAAAGAGAAGATATCCGGAAAGAAACGGTGAAGATTTATAATGAACCTCACATGGTATTGGGAAGTACCGTGCTTCATCATCCGATAGACACCAATGGTATCAGTTATCTGTCTTTGCTTTTTGATACCAGCCGTGTTCCCGATGATCTGGTTTCCTATATGGGAATCCTGAAGTCGGTGCTTGGCTATGTGGATACCGCGCACTACACCTACGGGGAGCTGTTCCACGAAATCAATGCAAAAAGCGGCGGGATTAACTGTGGTCTGCAGGTATTTAACCAGAAAGATGGTGCTGGGAAAGACTGTATGCGGATGTTTGGCGTGCGTTCCAAGTATCTGAAATCCAATGAGAATTTTGTATTTTCCATGATTCGGGAAATTATACTTACCTCTGATTTCAGTGATGATAAGCGGTTGTATGAGATTATCGCCCAGCAGAAAGCCAGACTGGAATCATCCCTGGGAGAGGCGGGACATTCCACGGCTGTGATGCGTATGTCTTCCTATTTTTCAGCAGGATCTGCATTCCAGGACAGAATTGCGGGAATCGGATATTTCCGTCTGCTGGAAGAACTGGAAGCTCATTTTGATGAAAAGAAAGAAAGTTTGAGAAAAAATCTCCAGGAATTGATGTGTATGATTTTCCGCCCGGAAAATCTCTTTGTCAGTGTCACAACGGATGAGAAAGGATTTGAAGGCGTAGAGCACCAGATTGCTCTTCTTCGTCCGCTGCTTTATACAGAGCCGGTTCGCCAGGGAGGAATTCATTATGAATTTACGCAGAAAAATGAAGGATTTACCACGGCAGGGCAGGTACAGTATGTGGCTGCAGGCGGCAATTTCCGGACCTCAGGATTTGACTATACAGGAGCATTAAGGATTCTGAAAGTGATTCTCAGCTATGATTATCTGTGGATGAATATCCGGGTAAAAGGCGGAGCTTACGGCTGCATGAGTAATTTCCGCAGAACCGGCGACTGCTTCCTGGTGTCTTACCGGGATCCGCACTTTAAAGAGACCCTGGACGTATTTGCAGGAACAGCGGAATATCTGAGAAATTTCCAGGCCGACGAGCGTGAAATGACAAAATATATTATCGGAACCATCAGCGAACTGGATGTGCCTATGAATCCGTCTGCCAAAGGTGCCATGTCTCTGAACGCATGGTTTGGCGGGATATCTCGGGAAGAACTTCAGAAGGAAAGGAATGAGATTCTGCAGGCTCAGCCGGAAGATATCCGCAGGCTGGCAGAATTGATTGATGCTGTCTGGAAGCAGGGAAATGTCTGTGTTGTCGGCAGCGAAAGTTCTCTGAAAAAACATGAAGACCTGTTAAAACACACAGAACCGTTAATGCATTAGAGGAGAATATGATGAAAGATAATTTCAAATCAGGGTTTGTGGCAATTATCGGTCGCCCGAATGTGGGAAAATCCACACTGATGAATCATCTGATCGGACAGAAAATTGCCATCACCTCCAAAAAACCGCAGACCACCCGGAACAGAATTCAGACGGTCTATACCTGCGAGGATGGGCAGATTGTGTTTTTGGACACCCCGGGAATTCATAAGGCAAAGAATAAGCTGGGCGAATATATGGTAAATGTGGCGGAACAGACACTGCGTGATGTGGATGTGGTGATGTGGCTGGTAGAACCCACCACTTTCATCGGAGCCGGTGAAAAACATATCGCCGAACAGCTGGAGAAAACGTCTCTGCCGGTGATCCTTGTGATCAATAAAGTGGATACTGTAAAAAAAGAAGAAATTCTTCAGGTGATAGACACATACCGCAAATTATATGATTTCGCCGAAATCATTCCGGTGTCCGCACTGCGTGGACAGAACACGGATGACATTATCCAATCCCTGTTTAAATATATGACCTACGGTCCCATGTTCTATGATGAAGACACAGTTACCGATCAGCCCCAGAGACAGATTGTGGCAGAGGTCATCAGAGAAAAAGCACTCCATGCTCTTGATGAGGAAATACCACATGGCATAGCTGTGACCATTGAGAAGATGAGAGAGCGCAAAGGGCAGAAAATCGTGGATATTGAAGCCACCATTATCTGTGAGAGAGATTCTCACAAAGGAATTATTATCGGTAAACAGGGCACGATGCTGAAAAAAATAGGAAGCAACGCCCGGTATGAGATCGAAAAGATGCTGGAAGAAAAAGTAAATCTTCGCATCTGGGTCAAAGTACGAAAAGACTGGAGAGACAGTGACACCCTGATGAAGAATTTTGGCTACGATAAGAGAGAGATCTAACTGATGAGTGAACCCATTACCGTTACCGGTATGGTGCTGAGTGCAATGCCGGTAGGAGATTATGACAAACGAGTTGTCCTGCTGACGAAAGAGCAGGGAAAAATCACTGCCTTTGCCAGAGGGTGCAGAAAAAGCACCAGCCCCCTCCTTGCCGCTGCCAATCCATTCGTTTTCGGCAGTTTCAAGCTATACGAAGGGAGGTCAGCCTATACACTGGCACAGGCAAATATCCGCGAATACTTTACGGAACTGGCATCCAGACAGCCGGGAGTCTACTATGGGTTCTATTTTCTGGAAATTGCGGATTATTATGGAAGAGAAGGAAACTGCGAGACAGATATGCTGAACCTTCTCTATGTAACAATGAAAGCACTGCTGAATAAGCGGATTTCCGACCGGCTGATCCGCACTATTTTTCAGCTGAAGGCCATGGTAATCAACGGAGAATACCCGTCACTCTTTGCCTGCACTGTCTGTGGAAATACAGATGATCTGACACATACATCCGACAGAAATGCCGGCTGTGTCTGTCAGAACTGTGCCCCGTCAGTACGGGACGCCCATGCCATATCACCGACAGCATTGTATACACTGCAATACATCGTTTCCTCACCCATAGACAGAATTTATACCTTTACCGTAAAGCCGGAAGTGGAACAGGAAACTGCCCGATGGATGGATCGATATATGGACAGAAATACGGATAAAAAATTCAAGAGCCTGGAGATACTGGAGTTGATGATATAATAGGCTTGAAAAATAGGTAGGCAGAAGGTATAATACATATATTCAGTTTCGGAGGATATGATTTATGAGAAAACGCAGTACTGTATTGTTGTTGGCTGGTCTGCTGACCTTATCAGGATGTGGAAAAATTGAAAAAGCTTCGGAATCTACGGTTACAGTGGACAAAAAGGGAATTGTGACTGAGATTCTGATTGAGGATTTTTCGTCAGAAGAGTATCAGGAAGATGAACTGAAGAAAAGTATTGAGGAACTGGTGAGTACCTATAACAAGCAGGCGGGAGAAGAGGAGATCACTCTGAAGAAGATGCAGGTAAAAGACGGGAATGCTTCTGTTCTGATGCAGTACAGTACAGACGACACATACCGTGCATTTAATCAGGTGGATTTCTTTGCCGGTACCGTGGCGCAGGCCAGGAAAGAGGGCTATGCATTTGTCGGAGCATTTACCGATGCGAAGGGGCAGGATGTTTCTCAGGGTACTATACCGGCGGAATGTCAGGATCAGAGTGTTATCATTATCCGTGAGCCGCTGGCGGTTCTGGTTCCGGGAAAAATATTATATGTCAGTAAAAATATGAAGATTCTGGGAGAGGATTGTGCCAGACTGGCTGCTGATTCCGGAGACACATATGAAAATGCACAGGTGACGACAGAAGCTTACGGCTATGTCATTTACAGTGCAGAATAACCGGAGAATAGTAAAAGGAGATCAATTAATTATGGAAAAAACAATGGAAAAGATTATCGCACTTGCAAAGTCCAGAGGTTTTGTATATCCGGGTTCCGAGATTTACGGAGGCCTGGCAAATACCTGGGATTACGGTAATCTGGGTGTGGAACTGAAAAATAACGTGAAAAAAGCCTGGTGGAAAAAATTCATTCAGGAAAATCCATATAATGTGGGTGTTGACTGTGCAATCCTGATGAATCCGCAGACATGGGTAGCTTCCGGACATCTGGGAAGCTTTTCCGACCCGCTGATGGATTGTAAGGAATGTCATGAACGTTTCCGTGCAGATAAGCTGATTGAAGACTACTGTGCAGAAAAAGGTATCGCACTGGAGGAAAGTGTGGATGCATGGAGCCAGGAAAAGATGAAAGATTTCATTGAAGAGCACCAGATTCCATGTCCGACCTGTGGAAAACATAATTTTACAGATATTCGTCAGTTTAACCTGATGTTCAAAACCTTCCAGGGAGTAACCGAAGATGCTAAAAATACCGTATATCTGAGACCGGAAACTGCCCAGGGTATTTTTGTTAACTTTAAAAATGTACAGAGAACTTCCAGAAAGAAGCTGCCGTTCGGTATTGGTCAGATCGGTAAATCCTTCCGTAACGAGATCACACCGGGTAACTTTACGTTCCGTACCAGAGAATTCGAACAGATGGAACTGGAATTCTTCTGCAAACCGGATACCGATCTGGAGTGGTTTGCATACTGGAAACAGTTCTGTCTGAACTGGCTGCATGAACTGGGACTGAAAGACGAAGAAGTTCGTTACCGTGACCATGAAAAAGAAGAGCTTTCCTTCTACAGCAAAGCAACCACAGACGTGGAATTCCTGTTCCCGTTTGGCTGGGGAGAACTGTGGGGAATCGCAGACCGTACCGATTATGACCTGACACAGCATCAGAATGTATCCGGCCAGGATCTGACATATTTTGATGATGAGACAAAAGAAAAATACATTCCATACGTTATCGAGCCATCACTGGGTGCAGATCGTATGGTACTGGCATTCCTGTGCAGTGCTTACGATGAGGAAGTACTGGATGCAGAGAAAAATGATGTACGTACCGTGCTTCACTTCCATCCGGCTCTGGCACCGGTGAAAGTAGGCGTTCTGCCGCTTTCCAAAAAACTCAACGAAGGTGCTGAAAAAGTATTTGCACAGCTTTCCAAAACATGGAACTGCGAATTCGATGACAGAGGAAACATCGGAAAAAGATATCGTCGTCAGGACGAAATCGGAACACCATACTGTGTAACCTACGATTTCGAATCCGAAAACGATGGAGCAGTAACAGTCCGTGACCGCGACACCATGGAACAGGTTCGCGTGAAAATTGACGAACTGGAAGCATACCTGGCAGAGAAGATGGCTTATTAATTTTGTTGGGGAGGGACGGAGAATTTCTGGTATTTTTCAGAAGCAGGCCGCTCCTCCTCAACTCTGCACTAAGCGCGACTAATTGACGCTCAGGAGAGCCTTCGTGCCAAAGTCTTGCTAAGTGCATATTTTCGGACTCGCTTTCCCCAATGCTTCTGAAAAATACCAGAAATTCTCCTGTTCAATTCCAAACAAAATGTGCCCGGAAGGTACGAGCGTTATACATTTTTACAATATCCATTACTTATAAAAACAGAAAATATTGTGATGAGAGTATGACATACGTTCTTCCCAGGCACATCTTGTTTCGTTTAGGATGTGACAGGAAACTACTTATCATTTTTTCAGAAGCATTGGGGAAAGTGAGTCCGAAGATCCGACGCTTACGTAGACTTTGGCGCGAAGGCTTTCCTGAGCGTCAATTAGTCGAAGTTAGCGGCTAGCTGAGGAGGAACGGCCTGCTTCTGAAAAAATGATAAGTAGTTTCCGTACCTCCTTAAACGAATCATCAATAATTCATCTTAAAGACCGGATCAGCCGGATATCCGCCCCCCAGCTTCTGCATAGCTCTTTGTACGCTGTCGCGGGAATTGCCCCAGTCTTTGTCTTTGTTCAGATAATCCTGTTTGTCGCAGAACCAGGTAACTTCTTCTTCCAGACGTTTCATGTTTTTCTCCATCAGATCAAAAAGTACCGGGAAGAACTCGGACTTTTGTTTGTCGTTTAGTTTCTTTTCCCCCACCTCTACCAGATCACGGAAATGGTGCAGGCAGAAGCCTTTGCTTTTTTTGAACAATTCAACAAACTCCGGGCTATTCTTGTACATGTAAAAGAAAGTGTCCAGATATCTCTGATAATTTGCATGAAAATGATCACATACATAGCAGGTATGTTCCTTCTGATAAATCCACTGTCCCAGACCGGTCTCCGGTGCGTCAGGATTCAATTCTGTTTTCTTAAGCCGTCCCATAAAAGTTGACTTGCCGCTGGTAAAAGCTTTCATCTGTTCTGTCATTTCCTGGTTCAATTTCTTCAGATGGGTACTGAGAATCAGACCGCTGCCCAGCCGATTACCATAATCATACATCATTTTATAGTGATGGCGGCAGAATCCAATCTTATCCGTCTCCATGCGGATATCATCCTCCATATAGGAGGCACCGCTTCCCAGAATAAACTCAAGTGCATGCTGTTCGGCTTCCCGTTCCAGATAGCAGAAGGGGCATTCGTCATCTGCTTTAAAAGCATCATTTAATGGTATCGTATAAATTGTTTCTTTCATCCTGTATCCTCACTTTGTTTTCTGACATTATCCCGTCTGTCGGCAGGAAATGTTTGACTTTAATGTACTATACATTTAAGTACACCTTACAAGTTCAAGTACGCCTCGGCGTACTTGCTGCGAGGTGCGCGTCATGCTTTGCATGACATAATACATCTGCGCACCTCTGCAATCCGCCGGAGGCTTTATCTTGGAAGGAGATTGGACTCCCACCAAGACTAAATTGTTGCAACT
>JALERM010000021.1 GCA_022764165.1 Eubacterium sp. | reverse complement strand
GGGTGTGTCAAGAACTTTGTGTAAAAAAGTTTAGTAGATTACATCATAGTGCTTCATGAGTTTCGCCATACGTTCATCTGCCAGGAGTTGGTTTCGAATCATTGCCCAGTTTTGCAGCCGATGTTTATTCCATTTCTTGTAGAGCTCTAATACCCGCAAATACAAGATTTTAAATACAGCATCTTCATTAGGAAATGAGCCCTTTTTTGTTACCTTGCGGAAACTGGAATTCACGCTCTCAATTGCATTGGTTGTGTACATAACTTTCCGTACGGCGCTGCCATAATTAAACAGCTGCTCAACATGTGTGAAGTTGCTTTCCCAGACAGATACTGCTCCCGGATAGTTTGCCCAGTCTTTTTTGAACTGTTCAAACCGCTCTCTTGCCTGCTTGACGTTCACAGCGCCATATATAAGCTTCAGATCCTTAGTGAAACGGGACCATTCCTTGCGCGGGATATAACGCACGGAATTCCGGATCAGGTGCACAATACAACGCTGCACAACAACCTGTGGAAAAATAGCACGAGCTCCATCCTCAAGACCAGAGACACCATCCATAGACAAGAAACCAATTTCTTCAATTCCGCGAGCTTTCAGCTCGTCAAAAATCTGCATCCAGACATGCTTGCTCTCGGTTTCATTGATCCAAAGACCAAGGACATCCTTTCGGCCTTCCGTGTCGTAAGCAAGGATAACATGCACCGCAGATTGGCGTATTCCCTGTTCTGTGCGCAGAGATACATAAAGACAGTCTACGAATATGAAAGGATAGAACGGCTTCAGCGCACGCGTCTGCCATTCCTTGACTTCCTCCATAACACAGTCTGTAATATGGGAAATCTGCTCATGTGACATTTCAAAGCCATAGATATCCTCAATAGTCGCAGAGATATCGCGCTGACTCATTCCACGGGCATACATAGCCAGAACTTTATCTTCAATAGCAGAGACATCCCGCTGATGCTTTTTGACAATCTGAGGATTGAAAGAACTCTCCCTGTCACGTGGAATACGAATAGGAACTTCTCCCATAGATGTTTTTAATTTCTTAGTAGAAAAACCATTACGGGAATTAGAAGAATCCTGCTCGGAACGCTCATGGTTCGCGTAGCCGAGATGATTGTCCATTTCACCCTGCAAGGCAGCCTCGAAGATAGGTGCAAAAATCTGTTTGACAACATCCTGGATTTCCTGAGCACTCTGCGGCTTGTAAGTTTCCATAATTTGTTTTGCTATATTTTCAGCTGGGGTCGGTGTCATTTTACGTTTTGCCATTTGATATCCATCCTTTTAATTGTTTACCCCAGTATGGGGCATAAAATAAATCTGCGCAATTACTTTTTACACAAACTATTTTACACTCCCAGAGAATACGTTATTTTTATGTGAGGTACAAAGTTATGACCAGTCATTGCAATAATCAGAGGCTAAAATTTGATAAGCCTCAAAATATTACGAACTTGCTGAAAATGAAACTTAATATTCCAGATTATCAGAGACCATATAAGTGGAAAATAAAAAATATAGAAGAATTACTTAATGATATAAGTATAGCTATTGAAGATGCAGGGAAATATAGCGAAACATTCAAGTATAGAGTGGGCACGATAATTCTACATGAGAACGATGATGGTATATTTGATATTGTAGATGGACAGCAACGAATTATTTCATTGCTTCTAATAAGCTTGTATCTTGTACCTGATTTTAGTGCTCCAATTTTAGAAAAGCAATTTACAAATAAGGAAACTCAGACAAATATACATACCAATTACATATTTATTAAGGAGTGGTTTTCTTTCAAGAGAGATGAAGATAAGAAAAAATTTATTCGTGCATTTGATGAGATTCTTGAGGTGGTTTTAGTAAGTGTAGAAAAAGTTTCTGAAGCTTTTCAGCTTTTTGATTCGCAAAATACACGCGGAAAAGCACTTGATCCGCATGATTTATTAAAAGCATACCATCTGCGTGAAATGAAGGAATATCCTTATGAAATGCAACATGCTGTAACGAAATGGGAAGGAAAAGATACTTTTCTAATTAGGGAACTGTTTGACATATACTTATTTCCTATCTGGAATTGGTCGCGGGGGATAAAGAGCAGGCCTTTTACGGCGAAAGAAATTGATACATATAAAGGTGTTCCGGAGTCATTGCCATATACTTATGCACATAGAGCAAGAAAGGCAATGCCTTGCTTTCAGATTACAGAAACTTTTATATCGGGTAATGATTTCTTTGAAATGGTAGAGCATTATTTACATTTGCTTACAGATATAAAAACAGAGATACTAAAGAATAAATATTTTTCTGAAATAAAAGCAATCATTTGTAGAAATAAAGAAGTATCTAGCATAAAAGAGATGGATTCGATAAAATATGGTTCGGCTGGATTTACATACGCGAGAAATTTGTTTTACTGCGCTCTGCTGTGTTATTATGATAAATTCCATAATTTTGATGTTATGGCGGTAAAAAAAATATTTACTTGGGCATTTATGTTGCGAGTTGATATGGATACTTTGGGATTTGATAGCATTAATAAATATGCTATTGGTAATAATGATAATTTTAGATATACAAATTCGATTGCGATGTTTTCTAAAATAAGTGTTGCACGATTGCATAATGAAATTTCCAGTTTGCAAATAAAAGTAAAAAGAGAACCAAATACGACAAATAATGAGATGCGGGATGATATTCATAGAAAATTGAAATTTATGAATGGATTGTTGGAGGACTAAAATGCATAAAGTATTTAATGATCTTTTGAGTGATGATGTTGTTACACCTATTCATATTGTTGAAGGTAATAAAAGTATTTTTGACACAGATATGGAATATATTATCCCTCTTTATCAGAGAGCATATGCATGGGAGGATAAGCAATTAATTCAGTTGATAGAAGATATCAATGATATTGCCGATGATATGAATTATTACATAGGTACATTGATTGTTTCAAGGCAGGATAATCTGTTTGAGGTCGTTGATGGTCAGCAGAGGTTGACATCATTATATCTTTTGTTAAATTGCTTAGGGTATGAAGTAAAGAATACATTAACCTTTGCCTGTAGAGAAAAATCCAATTATACACTGCAAAATATCCAAGATTTGTTACAGATGAACCGTAGCAAATTGGATATGGAGAGGATTGAGCCTGGTATTCAAAATGGAATTAATGTCATTTTGCAGGAAATAAACAAATTTAATAAAGAGCAATTTTGTGATAAGCTATCGCGTGTGGTTGTTTACAGAATAGAAGTTCCGGAAAATACGGATTTGAATCGCTATTTCGAAATAATGAATACACGTGGTGAACAGCTTGAGCAGCATGATATTCTTAAAGCTACTATGATGGGATATCTTACGGATGAAAAAGATAAAGCAATATTTGCTAAAATTTGGGATGCCTGCAGTGACATGACTGGCTATGTTCAGATGCACTTTTCTAGCAGAGGGAATAAAGTGCGTGAAGCAATTTTTGGAAGTTATTGGAATGATATGCCACTGAAAAGCTGGAGTAACTATAAGAAAAATGTAAAAGTAAGCTCTCTAAATGGTGCGGGGAAAAATATAAAAGAAATTATTCAACATGATTTTCGAGGGAATATGGATGAAGGTTATTTGGATGATGATATACGGGTGCGCTTTGAAAGTATTATTGATTTTTCATATTTTCTTATGCATACATTGAAGGTTTATGTCACAATTAAGGGAATATCACATGAAAATGCGGCTTTAAAGCTTATAGATGAATTATTGGACGACAAAAAACTTCTTGAAAGTTTTAGCCGTGTTGTGAAACATGGCGTTAGTGTTAAAGGAAGAATTAATGACAACAAAGAGTTTTTTTCTCGTGAATTTATCATATGTTTGCTGAGAACAAGATATATTTTTGACAAATTTATTATAAAAAGAGAGTATGCGAATGAAAGCTCAGATGGTGAATGGAGTCTAAAATCACTTCATGTTTCTGGTAAGCAGTCTAAAAAGAAAGCATATTATCGAAGCACCAGGTTTACTTGTAAAGGAGAGCACAATCAAGAAATAAGAAGTAATGAGCGTAATAAACAAAATATAATGTTGCAGTCAGCCCTGCGTGTGTCTTATACATCTCCTAAAGTAATGCATTGGATAACGCAGCTGTTAATTTGGCTATCGGAAGATAAATATACAAATGCGCTTGGAGATGATTTGTCTATATTCAATGGTGTTGTTGAAAGTATTGCAAAGAAGGCAGTTCGTAAGCAGTTCTTTGGTGATTGTCATGAAGATAATGATATATATGAAATGGGCGTAGGTACTCCGCATATTGTATTTAATTATCTTGATTATCTTTTGTGGAAAGAGAATCCTAAAAAGTATGATGATTTTGCTTTTGAATTCCGAAACTCAGTAGAACATTGGTATCCGCAAAATCCATCAGAGGGAACTTTTGAATCATGGAAAGAGGGAGTAGACAGATTTGGTAATCTATGTATTATTCAAAGAAATGTGAATTCCAAGTTTTCTAACATGTCACCGGAAGCGAAGAAAAGCACTTTTAAGGAAATGATTTCTAAAGGTAGTATAAAACTTCGGATAATGAGTGAACTTACCGAAAAAGGCGATGGTAAGACTGCAAGTTTATACTGGAAGGATGAAAAATGCGAGGAGCATGAGAAAAATATGATTCAAATATTACGCGAGGCTTGTTTTCGAGATGGAGAATAATTAGATGAATACCAAATTTATTGCAATATTGGATGGTTATAGCAACCTGGTAATATGTCAACAGGTTTTCTCAAAAGTTTTTGAAGCAAATTCTTGAAATAAAGTGCACTTAACAAACCTTCAGGATTATAAGCAAAAATCCCAAAGGCATGTTTGTAAATATTATGCTTGGCCTACTCT
>JALERM010000016.1 GCA_022764165.1 Eubacterium sp. | reverse complement strand
TTTGATTTCCTTGGACTGTACCCATTTTGCTTCTTCCGGAATTGGAGCAGCGCCGTGATTAACGCCCTGTGTAACCGGACACATCATTTCTACTTCATGTGAATAAATCATGTTAAGACTCCTTTCAAACTTGAAATACTTATTCTGAGATTATGTATCTCATGCAGGCACAAAATTTAGCACCTACATACTATATCTATTTTCGCATAAACTGACAGATTAGTCCAGAAAAAATTTGTTAAAATTATCACTTTTTTATCGGATCAGTTCATGTGTGGTAATTTCAAGGGATCCTTCCACTATTTTTCCGATTTCTACACCCAGTTTTTTGAAATGCTCTGATGCCATATGAATATCCAGCTCTTCCTGACCAGGCCACTCTTCCACAAAAGCATAAATATTTTGCGATTCCCGGCTCTGCACCAGACGATAACTGTGATTACCCGGTTCTTTTCTTGTCTCTTCTACCAATTTGCCAGCCAACTCCAGAAAAGCCTCCCGGTTCTGACCTGTAACGACACACTTTGCATACACAATAATCATACAAAAACCTCCCCAAAAGTTATTACCTACATTATAATGCCATGTCGGACAATTGACAACCATTCAATCCATGATATACTAAAAGTATACTTTTTTGTGTTACAGTTCAGACAGCCACTATCCCCTGTCGAACTGTTCCTGGTAGGCTCAGTAAGTTATTTCTGTGATTCTCAGCCTATGTTTCTTCTTATTTGGTAGGAAATGTAACAAAATGCGTGGGGGGAGAGATAGATGTTGTACTTTTGCACAAGTAATAACAGTTTTCTAAACAGAAAATATTGCGATTAAATTTCAACACACATTCCTTCTGGGGCGTATTTTGTTTCGTTTGGAATTGAACAGGAGAATCTATGGTATTTTTCAGAAGCATTGGGGAAAGCGAGTTCGAAAATATGCACTTAGCAAGACTTTGGTGCGAAGGCTCTCCTGAGCGTCAATTAGTCGCGCTTAGTGCAGAGTTGAGGAGGAGCGGCCTGCTTCTGAAAAATACTATAGATTCTCCGTCCACCTTCCATAACGAATTACAAAAATGTATATTTTATAGTTTGTGATGGAGGTTCTCTTTTATGAATGCCAAGAAATTCCGTTGTCTTTCCGGCAGTACTCTCAAGTTGATCGCAGCTGTCTGTATGTTGATTGATCATGCTGCTTTCAGTATTATTTATTATGATATTCTGCTTCCCAATGCTCCGATTATGGAAGGGACCCCAATTTATAAGTGGTATGTCCTTTATAGGGTCATGCGGACCATTGGACGTCTTGCTTTTCCTGTTTATTGTTTTCTTCTGATTGAAGGTTTTGTATATACCTCTAACCGTAGGAAGTATGCTTTGCGTCTGTTTGTATTTGCTTTAATTTCCGAATTTCCCTTTGATTTTGCATTGTTTCAGACACCTGTGACCTGGGAATATCAGAATGTTTACTTTACACTTTTGATTGGTTTTCTGACTGTATGGGGTATGGAAATTGTACAGGAAAAGAGATATTCCTTTTATCTGCAAATAGGAATTGTTCTGACCGGCTGTCTTGCAGCATATGCACTGCATACCGATTATGACTATAAAGGTATTATTTTGATCGTGCTATTGTATTATTTTCGTTTTCATCCAGCAATCCGCACCCTTGCCGGCTGTATCAGTCTTCTGTGGGAACCGGCTGCCTGTCTGGCTTTTATTCCCATCAATATGTATAACGGCAAACGCGGACTGCCTATCAAATATGTTTTTTACGTTTTTTATCCGCTGCATCTGCTGATTTTGGGAGTGATTTCCCGGCTCATCATATAAAAAGGGGACTGTTTGCCAGTCCCCTGATCCTTAATCTTCTCTTTTCGTTACAATCTCATCTTTATTTTTAAATATACTGTTCTCCGGCACGACTCCTCTGACGCAGGATAATGGATAAATGTTTGAGTTTCTTCCAACGACAGTACCCGGATTCAGTACAGAGTTGCATCCCACTTCCACATTGTCACCCAGCATGGCACCGAATTTTTTCATTCCTGTCTCGACGGCAAAATCTTTTCCATGAACCACTACCAGCTTTTTGTCTGATTTTACATTGGAGGTAATAGAACCTGCGCCCATATGTGCTTTATATCCCAGGATAGAATCGCCCACATAGTTATAATGCGGTACCTGTACTTTATTAAACAGTATGACATTTTTTAATTCTGTTGAATTTCCCACTACTGCACCCTCACCGACAATAGCATTGCCGCGGATAAAGGCACACTGGCGTATTTCTGCATCTTTTCCGATAATACAGGGACCATTGATCGATGCGGTCGGAGCAATTTTGGCTGATTTTGCAGCCCAGATATTTTCTCCGATTTTATCATACTCGTCCAGATCCAGGGTATTGCCCAGCTTGATAATAAAATCTTTGATCAACGGCAGCAGTTCCCATGGATAGGTTTTTCCTTCGAAAAGTTCTGCGGCGATTGTTTCATCAAGGTTATACAGATTTTTGATCATAACAGATTCCATACTCATGTTTCAGTTCCTCCTTTTGACTGTGTGGCTTTCTTTCTCTCAGGCTGTTTTTTGACGCCTGATATTTTATAATTAGCAGCAATGGCATCGTACCGGCTGCGGAGTGCATAATGATTATTGATGGTCTGAACACCCTGCACTCTTACCCGAATAAAATGCTCTAATTTATCCATGTATTCCTGCGAAGTAATGGTTCCCTCCGCAACGTATGTAAGACCCTTCTCCCAACTGGCTGTCAGTTCCGGATTCAACAGCGAACGGATAGACGCATTCACCACTTCATAAATCATCTCGCCTAATTGTGTCGGGGTAATTACCTGTGTTTTCTTATTCAGTGCGACATACTGAATATTCACCAGTTTTTTTAGTATTTCCGCTCTTGTAGCACTTGTTCCAATCCCGCTTCCTTTGATCTGGGCACGCAGCTCTTCATCCTCAATCAGCTGACCGGCATTTTCCATAGCAAGAATCATCGTACCTGAATTGTATCGCTTTGGCGGAGAAGTCTCCCCCTCCTTAATTTCATACAATTGTACAGGAAGGATATCTCCTTTTTTCAGTTTATGCAGGGATTCCAGAAAAGAAACATCACACGTATTTTCCATATCATCGGTATTGTTCTTTTCCTGTTCTTCCTCATTCTGTGTTTTTCTTGAAGAAGGAACATTGGCAACCTTCAGATACCCTTCTTCCAACAATACTTTAAAACTGGAAAATAGTTTTTCCGTTCCTACCGTTGTCACAAGACTCACTTTCTCATAAACAGCAGGCGGATAGAATATACTTAAAAATCTTCTTACAATCACCTGATAAACTTTCTGGGACACAGCAGGAAGCCTGTTCAGATTTGTCAGACCCTGACCGGTCGGAATAATCGCATAATGATCGGTAATCTGCTTATCATTCACATATCTGGTCCGGGCAATTTCTTTATAGGTTTCTTTTTGTAAAATCTCCTCAGCAAATGGCTGTCCCACAGGATAACGAAGAAGACCGTTCAGATTTCTGGTGATTTCTTTGCTGACTGCTGTTGAAAGTACACGTGCATCCGTTCTTGGATAAGTGACAAGTTTTTTCTCATATAATTCCTGAACGATCCGCAGCGTCTCATCCGGACTGATTTTAAACATCCGGGAACAGTCATTCTGCAGTTCAGCCAGGTTGTATAAAAGCGGCGGATTTTTCTTTTCCTTCTTTTTCTCGATTTTCTCCAGAACGGCATGCATACCCGGTTCCTGTTCCAGAATTTGAAGACTGTCCCGGCTTAA
Source organism: Eubacterium sp. (assembly GCA_022764165.1). Taxonomy (GTDB): domain Bacteria; phylum Bacillota; class Clostridia; order Lachnospirales; family Lachnospiraceae; genus Oliverpabstia. Next base: position 19,001 of record JALERM010000016.1, on the reverse strand, counting down.
TTCCTCTCGGAGTTCTTCCGCTTTCTCCCGTTCCTTGAAGCCGTTCTCCTTGTAAAGATAAGGAGACTGGAAATATCTGCTGCCTTCCACAGCACGCCATTCCCCGTCAAATGCTTTTCCTTCCAGCGTAAATTTTCCCAGAACTCTGTAGAAAGGGGTTTTGACAAAATCCCGAATCTCGCGCTCTCTTCGCACTACCATACCAAGCACACAGGTCATAACTCTTCCTACGGAAATTGCCTGGTACTTACTTCCCAGATAATTGGAAATACTGTTCCCATATAATAATGTAAGCAGTCTGGAAAAATTGATTCCCATCAAATAGTCTTCTTTTGCCCGAAGATAAGCCGAGGCACTGAGATTATCATAGGCACTGAGGTCTTTTGCTTCACGGATTCCACGGATAATTTCTTCTTCTGTCTGAGAATCAATCCACACTCGTTTTTCCTGTTTTCCTTTAACCTGGGCCATCTGGGCAACCAGACGATAAATATATTCTCCTTCTCGTCCTGAGTCGGTGCAGACATATATAGTCTCCACATCCGGGCGGTTCAGAAGACTTTTAACAATTTCAAACTGTTTTTTTACTGCCGGGATAACTTCATACTTGAATTCTCCCGGGAGAAATGGCAGCGTGTCCAGCGACCATCTCTTATATTTGATATCGTAGACTTCTGGATAACTCATTGTCACCAGATGACCCACGCACCAGGTAACAATCGTATTCTCAGATTCCAGATAGCCATCCCTCCTCTGTGCATTCACTTTGAGGGCTTTGGCAAATTCCTGAGCCACACTGGGCTTTTCTGCGATAAATAATGACTTGGGCATATAATTAACCTCCGATAGTTTTTAAGTATAACCTGTTATGCTATAAAAGTAAAGAGTTTACTATTCTTTTCAACGGTAAGGATTGTGCTGATTTTTCCCACAAAGCTTCTTGTAGTTGTCTGAATATATGAGGTGTAATTAACAAAAATATAATTTCAGGAGGGTTTTCGTATGAAATATCAGAATTGTGGATATTGTGTAGGGGGAGAACCGCTGGCAAAATTTGGCATTAAAATCTGTGATCTGGATGTGAGTCAGTTGATTCTCTTCAAAGAGCAGAGTAAACTAGGCAGATGTATCGTAGCCTACAAAGATCACGTCAGTGAAATCGTAGATATCAGTGATGAGGATCGGAATCGTTTCTTTGCTGATGTTACAAAAGCTGCTAAAGGCTAACCTTATGTAATTCGTTGTGGGAGGGGACGGAAAATATTCCGTCCCCTTCCATAATGGATCACAAAAAAGTATGTTTTAGTGATTTTCCAGCAGTTCCAGCAATTCTTCCCGGCTAAAGGATGCTTCCTGTATGCCATCTCCTCCCAGTACCTGGGAAGCCAGTTCTTTTTTTCTGGCCTGCAGCTGTACGATTTTTTCTTCCAGTGAGTTTTTGGCAATTAGTTTATATACAGTTACCACTTCTTTCTGTCCGATGCGGTGTGCCCGGTCTTCTGCCTGGGTTTCCGCAGCCGCATTCCACCAGGGATCAAAATGAATAACGATATCTGCACCGGTCAGATTCAGTCCTGTGCCGCCTGCCTTCAGTGAAATACAAAAAACGGAAGTATCGTCCTGATTGAAAGCTTCTGCCATCTGTACCCGCTCTTTTTTTGCGGTATGTCCGGTGAGCAGGTACCAGGATATTTCTCGTTTTGTCAGTTCCTGTGTGATATGATCCAGCATGGAGGTAAATTGCGAAAACAACAAAATTTTGTGTCCGGCCTGTACGGCACTTTCTACCAGTTCCATACAAAGATCCATTTTGGCTGCCTGGCCACGATAATCTGCATAGAGCAGAGATGGGTCACAGCAGACCTGACGCAGCCGGGTAAGTTCTGCCAGTATCTCGATTTTAGAAGTCCGAAACTCTTCATCAGACTGTTTCGCCAGCTGCATCTGCAGCCGCTGTACATGGGCATCATACAGTTCTCTCTGCTCACCTTCCATAACAGCTGACATAATCCGTTCGATTTTATCCGGCAGTTCTTTCAGTACTTCTTTTTTCGTTCTGCGAAGAACAAATGGCTGAATCATTTTCTGCAGCCGTTCCAGAATCTCCGGATTTTGATGCTTCACAACCGGTGTTTCCATTTCTTTTCGAAACTGTTGGTATTTGTATAAAAATCCCGGCATCACGTAATCAAAAATACTCCACAGTTCACTCAGTCTGTTTTCTACGGGAGTACCGGTCAAAGCCAGGCGGAAACGTGCATTGACGGCTTTGACTGATCTGGTAGTCAAATTGCTCTGATTTTTGATAAACTGTGCCTCGTCAATCACCTGATAATCAAATTCAATATCTTTATAGAAAGCTTCGTCTCTGTTCAAAAGCTGATAGGAGGTAATATATACCACCTGACTCGGGCCATTGGAAAGCATTTCTGCCCGTTCTTTCACATTGCCAACCACCGGATAGACCGTAATTTCCGGTGCAAACTGCTCAAATTCATTTTTCCAGTTATAGACCAGAGAAGCCGGTGTTACGATCAATGCCTTTCGCTCTTCGCCCTGTGCCTCCTGAAATTCTGAGAGGAGGAAAGCAATGGTCTGTAAAGTTTTTCCCAGACCCATATCATCTGCAAGGATACCGCCAAATCCGTTACAGCACAGTGTTTTCATCCAGAGAAATCCTGTTTTCTGATAGCTGCGCAGAACAGATTCAAGAGATTCCGGAAGTTCAAAATCATTGTCTTCAATGGTTTTCATATCACGGACCATTTTCTTGAAATCGCGGCTTTTTTTCACAGATAATCCTTCTCCCTTCAGGCGGGCATCCAGGTATAATGCACGAAATCTGGGAACTGTCGCCTGTCCTTCCAGAATCTGTTTATCCGTAAGCTGCAGGTTTTCTTTCATATCCACCAGAGCTTTCATGGATTCCTCGTCCATACGGATGAATTCACCGTCCTTCAGGCGATAGTATTTCTTCTTTTTTTCATAACGCGATAAAATCTCTGCCAGCTGTTCCCCGGAAAACTGTGTACTGTTCATCGTAAGCTGCAGCAGACCGCCCTCAAAACTTACTCCTACCTGAACCTTCGGCTTGCTTACAATCTGGAACTTTTTCAAAGTCTCTGACAGGTAAACCTCACCCAGGGCACGCATTTTTTCGATACCCTCTGTCAGGAAATCATAGATTTCCTCTTCCCCCTGCAGTACCATGGTCTGCGTTCTTTCTTCATAAGCATGGAAGTAACCGGCAATCACTTCTTTTGCCATACCTTCTTTTTTCAGATCACGAAGCTGCATTTTTGTCATCTTCCCATACGGTTCAAACAGAGAAAATTCTTTATCTCCATAAACAGCAGATGCTTTACAGGAAATCATATCTGCCTGTGGTGTATCCAGATAAATTTTTAATTTCAATTCCTCCGGAATATATGTCTGAGGAGAAAAATTCTCATAATTCATCTTATGATTTGTCTCCAAAATGGGAAGAATGTTTTTACAGAACACAGGAAGTTCTTCTTTGCCGATGAAGATATCCTTTCCATTCGTTGATACCATATACTCAAGAAATTCATCATTATATTCCGTATCTTCTCTCGATACTCTGTAGATCTTTCCCTTATCAGGGCTGGACAGATAATAGGTATAATACTTACCGTCAATGCCCCTGGCCAGTGAATGATGAAGAATGATTCCATCATCACATCCCTTCACTGTAATCTTCTGCATGGGACTCTGATCCAGAACCGTACAGCATTTTGTGGTTTTCTCATTCCTCACCGTATATTCCACATCAATCGTCTGACCCAAAAACAAAGCCATAAAATCATCCAGGTCTTCATCTCTCAGCCGCAATACTCTTTCATCGCCATTGTACAGTCTTCCATACCGCTGGAAAAATACCATCTCATGTGTATCCGCATAATGCTCCAGAAAATGAACGATTTCACGGCTTTTCTCATCGAATGCGTCCATGCAATGCAGAAAACTCAGTTTCTTTCCATAAGAACGATTCTCCACATTACGAATATCCGTAATAAGCTGATAGATGCTTTTCAGCACATACATCTGCGTAATACCAATTTTAAAATCAACAGACAGATTTCTCGATGAAAAATGAAGCAGCGGTGTAATCTGTACCTGACCGCTTTTGGTTTCCGGCAGATAAGCTGCATGTTCCCGCAGAGAGTACCTGGACAGAATTTTCTGCAAAGATGTCTCTGTTTTTCTTCCCTTAACATTTTGCATGCCTTTTTGAATCCCCTGGCTTTTAAAAAATGCCTCCAGATTAAAGCGTTCCTCTTCCAGTGCTTTTTCCCGTTCCTTAAGATACTCCAGAAGCACAGCCACGCAGTGTTTACAAATGCCGTCATAGGTTTCAAAGGACGGACATTCGCAGTACACCGAAGTGATCTCAGACATTGTCTCATTCACTTTCAGTGAAATCTCATATTCACTTTGGTAACTGCCACAGACCCAGGCCTCTATCTCCCGAATCTCATCTCCCCATTCATCGGTATGAGTATGCATCTGAAAGTCTTCTACCTGACGATTTTCAAATAACTCCTTCCCTCTGACGAAGGTAATACTCCTTGTCATTTTCCGAATCGTAGATTCATTAATCATAAATGTAACCTCACATCTAAGTATAAAAAGAATCCTGCTTTGCAGGATTCTCCGCCTGCGGCGGGTTGCTTTCAGCAACATATTCCTATCCGCCGCAGTGCATTCCTGCCCGGAGGGCTTTATTGTCTTATAGGAAAGCCGTAGGACTTTCCTATAAGACAATAAACCGGACAACATCTTTGTCATCCGGTTCACTTCAACCTTTATCTTTTGTTACTTTGCTGTAATATATCCTTTTGCTTTCAGTGTCTCTGCACAAAGAACGGCACCGCCTGCTGCACCACGAACGGTATTATGAGACAGACCTACAAATTTCCAGTCATATACGGTATCTTCACGGAGACGTCCCACATTGATTCCCATACCATTTTCAAAGTTAACATCCAGTTTTACCTGCGGACGATTATCTTCTTCCATGTAACGGATAAACTGCTTCGGAGCACTTGGAAGTTCTGCTTCCTGTGGGAAGCCTTTGAAATTAACCAGTTTTTCAATCAGCTGCTCTTTGGTTGGTTTCTTGCGGAACTTCACAAATACAGCTGCTGTATGACCATTCAGTACCGGTACACGGATACACTGACAGGTGATCACCGGTTCCTTGGCCTTTACAATCACACCATCTTCAATCTTACCCCAGATTCTCAGCGGTTCCTGTTCACTCTTCTCCTCTTCACCACCGATATAGGGAATAATATTCTCAACCATCTCCGGCCAGTCTTTAAATGTTTTTCCGGCACCGGAGATTGCCTGATATGTAGTAGCAACTACTTCATATGGCTCAAATTCTTTCCATGCGGTCAGGACAGGTGCATAACTCTGGATAGAACAGTTCGGTTTAACTGCAATAAATCCACGGGTTGTACCCAGACGTTTTTTCTGGAATTCAATCACATCGAAATGCTCCGGATTGATCTCCGGAACAACCATAGGAACATCCGGGGTCCATCTGTGAGCACTGTTGTTAGAAACAACAGGGGTCTCTGTTTTCGCATATTCTTCTTCGATAGCCTTGATCTCGTCTTTTGACATATCTACAGCTGAAAATACAAAATCTACAGTGGAAGCTACTTTTTCCACTTCATTTACATTCATAACAACCAGTTTTTTTACAGCTTCCGGCATTGGAGTATCCATTTTCCAGCGTCCGCCAACGGCTTCCTCATATGTCTTTCCTGCACTTCTCGGACTTGCTGCTACAGTTACAACTTCAAACCAGGGATGATTTTCCAGAAGAGAAATAAATCTCTGTCCTACCATACCTGTTGCTCCTAAAATACCTACTCTTAATTTGCTGCTCATCACACTTTCACTCCTCATATGATAATGTTTTTCTACCACGCACATTTGTGTGTACTACGTAATACTATAACAATTTTCGAAAAAAAGCAACACTTTTTTTACTTCTCATTCAAATATTTATTATTGGATTCTACTACCTGAGCCATTACCTCCGGTCCGGGAGCACCCAAAGTCATACGTTTTTCCACGCAGGTTTTGATACTGATTGCCTCATAAATATCTTCTTCAAACACCGGACTGATCTTCTGATACTCTTCCAGAGTCATCTCATCCAGAGAAATGCCTTTGTCCAGACAGTACAATACCAGACGTCCCACAATACCATGGGCATCTCTGAACGGCACACCGTGATTTACCAGATAATCTGCCGCATCTGTTGCGTTGGTAAATCCATGTTTTGCACTGTTTTCCATCACATCCTTACGGAAACGCATGGTTGCCAGCATACCGTCAAACAGGGCCAGACATCCTTTTACGGTGTCAATGGCATCAAATGTCAGTTCTTTGTCTTCCTGCATATCTTTATTGTACGCCAGAGGAATTCCTTTCATAGTGGTAAGGATTGACATCAGGGCACCATAGACACGGCCGGTCTTTCCCCGAACCAGTTCAGCGATATCCGGATTCTTTTTCTGAGGCATAATACTGCTTCCCGTACTGTAGGCATCGTCAATCTCCACAAAACGATATTCGTTGGAATTCCAGATGATAACCTCTTCTGAAAAACGGCTCAGATGCATCATAATCGTGGACAGGGCTGACAGCAGTTCAATCACGTAGTCACGGTCAGATACCGAATCCATACTGTTCATGGTAGGACCGTCAAAATCCATCAGCTGAGCACTGTAGGCACGATCCAGAGGATATGTAGTTCCTGCCAGCGCACCGCTTCCCAGAGGACAGAGGTTCATTCTGGCATAAATATCTGACAGACGGCTTCTGTCTCTTTTAAACATTTCAAAATACGCTCCCATATGATGGGCAAGGGTAATCGGCTGTGCTTTCTGCAGGTGAGTAAAGCCCGGCATATAGGTATGGAGATTCTCTTCCATAATATGATTCAGTGTTTCCAGAAGATGTTTCACCAGATGATCAATCTCCTGAATCTCATCTCTCACATAAAGCTTCATATCCAGAGCCACCTGGTCATTACGGCTTCTTCCTGTATGAAGTTTTTTACCAGCATCGCCGATTCTGTCAATCAGATTTGCCTCCACAAAACTGTGAATATCTTCGTATTCGCTGGTAATCTCAAGTTTACCGGCCTCCACATCAGCCACAATAGAATCCAGTCCCTCGATGATTTTATCTTTTTCCTCATCGGTCAGAATCCCCTGTTTCGCCAACATTGTCACATGTGCCTTACTCCCACGTACATCCTGATGAAAAAACTTCTGATCAAAACCAATGGATGCATTGAAATTATATACAAGTTTGTCCGTTTCTTTAGTGAAACGTCCTCCCCATAACTGTGCCATATGATATTTCCTCTCTTATCTTCATCTTAATAATTATAATACACGGATTTCTCCGCACTTTACAAACTCGAAATTATTTTATCACTCAGACCTTTAATATGCAAGCTATTACCTCAAAGAATACACACATCCGCAGTAATCCTGCCGATACATGCCGTATTCTCTGGATAATTCTGTGGAGCGTTTGTAGCCGTTCTTTTTCTTAAAGTCGGAAGGCAGCCAGTTTACTTTCGTATTCTGACACAATTCCTCTCCAATCGTATTTAACAAAGGAGCATTCTTCATAGGACTGATGGTCAGCGTTGTTGTCACATAGTCAAAACCACCCGACTCTGCCACTTTGATGGCTTCTCCCAGTCTGAGCCGGAAACAGATTTCACACCGGGCACCGCCCTCCGGTTCTTTTTCATACCCTTTGACAGATTGATAAAACCTGTCTTTCTCATAGTTACCTTCAAGAAAAGAAATCGGATACCTGGTGGGAAGCTGGCGGATAAAACGCTGCTGTTCCTCCACCCTTTTCCAGTATTCCTCTTCCGGGTAGATATTTGGATTATAATAAAAAACTGTAATCCGGAAATACTCTGATAAACTCTCCAACACATAACTGCTGCACGGAGCACAACAACTGTGAAGCAGCAGAGAGGGAACACTCTGAACCCTCTCTGCTGCTTCTATCATTTTTTCCATTTCCTTTTGATAATTTCTCTGATTTGCCATTCTTTTCTTATCGAACCGCAATTCCGATTCTCTCTCCCATCTTTACCAATGTTTCATATCCGTCCCTGCTGTTTTTCTGCAAATCCTCATCAATCGTCACTTTTCCGGCTTCTGTCAGCAGAACAATCGTAGAACCGCCGAACGCAAACCGTCCTTTTTCCTGCCCCCGGCATACTTTTCCTGCACCATGATAATTCTGAATCTTACCAACCATCAAAGCACCCACTTCCATCATAAGAATGGTTCCAAAATGGTTCGTATGCAGCAGACAGTACTCTCTTGCATTTTCTTTGTAGATGGGTTCCACATCATTGGCAATAGGATTTACCGTATGAAACACACCAGGTATTTTGTGATTGCTTGATTTGGCGCCATCATCCACATAACAATACCGATGGTAATCATCTACCGTCAGACGAAATACCAGTGCCTCACCTCCCCGGAAATGCTCTGCAAGCCGTTTATTTTCCACTAAACGTGCAACTGTATAAGGTGTATGTTTGATTCTGAACCGACTCTTCCCGTCAATAGTATATACAGAAAGTTTGGCATCACATGGACTGATCAGAACGTTAGTTTCTCTGTTAATGGGACGCTCAGATTCCTTATATCTTCTTGTAAAAAAATCATTGTAAGAATGAAATTTGTTCTTCTCCCACTGCTCCGGATGCATGTGATACTTTCTGATCACAGACGGTACTGCAAGAGCACTCAGTCTTGTATCCATCAGCCAGCCGCCTGCTTTTGAGACCCATGGCTGAATCAGTATGTTAACCAACATTCTGCCTCCAACAGAACTGTACAGTTTTTCTAAAAAAGCATCCTGGCCTGAAATTTCTTCCCAGCGTTCTCCCTCACGATTCGCATATTTCATCTTTATACTTCCTTTTCTATCGATGTAATCCGATCCACAATAATGCGGTCGCAACAAGCGTAATTAATGCTGCAATCGTAGAATTCTTTGGTTTTCTTACCCGAAAATCCACAACAAACAGCGTGCCCACAATCAGCATACTCAGATGCAGCAGCATCGAAAAATATCTGCAGACAACAGTCCTTGCCAGAAATACGATTGGCAATACAACCGCAATCGAGGTAATGGGAAGACCGCTGTAATATTTTCTTGATTCTTCCGTTTCCTGCTGCCGTTTCATTTCCATTACATTAAAATATCCCAGCCGAATCACACCCGCAACTGCATAGAGTGCCAAAATCGTGACACCTACAGGTCCCCGCATTCCCAGGCAGTAGGAAAGTATGACCGGAAAGATGCCAAAGCATACAATATCACATAAAGAATCGATCTGAATACCAAAGCACTTTTCGTCTTCCGTTCTGTCTTTTTTCATTCTGGCTACTTTTCCGTCCAGAGTGTCACAAAGTCCTGAAATTGCCAGACATAAAACCGCAGTCCGAAACCATCCATTAACAGCAAACATCATACCAGCCACTGAACTGGTCAGTCCCAGATACGTCAGCAGCACTGTGTAATTATAAAAACCTATCACTTTATTGTTCACTCTCCCATTTTTTTCCTAATATAAAATGCCCCACAACTGTCATGACTGCACTGATCAATAGTTCCGTATAATAACTGAGCCCCCTTGAGAGCACCATAGCAGGCAAAATCAACGCAGCGCCAAATACCGGAAGAAAGATAATAGAAAACAATTTTTCCGAAATCCCCATTCCTCCGGGAAGCGGCAGCATATCCACTGCCACAGAGATGACTGCCTGCAGCATCACCAGTTCGAACAAGTTCAGATTATTGAAACCAAATGCACGATATACAAAATACGTTACTGCAAAAAGTGCAGCCCTCTGCAGCACAGTTATTAAAAATACATTTACGACAACACCAAAATTCTCCCGAAAATATCCAGCTGTCTCATGATACAAATCCATAGATTCGTCCAATTTCTGCACACGTGAAGACTTATGATGCAGCAAATGAAGTTTAACCAGTGTCTCATGACCCCAGTTTATGAGTTTTTTCATCATCTGCGGATGAAAAACAAGCATCAGCAAAACAGCCACACAGACTACATTCAGTATGAGACCAAGCCAGACCACCGGCTGAACATCCTGCAGATAATCAGACACAAAGTTCCTCTGGAAAATCAGAATAAATACACCCAGAACTACCAGAACCAGTTTATATGTAATCGTAACAATCATCAGTACCAGTGACGATATTGCCAGAGGCACTTTTTCTTTTTTCAGATATACCATCTGCATCGGCTGCCCTCCACTGGCAGATGGTGTAATACAGCTGAAGAAAAAACCAATAGAAGAAATCAGAAAACATTTTATTTTCGAAAGTCTATACTTCATCGTTCCCAGCAAATAGTAAATGATAATGGATTCCCCCCAAATAAAGAATACAACACATCCGACTGCCGGTATCAGGAATCGTATATCTGCATTCTGTATCGCATCTCCAATGGCACCAATATCCTCACCGTAAAAGACACCATACATGGTCAGAGCAAAAACCAGCAACAGAAACGACACATTCCAGACTGTCTTTTTCTTTCCCCCCATGAATCTTTACCTTTCAAGCAACATTTATTTACATTTTTATAGCAACATTTTTATTATAACGGAAATTTCGTCATACCACAACTATCTTTCATAAAAAAATAGCCTTTCGTAATGTTTTCTTAATAGTTATGTTTCTTCCGAACAGTTACTTTTTACTTTTCATATGATACTATATAATAACCTATCTATTGTTTTTGGAGGAATCGATGAGCTCTTTTTTAGAACTTCATGATGTGGGGATGTCTTACCATTCCATGAAAGGGGAAATTCCCGCACTTTCCCATATCAGTTTTTCTGTCAATGAAGGAGAATTTGTGGCTCTGGTAGGTCCCAGCGGATGTGGAAAAAGTACATTACTTAACTTGATTGCCGGTCTTCTCCATCCTGAACAGGGGAATATTACCATCAAGGGCATCCCTTTACATGAAACAAATGTATCGATTGGCTATATGCTCCAGAAGGATCATCTGTTTGAATGGAGAACGGTATATGAAAATGTCATTCTGGGACTGGAGATTCAGAAAAAAATGACGCCTGAACATCTGTCCCATACGGAACAGCTGCTTGAGAATTATGGACTTTCCTCTTTTCGAAATGCACGGCCATCACAGCTTTCCGGAGGTATGCGGCAGCGGGCTGCACTGATTCGTACCTTAGCATTAAAACCTTCTCTTCTTCTTTTGGATGAGCCATTTTCTGCACTGGATTATCAGACGAGACTTACAGTGAGTGATGATATCGGAAAAATCATTCGCAGTGAACACAAAACTGCACTATTAGTTACTCATGACATCTCAGAAGCCATCAGCATGGCTGACAGAGTCATCATACTGACAAAAAGTCCGGCTTCCATAAAAATAATTCTTCCGATTCAGCTTTCCATACCGGAACGCACCCCCATGAAATCCAGAAGTGCGCCGGAATTTTCCAAATATTTTAATATCATCTGGAAGGAGCTGAATACTTTTGACTAATTCATCTTTTCAAAAAGAATATCTGCGAAAGCAGAAAAAAAAGAAACAGTTCATACGGTTTATGCGTATGCTGCTGTTCCTTCTTTTTTTACTTATATGGGAAATCAGTGCAAGAACAGGGCTGATTGATTCATTTATTTTCAGCAGTCCCACCGAAATTGTTCATACTTGTGACCTGTTATTGAAGACGAATCATCTTGCAAAACATATCGGAGTTACCCTGTTTGAAACTCTGGCAAGTTTCTTCCTTGTAACGATCATCAGTGCCGCCACCGCTGTTCTTCTCTGGTTTTTCCCCAGACTTGCAGCCATTCTGGAGCCTTATCTGATTATGCTGAACAGCCTTCCCAAATCAGCACTGGCCCCTCTGCTGATCGTCTGGCTGGGTACTAATATCAGAACAATCATCATAGCCGGCATGTCTGTGGCAATTTTTGGATCCGTCATCAATCTATACACAGGACTTTTAGAAACCGATCCCGAAGATCTGAAACTGATTCATACTCTTGGAGGGGGAAAGAAAGATATCCTGCTGAAAGTACTGCTTCCGGCTTCCGTTCCCTACCTCTTAAGTGTTATGAAAGTCAATATCGGACTCTGCCTGGTGGGTGTAGTCATCGGTGAATTTATCGGAGCAAAGCAGGGGCTGGGATATCTGATCATATATGCAAGTCAGGTATTTATCTGCAAAGGCATTCTGATACAGTGTGATACTCATATTGATCAGGAATATCCTTTCCTTCATCTTCGCTGTTTCCTCATCTCTAATTTGTTCTCATACATACACTTATCTGCCATATCCACCGCTGTGCCAATTTCCAGATAGCGAATCACTGTTGCAATAGATTCCGAATACTTTTCTGCTGCCGAGACAGTCTGGTCAGCCATTCGAAAATACTGTTCGCTCACCTCAACAATGTTGGTAGACTCATCCGGCATAATTAATCACCCTTGCCGTTCCCTGCAGGTTATTAATCTGAAAAATCATAAAAGTAACCAGCACCATCATAACAATAATTAATATACTTTGAGTAATCGTTACAATCGTTCTTAATCTCTTTGTTTTCATAAAGCTTTTTCCTCACTTATTCATAATAGATAAGATGTGCAAGGTCTTTGATCCTTTATTCCTCTTTATATTTTCTTAAATTTATATTTTCCTCTCCCGTGACCTGATACCAGTTCAATAATGTCTGCTTGTAGCAAATTTGATAAAAATTTAGATGCACCAGAGTTTTTCAGTTCAAGAAGTTCTATTACCGCACTCCTGCCAAATACTCCCTCAAACCCAAACTTATCAAAAAGTCGATGGATATGAACTGTCGTTTTTGCGGAAAAACCACTTCCCTTTTGAGAAAGCAAATTTTCAATGTCCACTTCCATCTCTTCAATATCCACTTTTTCTATATTCATAAGTCCACTTATATGCAGATTTCTGTTATGAAGTTCATTTCTTTCATTCAAAAGCAGATTTCTGAGGAAAATTTCAAGATATTCTGTTGTTTCGTGAATGCCCTTTTGCAGATTTGTATAGTTCGCACGAACAAGTGCATTTCTAAAATACCACGCATTTTCTGCAAAAATATCATTTGTTGCAGAGAAACCGAGTGTCCTCAAATATTTAATGAAGAATACTGCTGTGGTTCTTGTATTGCCTTCTCCAAAGATATGAATTTGCCACAATCTTGAAATAAATACAGCAAGATGATGAATAATCTCATCCATCGAAAGCTCTTTATAACTAAAATTCTTCTCTTGAGAAAAGTCGTATTCAAGTGTTGCTCTCAATTCCGAAGCACTGCCATATATAACGGTTGCCCCGTCAAGTATATATCTTCATGAGGTTCCCGGAAAGAAACTTATTGACCTCTTTCCTTCAACAACATTCGTTCCCAAGAGCCCTATAATACTCATCAACAATATATTCTGTACTTTCAGCCCACATAAGAGTATTTGTATTTTGTAATAGTGCATAAGTCCTGGATTCTGCAAACCATTGATAAGCTTCTTCAAACGTAATATTTTCTTGAGCAGCAATCATTTCCACAACTGTCCCGATTTTTTCATAAATATCTAACGTAATATCCATTCCATGATATACATATTTCTCACTCAACGGTATACCTCCTGATAAAGCGAACACATTCAAGTGCTCTTTCCGTATGAAATGTCACCTGATCATTAACCTTTGCGTAAGCCAATCGACTTAAAGCTTCCTCTGCCGTATACGTTCCCTGTACATATCGAGTCACTGTTAACATTGTATTATCATTTGCAACAGGTCCCATCATAATATCAAAATTATGCTGTATCCCCCCAAGTTTTCGGTTATCACGTATCATATTCAACCATTCAACCGTTAAACCCTCAAATCTTTTAATTGCAAAGCTATCCTCTGGAATATCAACTTCATACACATAAACATATGCAAACTCACTTTGATTACGAAGTTTCTTGCTTCGTGCCCAATTTTCTGCTTGAGATGAGATTGTAGTTGTATAAAATCCTTTACCAAAGTCTCTCCGACCAATCGATTTGCTTAAGTCTATTTGATCAAACAGACAATCCGTTCCATGATACACCATCATTTTCATGCCCCAATCCTCCCAAGAAAGTTTTCCACAAAATCCAGACTTTCACCTAAATCCATCATATGAAGCACGTCATATTGAGAGCGAAGAATTTTCAGTACGTTATATTTTGAAAATAAACGCAGCACATCCGATACATCCATGTTATGCTTTAGTGCATATTCTTCTACCGTAGAGACTATGATTAAATTTTCTTCTTGTCTTCTTATCTCTGACATCTGAACTCGGCCCCTTTTCTATCATTCTCATGCATTAATTATAACTGCTTCGTATATTTTTCACAATCAATATTTTATTAGTAACTAATTTTATCTATAAAAAGCTCCAAAAGCTTATAAGCACAAGAAAACTCTATGTTTATAAGACTTTTGGAGCCTTAAATCGTCATATTAAGTTTATTTAACTGTCCCAATTACATGCATCCATCTGATATATCTTCATAAGTTTCCCTGAAGCATTGGAAATAGATGCCTCATGTAAAGGATAATATTTTTTATACAGTTCTTCCGGTTTGATTTTCTCTACAATCTCGGAGGAAAACAAGCCATAATTCCACTGCAGATAAGTGTAAATATCCGACATCCATTCCAATATAAACTCATCCCATGTATCACTGATATCTGCCATAACGTTAATACGGATTCCCATATTACCCAGAATCTGCTTTGGTGTCTTGTTCAGATACAAAGGATTTCCCATATCCATGTATTCACGATAATCACTTTTCATATAATCGGTAATCACAGGAAAAATATCATCGCAATTGCGTGCAATCAGCTTAAACAGATATCGTCCCTTCTTTATCATCATATCCAGATAACATTCATCATACGCTGGCCTACTCATAATAATCCCCTTCCAGATGATAAATCAATTGATTGTTTATAGCATATTGTGCAGTAATTCCGGGAACCTGAAAACCATCCAAAAGAATGGCTTTCATCCGGCCGGAAAGAAACTTATTGACCTCTTTTCTGGCAATAATGTCTGACTCCCTGTCTTTTTCATCAGCCGTTACATCATAAGCATCCACCCAATGAATACTTTCAAAAGCTTTCTCAGATTTCAGGAAAATCTGATTTCCAAGAGAACCCTTATAAAATAGTCTCTCTACCTCAGAGATATTAATCTGATTCATCAGGAATGCTTCTATCACCTGTGTATAGCTATCATCTGCCCGATACCCTTTCAGCAAATCACAATCACTGCTGTCAACCCGGTATAATTCTACAATTTTCTCTCCCACAATTGCTGCAGCTTCCTGACTCATTCCACGATTCGCCACAACCTCTGCAACCCAGGCAAGAACGCCAAACTCATGAAAATCCAATACTTTCAGATTATCCATCTCCAACTGATAAACATTTACCACCGCCTGCTGTGGATTTCCATTAAGTGCCGCCCAACTTTTTGCACGTTCTTCATATTCTGTCGTATAAAACCCGTTTCCATAATCATTATCTGGCTTTCCTCCCATATACACCGGGACTTTAACCACATGATCAGAACCATGATAAACAGTCAGCATACCTCAGCCCTCTTTCTTTCTACTACATTCATTATAACGTCTCTTTCTGCATTTCACAACCTGTTTTATCGTTGTCATCAAGTACCATCCACTGACCGCTCCCACCTTTTCCCTGAAAGTAAATACGTCCTTCTTTTTTCAGTGCCTTTATCTTATAATTAGCACCCGACAGACTGATTCCCAGTTTCTCTGCTATCCCTTTCGCTGTAATCCGTGGTTCTGCCCGCATCATTTCGATGATAATTTCTCTCTCATCTTTCTTTTTCTTCCTATAATTAAAGAGGTGACCATACTCAACCCGCAGGACGTTGTCCGGCTGGTCCAGAGGAATCTCATACTTCTCATCCAATCCAAGCATTCTGGATAAACTAAAGTGAATCTCAAGAAAGTCCGGATATACCATAATGCGATCAATTTCCTCCAACATACTTGCTGCGGTAGCCTTCTCAACAATGCCGCCATTGCGGATTGTATTTTCTATTCTATGTAATCTATCCCTCAGCACATTGCCTGATGCACTTTTCCTTTGAAGTTCTTCCAGCCTCTCACTGGTTTCCTGGAGTTTTCTTTCCAATTCTTTCTGCTTGTGCTGGTATACTTCATTGGAAATGATTCCTTCCAGTAATTTATCCAGCAGTTTATTCATCTGCTCCATCAGCTTCTCCCGCACTTTCTGATACCGTTCAATATCAGGCTGAAAATCCTTTTGCTGCAGCACTTTCTGCAGCATTTCCAACATACTGTTTACGATTTCCTCTCTGTCCGTCTGGTATTTTGCACTGGCTATTTCCTCTAACAATGCAAACAATGTATTCTCCTGCAGATGTACATTGTCACACCCCTGAAAATGTTCCAGATGAACTTTTCGAATCTGTGGTCTGTCGGTTGTACTGGTATTTCTGCCGGTCTCCAGATAGGTTTTACATTTCCATTCATATATTACCGTTCCATCCTTATATCTTCTTCTGGTTCTCCGATAGTAAGGATTGCCGCATAACCCACAGAATAATTTGCCGCTCAGTTGAGATTTTCCTCTGTTTCTTCCTATTTTAAAGCTGTTATCAATGTTCTTCAGCATTGCTCTTCTGGATATTTCCTGGTTGGCAAGTTCCCATAACTCTTCTGACACAATAGCAGGAACTTTGTGTTCATATATGTACTGCTGTTCTTTCGGAACTTTAACGGTCTTTTTGGTTTCAAAATCAAAATGCCTCTGATTCATCACTACCGTACCTTTGTACAGAGGATTGTGAATGATCCTTAAAATAGAAGAATCATTGAAAGGATTGCCATTCCGATTGAAAATCCCCTCATTCTGAAGAATGGTACAGATCGTTCTGCTTCCAAAACCAGCCGCACATAACTCGTATACTCTTCTGATAATGACCGCTTCTTTTTCTTCGATCACAACACTTTTATCCTTCAATTTCCGATAACCATATGTATGAGAAGTCAGCAGCACAGTACCGTTATGCTGCTGACGGTTTTTGTGGGCATTATTAATCTTCTTGCTGAGTTCACGGCTGTATTCCTCTGCAAGAATCGCTTTGATGCCTGTAATCAGGGCATCATCTGTGGAATAAAACTTGTGGTCAATATACATATATAATCGCTTCTGCTCAGACACAAGCCGGTCTACAAAAAGATACCAGTCTTTTGTATTTCTCATCAGACGATCCTGCGATTTAATCACAATAACGTCGAACCTGTCTTTCGACAGGTCCTCGTAAAGTCGGTTGTATTCATTTCTCCCTTTCGTCGTGGTTCCTGAACGGCTTTCCACATAAGAATCCACGAAAATCCATCCGTTCTGGCAGACACACTCTTTGGCTTCCTCCACCTGTTTGACGAGTGCGTCCTTCTGGCTTTCTTCCTCGGTACTGCAGCGGGCATAAATAACGGCACGAAGTTTCATAAATCCTTCTCCTTCCTAATCAACTTGAGAAGCTTCGCCTTCTCGTCCGGGGTAATCAGGGATTCCTGAGACAACAACTCTGTAAGTTTTGTCATGATTACTGCTTTTTCCATAATATACTTCTTCCTTGACGTAGATATATTTTTGCTGCTAAGATTTTGCATGCAACCTCCCCGGAATATCTCTTTGTAAAATATTCCGGGAAAGGGATGTATTATGCCATCAACCACTACAAATTTGGGTTCATGGCAAGCTCCTCTTTTATTTTTCTGCAGCCATCGTCATTCTCTTCTCTTCATTTTGACAAGAAAAAAGGACAGGCATTATACCCATCCTCAATCATCCTCATCTTCTGTTATTCCGTACAGGATTCTCATATAATCCTGCTTTTCATTCAATACTCTCACAATTCGTATAGACCTAAAGCTTCTTCTACCTCATCTGCAGACAGCCATCCTTTCTCCTGTGCTGATTGTTCCCCTTTTCTCAATTCAGTAAGCAGCATAAGTTCCGCTTTCATCCGATCGTATTCTTTCATATCAAGGATAACATATTCTCCCCGTCCATTCTTAGTAAGAAAAACAGGAGAACCATAAGTAGTTTCCTTCAATACTTCTGTGTAATTACGCAAATCAGATATTGGTTTGATATTAGGCATTTTCACACCTCCTGATACAATATTGATACTAATAATATATCACCCCCTGTAAAATTTATCAACAAAATTAACGTGTTAATTTATCAGCACTCATGCAGCCTGTACAGATAATCTCCGATACTGTGTAGATTTGAGATATTTCTTATAGGTTTCAGGTTCTTCCGTTTTCAGTTTTTCGGTATCGATACGATTGGAAGAAACAGACTTCCAGGAGACCATGAACTTCTCATTTTCTGCAATTTCCGCATCCCCTAAATAGATTTTCAGTTTCTGCTCGACCTGCTTCTTTTCGGCTTCCATCCTGTCTATTATTTCAACAAGTTCCTGACGGCGTCTTAATTGTTCATCAAATCCTGTCAGCATGATAGTTCTATGATTAGTGTTCTGGAAATATTCTGCAATAATACTATCTGCCATTTTAGACCTATCCGGCTCCGGAAGAACCTTTTTCATTACATGATTTTCCCAAAATTCTTTCTCAATCCTGATCAGATCTGCTATGATTTCCTCATCCCGTTCTATCCTGTAATACGTGACATGCTCCCACCACTTAAATCAAAGATTATGAAGTGGGGGCTTCCTGTTCAATGGCTCTCATGAGCCAAGTATCTGCAGGCTACCCTCGCGTGCCCCGCGATTGTTTTTGCCCGGATACGGGCATTTTTATTACT
>JALERM010000120.1 GCA_022764165.1 Eubacterium sp. | reverse complement strand
TCTTGGGAACAGTGTATCCCTTTTCAGAACTGTAATTATGCTCATATGCGTAATAAATGTATGTGATCCCTTTGATCTTTTTTCGAGTAATCCCTGCTAAACCAGATGGTATCTTAACTTTAAAATCGAAATACATGGCAGTTTCCTTTCGAGAGTTAATTATTTCTCTTTTATTCTACCATATTTCCTCGATTTTTCAAGAAAAATCTCTATTTTCCCCCAAAACAAGGGGTTTTTACCACTGTCCATACGTTTTCTGACTCAAACGAGAGTTAATTTTCATGGAAGTTCACATTCATATGGCTGATTTCTTTTGAACTTCCGTAGATTATCTGATCGGCAGAAGCAGTTCTCCTGATCATGTTATGGTTTCCTGCGAACAATTGACTCCCAGAGAACTTCAACATCTATATATGTACCGCCAATTACATCCTGAGATGAAATCCGCTGTTGATACCATCATCTCTGAATGTGTTAAGGGAAGTCAAAATTAACTTGTTTCTCTGGAAATTTGACCAATTATCATCCTCTATGCCCTTTTATATTACTATCATAGCACTCAACATGGACACTATATGTCTATTTAAGAAATAAATTGGAAAAATCCATCAGATTTCATGCAGATACTGTTATAAAAAAGGAATTAGCCGGATAGCACTGTACGCTACCCGGCTGTTTTGTATTACTCATCCTATTTTTACTATCTCTCCAATAATCTTACTTTTTCATTATACTGTTTCTTTTTATTCACCTGCCTGACTTTTGCCCGAGGTTCGTATTTTCCGCAATGCTGGCAATATCCCTTATGGCAGGCTTCTCTTCCTTTCAAACACTCTCCCATAGCAACATAATATTTGCAAGGTATTTCTCTGAATTTCGCCATACTATTCTTCCCTACCTCCTGCTTTGAAGTTGTATACCGGTTTTAATATCTTGTCTATCTTTACTGTTTCACGAATGTTCTCCTGCAGCATTTCTATCCTTCGATATGCAAAGGGAGACTCATCCAATGTATCTTTTCCCAGACAGGAACAATGTATCCCTTTCATCTCCGTTTTAAACTGTGAAACAGTAAAGTTTTGTCGTACCTCTTCCCGTTTCATTATCCTTCCGGCTCCATGGGGAGCAGAAAAATTCCACTCTTCCTTTCCCAGTCCGGTACCAAGGAGAACTCCATCACGCATATTCACAGGAATGATGACTCTTTCTCCCTTACGAGCGGATATGGCTCCTTTTCTCACAATCACATTTCCATCGGTTGTATCAATATAATTGTGTCCCACAGAATAAGTTTCTTCAATTTTCCACTTCATCCCTCTCACAAGTTCATCCAGAATAGCTTCCCGGTTTATCTGTGCAAATTCCTGTACCACCTGCACATCATGAATATAGTCATCCATCAGTTCATCCTCCAGCCAGGTCAGTTCGTAAGCTGTCTGAACACCTTGATTTTTCAGGTATTTCTGTCCTTCTTTTAAATAATATTCTGTCACCTCTTTGCCAAGACGACGGCTTCCGGTATGGATGACAACATAAAGAAAGCCATCTTCATCTTTGTCAATTTCAATAAAATGATTACCGCCGCCAAGAGTGCCAAGACTTACAAAAGCCCTGTCCCTGTTTATATATTTTCCGCAGCATAATTGTGACAAATCAATATGCTCACGATATCGATGTGGCTTTCTCCTTACCTGAAATCCTGATGGCACACATTCCCGAATCACGGTATCCAGCTTTTGAAACTCAACCTTTTTTTGTTTCAATTTTGCCATCGTCATACCACAGCCAATATCAATACCTACCACATTAGGCATAATCTTATCTCCTACAATAGCCGTAAAGCCAATCGTACCTACATTTCCGGGATGTACATCCGGCATGATACGAATTTTACTTCCAGCCAAAGCAGGATGATCACACAGCTGTTGTATCTGCGCCACTGCATAGTCCTCTACCTCATCGGTAAAAATAGTTGCACTTGCATAAATGCCCTCTACTGTCTTCATATCTTAATTCCTTCCAATATTCAGTTATCAATCAATGGAAATAAAAAACATCTCCAGAACACAGAGATGCAAGATTGTCCTCGGCCGGACGAAACATGAGTTTTAGAATAAAAGATGTGTTATTCTGCCTGTAACGATCATGCAATACCAGAAAATACTTCCCGGGCAACCAGCTCTCTGTTCTTTCCTATGTTATCAATTGCTTCATTATTATGTGTCATGGTTACCCTCCTTTCTTTTTCCGGTTAATAAGTTACTGAACAAATGATAACTTGTTGATTTGTTTTTGTCATTAAAAATCTTAGTTGTCCATAAAATTGTTCTGGTACTCTACTTTCTCAACAGAGTACCAGAACAATTCTGTGCTATAATCTCTTTTTTGTTTTCCGAGTTTACAGCACTCCCAATTCTTTACATTAATCCTATAGTATGTAAAGAAATCCCTCCTTGCTGTCATACCTGACAGCCCCTTCATTTTACACTTCAATATATTTTGCTATTTGATTTTTTTAGAGTTTTTCATCTATTCACTCCAGTAACGAATAGATTTATTATATTGTTACTTTGTTTATTATTTAGTAACAATATGTGCTGTTTTTTCCCAGACTTTTTCATTTTATTTAGATTAATGAGAAACAAGGTAATTATCCTGAATGATTTCAGCTTGCCGGCATGGAAAATTTGAAAACAGATAGACGGTACAGTCAAATCGCAGTAATCTGGCACGCCCTATTGCCTGTTCCAATTCGCTTTCCAGAAAGAAGAATTGAAGATTCCTCATATTCGGATCTTCGAATGACATAAGGATAAAGGAATATCCATTATTAGTGACTTTTCTTTCAGCCAGACTCCCCGAAACCCTATAATCCATATATTCTCCAATAAGTTGATAGATGTACGGTACGTTATGCGGCGTACCAATAACTGCCAAATTTTCACCTTTGTATTCATTAAATCCTTCCGTTTTTCCAAAATAAATGTCACTGTTCTTCGTAAATTTCTTAAACTTAATTGTGTTAATATTGGGATTACCTGTTATCTTATTTACACTTTTCTCAACAATAGCTTCACCTGTTTTCTCAATAAAACTACGACTCATGGAATAGGCTGTATACTGTATCAAATTACCTTTATACTTTGCAATAGGTATCTCTTTATAAACAATCTTTCTATTTTTGTCAAAATCATGATATAAATGTTCATTTATTGTAGCAGACACAACTGTAATCTTAATATCAGGTATCTTCTTTGCCGTGAAATATTCAATCTCATTCTCTTGTCTATTAATCCGGAATGTATCACTTCCTAAAAAGGCAGAAAGCGAAGACGATATTGATACACCGCTTTCTATAAGAGTACAAATCTCTTCAATATAAATATTACCCATTTTTGTTTTATCACTTTTCCCATCCGGCATATCCAAAATTTCTTTCACTCTATCACTCCAAAAATCGGGGACTACATGATTTTTCAATGCCTCTTTAATATCATTAAAACTAACAGAACCTGTATTTTTAAATATTGACATTAGTATATCTTCATCTATGATCACTTCATATTTTTGAAGAACTTCTTCTGGCAATGATAAAAACATGGCATGGGTTGTCACCACACACATATTCCCATCAAGCTTATCCTTAAAGCTCAAATAATTTTCTATTTGTTCTTTCTGCCATTCTGATAATTGCTCTATCTCTTCATTTGCTCTTTTCCTGATTCTTCCTTTTACCATTTTCCCAAGTCCAACTAAGTAAAGCCATTCAATTTCATCTATCATGTCTTCCCAGTCTAAAATTTTTAGTAAGTGCTTCACGTTTGGAGTCACCAGAGCCTCCACATTTCTTATAAATAATTCATTTGCAACCTCCATTTGCAATTTATTGGTTGGCACCACAATCATTAATTTTTTTTGTGTTTGCGATTTTTCTGCAATCTCACAATATGCAGTGGTTTTCCCTATGGCAGTCTGTGCTTTAAGCAAATAAATTGCCTTCTGAGGATTATTGAGTATTTCTACCAAATTTCCACGCAATAGTTCTTCTGCCTCCTTCAGAGAAACATATTCTTCTTTCCCCATATATTGTATTTTTCTTTTTGTTTTTTCATATAGTGAATGACACTTACAGGTATCTACATATGGGCAATTTGCATCTTGACATCTCTGAGGTTTGTAATCAAATTTTTTGATGTATTTCCAAGTTATTTCCCATTTACTATAATTATCTTTTAATGCGGAAAAAAAAATCTGCTTTCCACCTTTTATTGACTTTCATTCAACAAAACTCCTTAACGTTTTTTATTATTTTTTATTAAAGAGTTATGTTCTGTATTTTTTCATACCAGCATATCCTGATTGTTATCAATCTAAATTATATCATCCATAGATGTAATATTATTTCTTTATTCTGACATTAACATACATATAAAAATAAAAAATAAAAGGAGACTAAAACATATTATGGACATGGATTCATTTATTTTAAGCACAACTAACACAGATGATGAATCATCAATACTAATGACTGCACCAGAGCTGGCTGATTATCTGGGAATCGGTAGGAACAGAGCTTATGATCTGCTAAGAAATGGTGAAATAAAAGGATTTCGAATTGGATGTTCATGGAAGGTCAGTAAAGCAGCTGTCTTACAGTATATAAAAGAAAAATCCGGATTGAGTTGATAATACTCAATCCGGATACTATGTTCATTGTATCAGAATGCCTTCACATATATTCAAACTGGACTGGATGCTGATGTCCATTGTAATCTTGTGCCTGATTGCAGCACTTTTGTATGGTGTTCTGAATCTGGTCGAAAAGCACTTTAATCATTCAAAATCCTGACGGATTCGCAATCAGATTATGATCATCGCATCCCCAAAGCTGAAGAAACGATAGCTTTCTTTTACTGCTTCTTCATATGCATGCATGATTTTTTCTTTTCCGGCCAGTGCTGATACCAGCATCAGAAGCGTGGACTCCGGAAGATGGAAATTGGTAATCAGTCCATCGATGATTTTAAACTGATATCCCGGATATATAAATATTTCTGTCCATCCGCTGCCGGCATGAAGGATTCCCTCTTCATCGGCGGCGGATTCCAGTGTACGGCAGCTGGTGGTTCCCACAGAAATCACCCTCCCGCCATTCTTTTTCGTCTCGTTGATCAGTCTGGCCTGGTCTTCTTCTACCACATAAAACTCGGAGTGCATATGATGCTGCTCCACATCATCTACCTTCACCGGGCGGAAAGTTCCCAAACCCACGTGCAGTGTCACATGGGCGATGGACACGCCCATTTCTTCAACTTTTGCCAGCAATTCTCTGGTAAAATGCAATCCCGCCGTGGGGGCTGCCGCAGAACCTTCATTCTTCGCATACACGGTCTGGTAACGATTCTTATCCTGTAACTTATGGGTGATGTAAGGCGGCAGCGGCATCTCTCCCAGCTGATCCAGAATTTCTTCAAATATACCCTCATAATGGAATTGAATCAGACGATTACCCTCATCTACGATATCGATAATCTCTCCGGTAAGAATGCCATCCCCAAATACAATTTCCGCTCCGGGTCTCGCCTTTTTCCCCGGTTTTACAAGGCATTCCCAGATATCATTTTCCCGGCGTTTCAGAAGGAGGATTTCAATCACTGCCCCGGTTTCTTTTTTGTGGCCATACAGACGGGCAGGAATCACTTTCGTATCATTGATGACCAGACAATCTCCCGGCTGTAAATACTGTAAAATATGTTTGAAATCTGTATGTTCAATTGCCCCTGTCTCTTTATCCAGATGAAGAAGACGCGATGAAGACCGGTCTTCCAGCGGATCCTGTGCAATCAGTTCCTGTGGTAAGTCATAGTAAAAATCTGATGTTTTCATACTTCTATACTCCTTTTTCCGGATCATCTGATATCCAGCATATTTTTCATATCTTCCCTGCTGCATCCTTCCCGGCTGTAGCGGGCTTTTTCATAATAATAACAAAATTCTTTTTTCTGGTTTTCATCCATATCCATCAGGCTCACCATTTCCTCTGGTGTCTGAGATGGTTCCGGACTCTGCCCAAGATCATATAATACCCATTTTTTATAATACTTCCGGATCCGTCCTTCCGGCGACCGGTCCCAAAACAGATTTTCTCTTTTCGTTCTTCCCAGACGTTTTTTCTTTTCGGCAGCAGGAGCTGCGATCAATCGTTCAACTGTATCTCCATTGTCATCCATATGACCGTTGAAATTCCTGTACATCTCATACAATTTCAGAATCACTGCCCGAAGAATCCAGAGAACCAGAGCAATCACCAAAACCCAGCTGAGCACATTCAATATTTTATAAATGAATTCCAGCCATGCAGGTGCAGCTTCTGCTGTACCCATACCCATATCTTCGGCATCCTGTACAGCTTCTGTCACCATTTGTTCTGTTCCCCCTGAGGGAAGTAGGGAAATAAGCCAGGCTAACAACCGTCTTCCCAGACTGCCTGTCATTTGAATGATCTTATCCAGCCCTGCGTAAGGCACCAAAAACATGGTAATTGTCAAAACGATGGTCTGCATCCACATCATACGTCCGTTTATTTTTCCCAGTCTTCGAATCGGCAGTCTTTCCAGACTCTCATGTCTTTTGACGAAAACATCCATCTGTGTAAGATTCGTATGGATATTACAGATTAAAAAATAGATTCCGGTTTCTGCTGAAGCATATTTTTCGATAAACGAACTATTAAAGTACCTTCCGAGACAAAACATCATAAAAAACAGAATCAGCCATGGATAAGCCGGTTTTTCCAGCCAGCAGATCTCATCCCCTGCCCTTGCCTTAAAATAAGACAATATAACAAGCACTCCCAGTATCAGGAGAAAAATACGTCCAAATCCCGCACCTGCAAAAAACCAGATAATTCCAAGTGATGCGGCACCTGCCAGAAAAAACTGCCAGAAATGCTTTGCAAGACGAACAGCGATGTATTCTGTCACAAGTATGAGCAGTATCCACAGACTCTGACCAAATACGGCTTTCTCATCTGATAAAATCTGATACATGACCGCACAATATATAGAAGACAGCAATAAAAATCCCTGCAGAATATCCAGCAGACAGATCAGATACTTTCTCATTTTCTCACCTCCCAGCGAATGACGGAGATGCCCGGTGTATCCTGCAGCTGCAGCGGCATATCGTTATATAAAGTGGCAATCCAGATGCCGCCTGCACCCTGACGAATCAGATTGCAAAAGCTTTCATAACATCCGGGACGCTGGTTTTTGGAAATCATTACATACGTACGATTGACCTTTTCACTCCGTTCCATCTCTCTGTCCAGTACAAACTCCATACAGTCTGCTTTCTGCTTTAGATCCAGCCTTGCAAGACCTTCACTGGCCAGACGGATCTGCTGTTTTCCGCTGCCTGTCGCCAGAGAAAATACTTCTCCGCTCTTTAAATCTCTTCCGTTGGTCCGTATCCCCACAGGAATTCCACTCTGAATACACCTGGCTGTCAGAGAGGCGGTGATTCTTATGCCTTCTTCGTGGATATCATCATATTTCCATATAGTCTCGTCTTCCACGTCCAACAGAAGAATCACTTCCTGGGAAGAAGTGGAACCGTACAGATTGACCATCCACTGATCGGACCGTGCTGAAGCTTTCCAGTTGATCCGATTCATGGGATCAGAAATCTGGTATTCCCGGATGCCCTGAAATTCAAAGGGGTCTTCATACAGATTCTTTCTGGTCATTACAGAACCCATAATTTTCTGAAAGGGAATCTCCAGCAGCTGATCATCTACCAGACGGGGATACACATAGATGGCATCCGGGTGGCTTAAGGTTTCATAATGCTTCTTTGTTAATAACGGACTTCTCGTTACAAGCTCCACATTTCCCAGTTCATAATAACCCCTTCTGCTGCAGCGAAAGGAAATTGTCCTGGTGATTTTCTGATATCCTCCTACTGAGAAAATATCCCTCTTATAACATTGATCCGACACACTGGTATTTTCACCATCTGCAAAAATCAGATTTCTGTGAATCTGAAAACCCACCTGAAGGACGGGAAGAAACATCCACTTCTGATTGACAATTGTTTCTGTAAGTTCTGCCTGCTCTCCTTCCAGTGCAGGCTCTTTCTGAAATTCCACCCTGGCATCCAGATTTTTCTTCCAGATCTGCTGAAATATCAGTTCCAGAAAGTAATTCATCAGAAAAGCACCGATCAAAATAACCACAATAGTCATTATTTTCTCTCCCAGTCTTCCGTAGGCACACTCACTCTGTCAAGTATTTCTCTGATTTTTTTCTCAGAGGTCAGAACACTTCCGTAACCTCTGGCGAGAACCAGACGATGGGCCATTACCGGTACTGCAACAAGAACAATATCTTCAGGCACCACATACTCCCGTCCCTGTATCCAGGCATACGCCTGGGAAGCACGCAGTAATGCCAGCGTACCTCTGGGACTGACTCCTGAAATAATTTCCTTATCATTTCTCGTTTCCTGCGTCAGTGCTGTCATATATTCCAAAAGTAAGGGATGTACAAAAACATGTTTTGCCTCTTCTCTGGCGGCAAGGACATGTGCTCCCGTACATACGGATTCCAGACCGTCGTAAGGAGAATCTGTCAGAAATCGTTCCAGAATCCGAAGTTCCTCCCTTGCATCGGGCAGGCCCATGGACAACTTCATAAAAAATCGATCCAGCTGGGCTTCCGGAAGCGGAAATGTTCCTGTCGTTTCCAGAGGATTCTGCGTAGCGATTACAAAAAACGGTTCTTCCAGTTTTCTCGTCACTCCGTCAACAGTCACCTGACGTTCTTCCATACATTCCAGAAGACTGGCTTGGGTACGGGGAGTGGCCCTGTTTATCTCATCTGCCAGAATCGTGTGAGCAAAAACAGGTCCTTTTCGGAACTGAAATTCGCCCTCTTTCTGATTGTAATAATTCAGACCCGTCACATCTGAGGGCAGCAGATCAGGGGTAAACTGTATCCGTCCAAAAGACACATCCAATGACTTCGCAAGGGACTTGGCCAACATAGTTTTTCCTGTCCCCGGCACATCTTCCAACAGTACATGACCACCTGCAACCATTGCGGTAAGAACCAGATCAATCAAGCGTCCTTTCCCCACAAGCACTTTTTCAATATTCTCTTTTACTACATGAATCCACGCAGTTGTTTCTTTCCCCATTTTCTTTTCCTGCCCTTCTTAACCTGCACGCCGCAGACGATTCGTTATGCATCTCTCAACGTGGACCAGCGGGAACAATCCCACACATTGGTAGCAATATCTTCATAAAAATCCGGTTCATGACACACCATAAGAATGCTTCCTTTATAAGCCTTCAAAGCTCGTTTTAACTCATCCTTTGCATCCACATCCAGATGGTTGGTAGGCTCATCCAGAACCAACAGATTGGTCTCTTTATTGATCAATTTACACAATCTGACCTTAGCCTGTTCTCCACCGCTCAGTACCCGTACCTGACTTTCAATATGTTTGGTAGTCAGCCCGCATTTGGCCAGTGCTGAACGCACCTCATACTGGGTATAGGCTGGAAATTCCTCCCAAATTTCTTCAATACAGGTTTTCGTATTGTCATAGGAAGATTCCTGTTCAAAATAGCCGATATACAGGTAATCTCCCAGCTGCGCAAATCCTTCCAACGGCTTGATGAGACCGAGGATACTTTTTAACAAAGTTGTTTTTCCGATTCCATTGGCACCGGTAAGCACCAGTTTTTCTCCCCGTTCCATTTCAAGATTCAGAGGAACCGACAGAGGAGTATCATATCCAATCACCAGATCTTTGGTACAGAACAGCTGTTTTCCCGCAGTTCTGGCTTCCCTGAATAAAAACTGCGGTTTGGGGCGTTCCTGCATCAATTCGATTTTTTCCATCTTGTCCAGTTTTTTCTGACGGGACATAGCCATGTTTCTGGTAGCAACGCGCGCCTTATTTCTTGCCACAAAGTCTTTCAGTTCACTGATTTCCTGCTGCTGTTTTTTATAAGCAGCCTCAAGCTGTGCTTTCTTTACTTCATAAACTTCCCGGAAATGATCATAATCCCCCACATACCGGTCCAGCTTCTGATTCTCCATATGATAAATAATATTCACCACACTGTTCAGAAACGGGATGTCATGTGAAATCAGAATAAATGCATTCTCATATTCTGTCAGATACCGTTTCAGCCACTCAATATGCTGCACATCCAGATAATTGGTCGGCTCATCCAGAAGCAGGATGTCAGGCTTTTCAAGCAGCAATTTACCCAGAAGAATCTTGGTTCTCTGGCCTCCTGATAATTCTGTCACATCACTGTCCAGCCCAAGTTCCATCAGACCCAGTGCCCGTGCCACCTCTTCCACCTTCGCATCTATAATATAAAAATCATGAACGGTCAGAAGATCCTGTATGGTACCCAGTTCCTCCAGCATCGCTTCCATCTCTTCTTCTGAAGCTTCTCCCATATGTTCACAGATGTCATTCATCTTATTTTCCATCTCATATAACCAGGAAAATGCCGATGAAAGTACATCACGGACTGTCATCCCTTTTTCCAGCACGGCATGCTGATCCAGATATCCCACCCGGACATTCTTCGCCCACTCCACCGTGCCCTCATCCGGCATCATTTTATCTGTTACTATTTTAAAAAACGTGGATTTTCCTTCTCCATTGGCACCCACAAGTCCAATATGCTCTCCTTTCAGCAATCGAAAAGAAACATCCTGAAATATTGCTCTGTCACCAAACCCATGGGAAAGGTGTTCTACGTTTAAAATACTCATCCCAATACTCCTTAACTTAAGTTTTATGCAGAACAATTGTACACTATTTTATATCATCTTTCAATAAACAAAGTGAGCATTTAAAGTCAAAGGACTTTCCTATTATATAAAAAAGATGTTCCGCCAGGCTACCAGCGGAACATCTAACAGGAACAAAACATATTATAGCCAAGTATCATCAACCCTGCTGCAATGATAATGGTCCATATATTGGTGGGAACCAGGAGCTGTATCAGCATCCCCACTCCGATCCAGAATAAGATAAATCCAATGATCCTCGTGATTTATCCTCTCCTATTTTTCTTCTTGCTTTAATATATGCTCTAATTCTTCCGAAGAACACTCATCTTCTTTACCTTTTCCGGTAAATTTTTCTGCCAGATCAGGAATCATATCCAGAATCTTGGTAATCGCATCCTGATTTCTTACATTTACCAGTTTAGTGCCTGATTTGTTGATGACCAGTACAGCAGAAGGAGTGATTTTTCCTCCCATACCGCCGCCGCCATTATTCTTGCCGTTTTCAGAAAATGCACCTGCTCCCACAGCAAAAGATACATCTACCAGAGGAAGAATAATCGTATCCCCTACGGTAATCGCATCACCTACGACAGTCTTGGTCGTAATAAAACTGTCCATTCCCTTAAACAGGGATTCCACTGTATTCTGAAAATTGTTTTCTGCCATTTTTTATGCCTCCTTATGCTGAAATCTCTGATAGGTTCTTCTGATTTCTTTACATCGGTAAATCTGCCATGCCTGAAGCAGCAGATAGCCGCCAAAAACTCTTCCTTTCAGATTTACTTCCCCTTCCAGAACCTGTTGCTCAAAATCCGGTATGAGCCGGAAAGTCTTTCCATACAGGGGATATACCATACCGGCCACAGCCAGAACCTGACCGGTTATCGAAGGATCCTCAAAGCCGAAATGCAGATTTCCCTGAATCTTAACCGGCAACATATGCCGTAACACAAGGAATCCCTTTCCTTTCAGAAATATCAATGCCTGCTTTGTGTCATCCATCTGTAAAAATCTGTACCATTTTTTTATTTTATCACAAAACTGCCGGAATGTTAACCGTGATTTACGAATTCGTTCCAGAACTCTTCCCGGAAACCGCCATATTTTCAATAAAATTTCTTTTATCTTCTGAAAAATCACTGCCGCCGTATCTGGCTCCTG
>JALERM010000195.1 GCA_022764165.1 Eubacterium sp. | reverse complement strand
TCCCTGGAGGGGCTATACAGTAGAGGCGAAGTGGATACGCCTGTAAGAATAAGGATAGCCTGAAAACAGGGGAATCAAACTTCTTAAACGGATGCACAAGCATCCCAGAAGCCCCTACTTCTTCAAGTGGGGGTAATTCACAATCAGAAAAATGATTGGGAGAGAGAGGTATTCAGTACATATTGAAGCTTGGGCTATGCAAAGACGGGCAGCGAGTTCTTGATATTGGTACAGGAACAGGAGTTTTGCCACGAAATATGTATGGATACGGAGCAAAATGGACGGGTACGGATATTGCAGAAAATCAGATTCAACAGGCAAAAAAACTTGCTGCAAAGAATCATATGGATATTGATTTTTTTGTCTGCAAAGCTGAGGAGGTGAATTTTCCGGATGAAACATTTGATGTAATAACAGCGTGTCAGTGTATCTGGTATCCAGATCATAAAATTACTGCCCCTAAATTTACAAGAATACTAAAATCAGGAGGCAAATTCCTTATTCTATATATGGGATGGTTACCGTTTGAAGATAAAATTGCCGGAAAAAGTGAAGAGATTATCTTAAAATACAACCCAAAATGGACAGGCTGTGGAGATATTGTACATCCAGTATGGGTTCCGGATGAATATTTGGAGTATTTTACTCTGGTATCTCAGGAGGAGTTTCGTGTAGATGTTCTTTTTACGAGAGAAGCGTGGCATGGAAGAATGCGCGCATGCAGGGGTGTAGGTGCATCGATGTCATCTGAAGAACTGATGAAATGGGATGAAGAGCATTGGCAAATGCTTATGAATGACGTACCGGAGAAATTCCATATAAAGCATTATATTTCAATTGCAGAATTAGAACGGAAAGAGAGATAATTGTCTGTTTTTCAGAAACTCCCGATTAAACATAAGCAGATAACGGTACAGCCATTGCTGGAAAGATGAAAGCGAAGATTGGATAAATACCATACATAAAATCGTTAAGGAGGTGTGTAATTTTGAAAATAGAACGATTAGAAACAGAGAGACTGATTCTTCGAACATATGAGGAAGGAGATCTACAAGATTTATATGAATATCTTTCAGACGAAGATGTGGTTGCTTTTGAACCATATGAGCCAATGAATCTGGAGGAAGTAAAAAATTGTCTGGAAAATCGAATCGCGTCTGGGGAATTTCTGGCAATTGAAGAAAAAATTTCCGGAAAGATGATTGGAAATATTTATGTGAGTGAAAGATATGCAGAATCTGTAGAAATAGGATATGTGGTAAATCGCAGGTTTTGGAAGAAGGGCTATGCATATGAAGCTTGCAATCGGGTATGTAAGTATATTTTTGAGCAGGGAAAGCATAGAATAGAGGCCGCTTGTGACCCTCTAAATGAAGCGTCCTGGAAACTGCTCGAACGACTGGGCTTTCGGCGGGAAGGGTATTTGCATAAGGACATTTACTTTCGAAAAGATGAGGATGGCAATCCAATCTGGAAGGACACCTATATTTATTCCATGTTATGCGAATGCGATCATTTGGATGACGTTAAAATACAAGCATTGGAGATTCAAATGTGGGAAGCTGCAAGAAACAGGAATAAAGAGGCGTTCTTAAACATTGTCTCAGAAGATGCTGTTATGATATGCGGTGGATATCGTTGTACGGGAGCTGAATACGCGCAGATCATAGAGGAATTTGATTGTAAGGATTACCACATCTCTGAATTTGAGGTTGTTGCAGAAAGTAATGATTTCATACAAGTGCATTACATGATAACAACAACAGTAAATAATGAGGCAAACAGAGATCTTGCAGGTACTTTTCATATATCAACCACATGGAAAAGATTCGGAGAGAAGTTCAAAGTGGTTTTCAATATGGATAGTGTGACATAGGTTGCATACGAGCGCAAGGCGGCAATCGATAAAAACGCTTGACATATGTTGTATCATTGTATACAATAGAACAATGTAAGAGAAATGTAGAATTATTTTCAATATCGTCTGAAAATAGTATAGAAAGGCGGTAATTATGACAACACCAAAGTCTTCTCTCCGGGATCAGGTTTTCCAGACGCTGAGAAATGATATCCTCAGTGGGAAATATCAGCCGGGAGATGAAATTGTTGAAAGTACTATAGGGAAAGAACTTGGAGTAAGCCGTACCCCTGTCAGAGAAGCAATCCGACAGCTTCAGCTGGAAGGGCTGGTAGAATTGATTCCCAACAAAGGAACCATCATCAAGGGAATTTCTATAAAAGATGTCAGGGATATCTATCAGATACGGTCCAGACTGGAAGGCTTATGTGCCGCATGGGCGGCCCGTTACCGTACAGAGGAAGAACTGGAAAAACTGGAGGAGACTGTTTTCCTTTCCAAATACCACGCACAGAAAGAGCATTACGATCAGGTATTTGAACTGGACAGCCGATTTCATGAAATCCTTTATGAAGCTTCCCACAGTAAGATTCTTGCACATACATTAGTTGACTATCATCAATATGTACAAAAGGCAAGAAAGCTTACTATTGCCAACCGGATCCGTTCCAAAAGCAGCAATGAAGAACATGAAAACATCCTGGAAGCAGTAAGGGAACAGGATGAAAAGAAAGCTGAGGAACTGGCTACACAGCATATTTTGAATACAATTTTAAATATGGAACAATGCGACTTAGAGAAGATCCTGCATGCAGAATCTTCAAAACAGTAGAAAGAGAGGAAATTATTATGGAAAAAATCAAGATGCAGACACCTTTGGTTGAGATGGACGGGGATGAGATGACCCGTATTCTCTGGCAGATGATCAAAGATGAGTTACTTCTCCCATTCGTTGATCTGAACACAGAGTATTATGACCTGGGACTTGTTCATCGTAATGAAACAAACGATCAGGTTACTGTTGATGCGGCTAACGCTACTAAAAAATACGGAGTAGCCGTTAAGTGTGCCACGATTACTCCAAATGCAGCCCGGGTAAAAGAGTATGACCTGAAAGAAATGTATAAAAGCCCCAACGGAACCATTCGTGCCATGCTGGATGGAACTGTTTTCCGTGCTCCCATTGTCGTTAAGGGAATTGAACCCTGTGTAAGAAACTGGAAGAAACCGATCACTCTGGCTCGTCACGCATACGGTGATGTTTATAAAAATACAGAGATGAAAATTCCGGGACCGGGAAAGGTTGAACTGGTATATACCGCACAGGACGGAACCGAGACAAGAGAACTGGTTCAGGAATTCAAAGGCCCTGGAATAGCACAGGGAATGCACAATCTGAATAACTCTATCGAAAGCTTTGCAAGAAGCTGCTTCTCCTTTGCTCTGGATACAAAGCAGGATCTGTGGTTTGCAACAAAAGATACTATTTCCAAAAAATATGATCATACATTTAAAGATATTTTCCAGGAAATCTTTGATGCAGAATATAAAGAAAAATTTGAAGCAGCCGGAATCACATACTTCTACACCCTGATTGACGATGCAGTAGCACGTGTCATGAAAGCAGAAGGTGGTTTCATCTGGGCATGCAAAAACTATGACGGTGATGTGATGAGCGATATGGTATCATCCGCATTTGGCTCTCTGGCTATGATGACATCTGTTCTGGTATCTCCTCATGGATACTATGAATACGAAGCCGCACACGGTACAGTACAGAGACATTATTACAAACATCTGAAAGGCGAAGAAACTTCTACCAACTCTGTAGCAACAATTTTTGCCTGGACAGGTGCTCTCCGTAAAAGAGGAGAACTGGACGGAAACAAAGAACTGATGGAATTTGCAGACAAACTGGAAAAAGCAACTATCGAAACGATTGAGTCCGGTCGTATGACCAAGGATCTGGCTTTGATCACTTCTATAGAAAATCCTGTGGTGCTTAACAGCCGTGAATTTATTCAGGAAATCAGAAAAACACTGGAAGCATAAATGCAAGAGACCTCCGGCGAAAAAAGATTTCCCCGGGGAGTTTTTCAAACTCCCCGGGGAAATCTTTTTCAATTACTCTATGCCAGTTCTTCCCATTTTTCATATAAAGCTTCCAGTTTTTCCATAATTTCTGCCTTTTCTTTGGAAAGTCTAACGCATTCGGATACATTGACTGCAATTTCCGGTTTGTTCATTTCTTCATCGATTTCCCGGTCTCTTGTCTCCAGTTTTTCGATTTCTGCCTCTGTTTTTTTCAGGTCGTTTTCTCTTTTTCGCTGACGGGCCTGTTCTTCTTTTTTCTGTTTCCAGTCAAGTTTAGTGGAAGATACTGTTTCTTCCGGAACTACATTGCCAGATTCCGGTGCATAGATTTTGGTCAGTTCTTCTTTCTTTTCCAGATAGTAATCATAATTTCCAATATAATTCACCATGGCCTGGTTGGTCAGGTCCAGGATTCTTGTGGCGGTCTGATTGATGAAATAACGGTCATGAGATACATACAGCAAGGTGCCGGTATAGCTGTTGAGTGCTTTTTCCAGAATTTCCTTAGAGGTTATATCCAGGTGGTTGGTGGGCTCATCCAGAATCAGAAAATTGGCTTCAGACAGCATCAGTTTGGCCAGTGATACACGTCCCCGCTCGCCGCCGCTGAGCGTATGAATGGGCTGGAATACATCATCACCTGTAAATAAGAATGCTGCAAGAACATTGCGGATTTCCGTATTCGTCAGATAGGGATAGGTGTCTGACATTTCTTCAAAAATCGTTTTATTCATATCAAGAACATGATGTTCCTGATCATAGTACCCGATCTGTACTTTGGTTCCCAGAAGGATTTCCCCTTCATCAGCCTCCAGCAGTCCGTTGATGATTTTCAGAAGAGTTGTCTTTCCCGTTCCATTGGCCCCGATAATGGCAACACGTTCTCCCCGTTTTACAGCAAAATCTACATGAGAAAATAATTCCTGTTGAGGAAATGATTTTGCCAGGCCTGTGACAGTAAGTACATCATTGCCGCTGGTAATCCGCGGTGTGAGTGTTAATTTCATTTCCAGGTTCTCTTCCACAGGTTTTTCCAGTACGTCGATTTTTTCCAGCATTTTTTCACGGCTTTCAGCCCGCCGAATGGACTTTTCTCTGTTGAATGATTTCAGTTTGGTAATTACTTCTTCCTGATGCTTGATTTCCTGCTGCTGATTGAACCAGGCCTTGTATTCAGCTTCGCGAATCATGGCTTTTTTCTGAGCATATGCTGAATAATTACCCTGAAACATTCGTACGTTACCCCGGTCGATCTCCACAATTTTCGTGACAACCTTGTCCAGAAAATAACGGTCATGGGAAACGATGAATACGGCCCCCTTGTAATTCATCAGATAAGTTTCCAGCCAGGCGATGGAATCCATGTCCAGGTGGTTGGTGGGCTCATCTAAAAGAATGATATCAGGTCCTGAAAGCAGCAGGCGACCCAGCGCAACCCGAGTTTTCTGACCGCCTGAAAGAGTATCTACCGGTTTGGTAAATTCTTCTTCTGTAAATCCCAGACCCTTTAATACACCTGTCACCTCGCTACGGCAGGCGTATCCATTTTCCAGTTCAAATTGATGAGTCAGCCGTGAATAGTCAGCCAAAAGGGCATCCAGTTCTCTTCCGGATAAAGATTTCATCTGCTGTTCCATCGTCCGGATTTTATCTTCCATATCAAGAATATACTGTTTTACTTCCAGTAATTCCTCATAAATGGTGCGTCCGCCTGTCAGTTCCTGATGCTGAGCCAGATAACCGATGGACTTTCCTCTTGCGATAATAACATCTCCGCTGTCAGGAGCCATTTCCTGTACGATAATTTTCAGAAGTGTTGACTTTCCGGCACCGTTAGGTCCGATCAGAGCTGCTTTTTCTCTTTCCTCCAGATGAAAAGATGCATCTTTTAAAACCTCGTTGATACCAAATGATTTATTTATATTATTACATGAAAGAATCATGAGAATCCTCCTATACTGATAGTTTCATGGTTTTATTATACATATTTTATCAATTTCCGCAAGAAAAATAGTAAAAATCAACAAGATTATTTGACATTGTTGTCGCATTTTACTATAATGATAAGAAGTAAGTTGCAGGAGGAGAATAGACGTGGAGGAAAAAGATATTTCCAGAGCTGTCATAAAACGTCTTCCAAGATATTACCGATATCTCGGTGAACTGATGGATGACGGAGTTGAAAGAATTTCATCCAATGAGTTAAGCGGTCGGATGAAAGTTACAGCTTCTCAGATTCGGCAGGATCTGAATAATTTTGGCGGTTTTGGTCAACAGGGTTATGGTTATAATGTAAAATATCTTCATTCAGAGATAGCAAAAATTTTGGGGTTGGACAAAAGCCATAATATGATTATTCTTGGTGCCGGTAATCTTGGACAGGCACTGGCAAATTATACACAATTTGAAAAACAGGGATTTAAGCTGATTGGTATATTTGATATTAATCCGGTACTGAAAGGAGTATCCGTTCGAGGCATCGAGATCCGAATGGTTGATGAACTTCCGGATTTTATAAAAAAACATCAGGTGGAGATTGCAACGCTTACGCTTCCCAAGTCAAAAGCAGTGGAAATGGCAAAAGTGTTAGTTGACAATGGGGTCAAAGCCATCTGGAATTTTGCCCATACCGATCTGAATTTATCAGTACCTTCCGATGTGATTGTAGAAAATGTACATCTGTCAGAAAGTCTGATGCGGCTCTCTTATAATCTGAGCCGCTATGAGAAAGATCATAAAAAAGAATCATGATCGTATTGCGGCGGAAAGGATTATGTTGCTGAAAGCAGCCTGCCGCAGGCAGAGAGTCCTGCAAAGCAGGATTCTTTTTTAGCGTATAGGAGTATTATGAAACAAATTGTAGATGGTAAACAAATGAAAGCACTGGACGACAAAACCATACAACACTATGGCATTCCCTCTCTGGTGCTGATGGAAAGGGCATCTCTTGCAGTTGCAGAAGAAATAAAGAATTCTTTTAATACTGAAAGAATCCTTGTGGTCTGTGGTTCCGGCAATAACGGTGCCGATGGCATTGCGGTTGCAAGGATTCTTTCCCTTCAGGGATATCAGGCAGCCATCTTTCTGGCCGGTAAAAAAGAATCATTTACGGATGAAGCAAAGCTTCAATGGAATATCGCTGAAAAATATGGAGTTCCAGTTGTCAAGAACTTCGCACCCGCTGAATATACTACTATCGTAGATGCCGTATTTGGTGTCGGTCTTTCCCGTGAAGTAAAAGGAACATACCGGGAATTATTTCAGATGATCAACCAGTCAGGAATACCTGTAGTTGCTGTAGATATTCCTTCCGGAATTGATGCGGCAACCGGGAAAATAATGGGAATTGCTATCCGGGCAGTAAAAACGGTTACCTTTGGATATGGTAAGTGTGGACTATATTTTTATCCGGGGCAAAGTTATGCGGGTACTGTCATCGTGAAAGACATTGGCATATACGGGAAAACAGAAAAAGCATTATATGCACTGGATGATAATGAGAGAAACTGGATTCCTTCCAGAGTTCCGGATGGAAATAAATCAACTTTTGGAAAGGTTCTTGTTGTTGCAGGCAGCCGAAATATGTGCGGTGCCGCTTATTTTGCATCCCGGTCATGCATGTTGGCCGGATCAGGAATGGTCCGCATTTTCACAGAAGAAAGTAACCGTGTGATTCTTCAGCAAAAATTTCCGGAAGCGATGCTCACCACCTATGGTATGCATGAAACAAAATACCAGATCCGGGAACGATTATTGCAGGCAATGGACTGGGCAACCGCTGTTGTCGCAGGACCCGGTCTGGGACAGATGATTTCATCAGAATGGATTCTGGAATCTTTATTACATGATACCACGGATAAACCGATGGTTCTGGATGCGGATGCATTGAATCTGTTGAGTCGGAAAGAACATCTGCTGGATGGATGTACACACCCGCTTATTCTTACCCCTCACATGGGTGAAATGGCAAGACTTTCCGGGTATAGCATAGAAGAATTGAAAGAATCACCCGTTCACTGTCTGAAGGAATACTGGAACCGTATCCGTGCAATGACACTATTGCCTCCGGCTGTTATTATGAAAGATGCACGCACCTTAACCTGTACAGATACAGATACCTGTTATCTGAATCTTTCAGGCAACAGTGGAATGGCAACTGCCGGCTCCGGTGATGTCCTTGCCGGTCTTCTGGGAGGACTCATTGCCCAGAATATCTGTATTCAAAAAGCTGCGCCTCTGGCTGTATGGCTGCATGGTCTGGCTGGAGATGAAGCAAAAAAACAAAAAGGGGAACATGCTGTACTGGCCTCTGATATTATGGAAGCAATTCCCGTCAGCATGAAAAGGAGATTATTATGAATAAAAAGAACAATCGGGTATATGCAGAGATTCATTTAGATGCAGTAGAAGATAATTTTGAAAATATGTATAAAAATCTTACACCCGGGACCAAAATGATTGCAGTTGTAAAGGCAGACGCCTACGGACATGGAGCTGTTCAGATTGCCAGTCTCATACAGGAAAAAGAGTATATCTGGGGATTTGCCGCTGCAACTGCACAGGAAGCACGGGAACTCAGAACCCACGGGATTCATAAGCCCATTCTTATTCTCGGATATGTTTTCCCGGAAGACTATGAGTTTCTTGTACAGGAAGATGTTCGTCCGGCAGTCTTCACCAGGGAAATGGCAGAAGAACTGTCACGGACAGCTGAAAAATATCAGAAAATACTTCCGATCCATCTTGCGATTGATACCGGTATGACCCGCATCGGTTTTCGAAATCCGGAAAAAAGTATGGACGATATCGTACATATCAGTAAACTTCCGCATATAAAAATAGAAGGAATGTTTACACATTTTGCCAGAGCTGATGAACAGGATCTGTCAAATACCCATGGGCAGTTTGAAGTTTTTCAGAAATTTAATCGGCTTTGCAGGCAAAATGGTATTGATATTCCTTTCCTTCATTGCAATAACAGTGCAGGGATTCTCTGGCATCGAGAAGGAGACATGCAGCTGGTAAGACCCGGCATAACGATTTATGGGATTGCACCATCAGATGAAGTGGTAAATCCCGGTGTCAGACTCCGGCCTGTTATGGAATTAAAATCGCATATATCTTTTGTCAAAGAAGTAGAAAAGGGTGTTCCTGTCAGTTATGGCGGTACATTTGTTACAGAGCGGGAAATAACCAGAATTGCCACGATTCCGGTGGGATATGCAGACGGCTATCCTCGTTCTCTATCAAATAAAGGTTACGTCCTGATTCATGGAACAAAAGCACCGATTCTGGGAAGAGTATGTATGGATCAGTTCATGGTAGATGTGACGGATATCCCGGATG
This sequence comes from Eubacterium sp., assembly GCA_022764165.1. Taxonomy (GTDB): domain Bacteria; phylum Bacillota; class Clostridia; order Lachnospirales; family Lachnospiraceae; genus Oliverpabstia. The sequence continues at coordinate 58,549 of JALERM010000195.1, read as the reverse complement.
TCAAAACAGGGGATCCGGTGACTCTGATGGGAAGAGACGGAGAGGAAAACCTTCCTGTTGAGATTCTCTCAGAACTGTCCGGAAGATTTCCATATGAATTTGTGTGCTGTATCAGCAAAAGAGTACCCCGCATTTACCAGATGTGAGGTCCTGACTTCGGGAGATTTTTGAGTAAAAGAACACAATATCTTCGTATACAACTGAGAAACAGGGAAATACTATAGATATCCTATCTGTTTGGGCAGTATGGTAAAATCAGAAAATCGGAGAGTGAATTGTGTGAATATTCGAAGAGGAGATATCTTTTATGCAGATCTGCGCCCGGTAGTGGGCAGTGAACAGGGTGGTATACGTCCAGTTCTTATTATACAGAATGATGTGGGCAATCGGCACAGTCCTACCGTTATTTGTGCCGCGATCACTTCCAAGATGAATAAAGCAAAGCTTCCTACACATATTGAAATTGATGCCGGCACCTATGATATTGTGAGAGATTCTGTCATTTTACTGGAACAACTGCGCACGATCGATAAACAGCGGCTGAAAGATAAGGTCTGCCATTTGGATCAGGATATTCTGCGTCAGGTAAACAAAGCACTTCAGATCAGTCTGGAACTTCCTACATAACCGGTTGAGTATCCTTTTTCTTGACGAATATGAAGTTAAATGGTATATTCTGTAAGGAAAACCTAAACCAACATTGAAAAAGGAGTATTTATGGAAAGTGGAGACGGCCCTTTAGCCGGTTGTATTGTACTATTAGTATTTATTGTTTTTAACAGTATACTTTATGGATTTGGTTCAGCAATCCAGCATCTGAATGAATCAGAAATTGAAAAGAAAGCGGAACGGGGTGATAAAAAAAGTAAAATCCTGATGAAAATGCTTGTAAGACCGGAAGATCTTGTTTCTACGATTCAGTTCGTAGCAACCCTGATGAGTATCCTGATTGGAATCTTTCTGATACGTGATGTTACTTTCCTGTTAACGAGTAATCTGGAAAATACATTGCTTGCTTTTGGTCTGCTGATTCTTGTCAGCATTGTCACAATGATTCTGCTGATTTCGCTGGGTATCATTGCTCCAAAAAAAATCTGTGCTCATGATGCTGACAAAAAAGCTTATCAGCTTCTGCCTTTTGTACGATTTTTTATTTTTCTGTTTCTGCCGTTATCAAAAGCCGCATCAGTTATTTCAAACCTGGTTGTACGTTGCTTTGGCATCGATCCGCATCGTCTGACTGACGATGTGACCGAAGATGAAATCATTGATCTGGTGGATGAAGCTCATGAGCAGGGAGTTATTCAGGAGAGTGAGGCTGAGATGATCCAGAATATCATGGAATTCAGCGATAAAGATGCCAAGGATATTATGACACACCGTAAAAACATAAAAGCGCTGGATGACACCATGACACTGGAAGAGGCTGTTAGCTTTATGGCAGAAAACAGTAATTCCCGCTATCCGGTTTACCACGAAAGTATTGACAATATCACCGGTTTTATCCATATCAAAGATGCGATGGTTCAGTTTACCAGCCAGGAATATCAGAAGTCCACACTGGTTCAGATACCGCATTTAATTCGTTCAATCGCCTACATACCGGAGACCAGGAGTATCGATGCTATTTTTCAGGCCATGCAGACAAAAAAAATACACATGGTCATCGTAGTAGACGAATATGGACAAACAGCAGGACTTCTAACGATGGAAGACATTCTGGAAGAAATTGTCGGAAACATTCTGGATGAATATGATGTTTCAGAGGACTTTATCCAGCCGCAGATTGATGAAAGTATTCTTATGGATGGTCTTACCCCGCTGGATGACGTAGAAAAGGTTCTGGAAATTGATCTGGGCGAGCACGAGTTTGAAACATTAAATGGATATCTTACTTCCCTGCTGGGACACATCCCCACAGAGGAAGATAAAGAAATAAATGCAAATGGATATTGTTTTCAGATTTTATCTGTTGAAAACAATATTATTCAAAAAATCAGAGTAGAAAAAATACAATAAGAAGAGGAGAATATAACATGTCAGGACATTCAAAGTTTGCGAATATCAAACACAAAAAAGAAAAAAACGATGCAAAAAAAGGTAAAATCTTTACCATTATTGGAAGAGAAATTGTTATTGCCGTAAAAGAAGGCGGTGCAGATCCTTCCAGCAACAGCAAGCTTCGTGATGTGATCGCCAAAGCAAAAGCCAACAACATGCCGAATGATACTATCGAAAGAGGTATCAAACGTGCGGCCGGTGATGCCAATGCTGATAATTATGAAGTAATCACCTATGAAGGATACGGACCCAATGGTATTGCGATCATCGTTGATACACTGACCGATAACAAAAACAGAACAGCAGCCAATGTGAGAAGTGCTTTTACAAAGGGAAGCGGAAATGTAGGAACACCGGGATGTGTATCCTTCATGTTTGACAAAAAAGGTCAGATTATCGTAGCGAAAGAGGACTGCGAAATGGATGCAGATGACCTTATGATGATTGCTCTGGATGCAGGTGCAGAAGACTTCTCCGAAGAAGAAGACTGCTATGAAATCCTCACTGATCCGGATGATTTCTCACAGGTACGTGAAGCTCTGGAAAAAGAGGGAATTGTGATGGCTGAGGCAGAAGTTACCATGATTCCGCAGACATATGTGGATCTGACAGATGAGACTGCAGTTAAGAACCTGCAGAAGACACTGGATTTGCTTGAGGACGATGACGACGTGCAGGCGGTGTACCACAACTGGAACGAGTAAAATAGATAGAATCCCTCATGTAGGGATTCTTTTTTGTTATCTGCACATACTATCTCTGAAATGATATGACAATACAAATATTTTAGCAGGAGATGGTTATTATGATTTCAAATTTGAAAGAGAATACGGATAATGTTGCTAAGCTTGAGAGTAGGATTCAATTGTTGTCGATTATCGGGGAGATTGAGGGGCATGAGACGCTGGGGGAGCGGGCGAAGACGACGAAGTATGAACAGATTTTGCCCCGGCTGGCGATGATTGAGGATGATGAGAGAGTGGAGGGGCTTTTGATTCTTCTGAATACCGTAGGTGGAGATGTGGAAGCCGGGCTGGCGATAGCGGAGATGATTGCGTCCCTGAGTAAGCCAACAGTTTCACTGGTGCTGGGGGGCGGGCATTCGATAGGAGTTCCTCTGGCTGTTTCCTCTGATTATAGTTTTATTGTGCCGAGTGCCACTATGGTCATTCATCCGGTGAGAACCAATGGTATGTTTATCGGAGTCATGCAGACTTACCGGAATATGGAAAAAACTCAGGACCGGATTACTGGTTTTATCGCAGATCATTCTCATATCAGTCAGGCGAGAGTAGAAGAACTGATGCTGGATACGTCTTTGCTGGTTAAGGATGTTGGTACGATGCTGGATGGGAGGGATGCTGTGAAAGAAGGTCTTATTGATCAGGTGGGTGGTATTCATGAAGCTCTGGAAAAGCTCTATGAACTTATGGATCAAAGGAAGGAAGACATGAATAAATCAAGCGGAAAATGACTTTTTGTTGTAACACGCTCTTTTTTATGCTATAATAATGGTTCGAAAAATGAAATTGTGTTACAGAGGTATATTATGAGCTTTTTTGAAGCAATTATTTTAGGTATTATTCAGGGGGTCACGGAGTTTTTGCCTGTCAGCAGCTCCGGACACCTGATTGTTGCAGAAAAGATATTTCATGTTGATACACGTTCCGATCTTCTTTTTGAGGCAGTGCTTCATCTGGGAACTCTGCTGGCGGTTATTGCTGCTTTCTGGTCTGATTGGAAAATAATGTATAAAGAATGCACCCGACTGCCGTCAGACCTGATGAAAAACATGAAGACATATATCCACAATAAAATGTATGAAACTGATGAAGTACCTTATATAAAGATTTTACATAACCCCCAACGGAAAATGTTTGTAATGATAATTGTTTCGACAATTTTGACGGCTGCTGTCGGATATCTCTTTAAGGATATTGCAGGAAAGGTGAGTCACTCCGTACTTGCAGCAGGTCTGGGATTTTTCATAAGCTCCGTATTTTTATTTGTCGTTGATTATTGGAATTATGGAGACAGGCTTCCCAAAGACAGTAACTTCAGACAGGCGGCTGTTATCGGTTTACTGCAGGGAATCAGTGTATTTCCAGGTATTTCCCGTTCCGGTATCACGATAACGGCAGGCCGTTTCTTTGGTTTCCGTAAGAATTATGCGATACGTTACTCGTATCTGATGTCAGTGCCGGTGATTTTGGGTGCAGTTCTTCTGGAACTGGGAAATCTCAAAATCGCAGGTATCACATGGAAAATGGGATTCATTTATCTGTGCGGTATGCTTTCAGCTGCAGTAACGGGATTTTTTTGCATCCGGCTACTGCTCAGACAGCTCCAAAAGCAACGTTTTAGAATTTTTGCAATATATTGTGCTCTGATCGGTATCGTTTCACTGGTATGTAATTTCATGCTTCCGATATCATGAGAGTGCAAGAATCTTCAGGAGGAAGAAAATTATGACAACTGCTGCTTCAACAAAAAATAAAAAAGGTCCGAAAAAAAACTCTCGAAAAAAGTCATCTTCTGCCAGTAAAAAAACAGTATCATCTTCCAAAAAAGTTACGAATAGTCTGGGACTGGAAATTATTGTACTTATTTTTTTCGCTCTGACTGTTTTATTGATGATCAGTAATTTTGATATGGGCGGGGCTGTGGGAAATACTGTCAGCCAGTTCTGTTTTGGAATGATGGGATGGATGGCCTACCTTTTTCCATTCATTCTATTCTTTGGAGTTGCATTTTACGCGGTTAACAGAAACAGTTCTGTCATCTACAGAAAAATAAATGGACTTATTCTTTCTTTCTGGTGCCTTATGGGAATTCTTCATCTGTTTACCGTAGGATATGCAAAAGGAGAAACTCTGTCCGGTTATTATCGTTTTTGTGCTACTCAGAAAACAGGGGGAGGCATTCTGGGAGGATTGTTATCAAAATTACTTTCTATGGCATTCGGTACCATTGGTGCCTATGTTATATTGTTTATCGCATTAATGATTTCAATTATTTTACTGACGCAAAGGTCAATTTTGAAACCGATAAAAAGAACCGGTGAAAAAGTTTATCGTGAAGCAAAAGAAAACCATGTGCGCAGAAAAGAAGAGCGCGGCACATTTGCAATGGATGAGCTGAAGCTGCCGGCGAAGGAAGAAAAAAACAAAGAGGAAAAATCTCAGAAGGAAGAACTGTCTGATGCTGAAAAAATCATACCGGCATTTGAGATTCAGCGTCCTGATCCGGTAGAAATTTTTCCGGATCCGGTTTCTGAAGAAATTTCGGAACAGCCTCTTTCAAACAATATGGCTGAAATCAAACCAGAGAGAAATGATGCTGATAAAAAACAGAAAAAATCAGACTTGTCCGTTGAGAAGATAAAGAAAAATCCCAAATCTTCTCAGGAAGAGATTGCAAATGGTATTGAATCGATTAAAAATGAAATAGAGAACAAAGAAAAACCAGAAGTAAAGAAATATATATTCCCGCCGCTCACTCTCTTAAAGAGAGGAAAAAGGGGTGTTTCCGGTGATTCAGACCAGCAGGTAAGAGAAACTGCCCTGAAACTACAGAATACACTCCTTAGTTTTGGGGTGAATGCTGCCGTGACAAATGTCAGCTGCGGTCCTACTGTTACACGATACGAGCTTCAGCCGGAGCAGGGTGTAAAAGTCAGTAAGATTGTTAACCTTGCAGATGACATTAAACTTAATCTGGCAGCTGCTGATATTCGTATCGAAGCACCGATTCCCGGAAAAGCAGCTATTGGAATTGAAGTTCCCAATGCTACCAACAGTGCAGTCATGCTGAGAGATTTGCTGGAATCAAAAGAATTCCAGGAGTTTCCTTCAGAACTTGCTTTTGCTGTAGGAAAGGATATCGGAGGAAAAACAGTTGTAGCAGATATCGGTAAGATGCCTCATCTTTTGATTGCCGGAGCTACAGGATCCGGAAAATCAGTATGTATCAATACTTTGATTATGAGTATTTTATACAAGGCAACTCCGGATGAAGTCAAACTGATTATGATCGATCCAAAAGTTGTAGAATTAAGTGTTTATAATGGTATTCCTCATCTGTTTATTCCGGTTGTCACAGATCCTAAGAAAGCCGCAGGTGCGCTGAACTGGGCAGTGGCGGAAATGACTGATCGATATAATAAATTTGCAGAATATAATGTACGTGATCTGAAGGGATACAATGAAAAAGTTGCACAGCTTGATGATATTGCTGATGAAAATAAACCGAAACGGATGCCTAAAATTATCATCATCGTCGATGAGCTTGCAGATTTGATGATGGTTGCTCCCGGTGAAGTGGAAGATGCCATTTGCCGTCTTGCTCAGTTGGCACGAGCAGCCGGAATTCACCTGATTATCGCCACACAGCGTCCTTCTGTCAATGTTATTACCGGTCTTATCAAGGCAAATATGCCGTCCCGAATTGCTTTTTCCGTGTCTTCCGGTGTTGATTCAAGAACCATTCTTGATATGGTCGGGGCTGAAAAACTGCTGGGCAAGGGCGATATGCTGTACTATCCTCAGGGGTATCAGAAACCGGCAAGGCTTCAGGGTTCTTTTGTATCTGACCCGGAAGTCAGTCAGGTGGTTTCCTTTTTAACGGATAATCATCAGAGTGATGGTGTCTATGACCAGAAAATTACAGATATGATGAATTCCAGTGCCGCATCATCTTCTCTGGCTTCTGGCGGCGAAGACGTTGATGCATATTTTGTGGATGCCGGGAAATTCATTATTGAGAAGGATAAAGCTTCCATTGGTATGCTGCAAAGAGCATTCAAGATAGGATTTAACCGTGCGGCGCGGATTATGGATCAGCTTTCAGACGCCGGTGTTGTGGGGCCCGAAGAAGGAACAAAACCACGAAAAATCCTGATGAGCCAGGAAGAATTTGAAAATTATATCGAAGAATCACTATAAATTTGAATTTGAGGAGAGTAAAGAATGAAATGTTCAAACTGCGGTAAGCCAGTAGAAGAAGGACGACTTTTCTGTATGAATTGTGGTCAGGAGATTCAGTGGGTTCCGGATTATGATTCTTTCGGCAACTATATGGAACAGGAACGAATCAAAAAAGAACAGGAACGGAAAAGAAAAGAGCGGGCTGAAGCTGAAGCTGCCAGAAGAAAGGCGGCATTGCTGGAAGAAGAAAAAAGAAAAAAGAAGAAGAAACGAATGATCACTTTGGCTGGTGTCAGTATTGCAGCGGTTGTCTGTATCCTTTTTGGATTTTTCTTAAAATTCAGTAACGATCAGCGAAATTATAATGATTTTAATTATCAGATGGGTATGGCGGAGACTGCATTTTCCAATCATAAGTACGAAGAATGCTATACGTTTGTTCAGCGTGCGGTGGAACTTGATCAGTCAGATACTGATGCAAAACTTCTCCTTGCTCAGGTACAGATAAAGCTGGAAAAGAGCAAAGAAGCTGTTACTACACTAAAAAAATTGCTGAAAACAGAGCCGGATAACGTAACTGCCTATGGACAGTTGATTAAAATCTATGAGCAGTCTGAAAGTTTTGATGAAATCAAGGAACTTCTTGATCAATGTGAAGACGATGATATCTTAAAAAAATATGACAGCTATATTAGTTCTGTGCCGGTGTTCAGTCTGCCGGGAGGTGATTATGATGAACTTAAATCACTTCAACTTTATTCACGTGAAGATAATGGAACTATATACTATACAACGGATGGATCCGACCCGTCCAGGGACAGCAATGTGTATACGGAAAGCATTTCACTGAATGATGGCACAACGACAGTAAAGGCTATCGTTATTAATGCCAAGGGGATTGCCAGTGATATTGTCACCAACCGCTATAACATTACACTGACACCTCCGGATTCGCCAAGAATATCCCCTTCATCCGGTAAATTTACCACGGATATGGATACCAGGATTTATATCATTGTACCGGACGGATGCAAAGCATACTATGCCTTCGATAAAAAGCCTACCATTGGCGATGAAGCATATGATCCAGGTCAGCCTGTTGAGATGAAAATGGGGACTCATACATTTTATGCCATACTTGTTGATGAAAACGGTAAAGTCAGTTATCCGGGAAGTGCTATCTACACGCTTTCCGATCCTGAGTAACAGTATTTCATTTCTGTTATACATGTAAAAGTAATAAAATGCTGTTATTATATTGATTTTTGTATATTTTTGTGGCAAAATAAAATCGATGGATTGTGACACGTTACCAAAATAAATGTTGCTGTGCGGAATAGTAGCACGTGAACAGTAACAAATAAATTCTGCGTGTTAAAGAATATAATAACTAGGAGGAAGTTATGTACAAAATAATCAAAGCAGAAAAACTGAATGAGATTGTTTATCTCATGGTTGTTGAAGCGCCTATGGTAGCAAAACACTGCGAACCTGGTCAGTTTATCATCGTGAAACAGGACGATGCCGGCGAAAGAATTCCATTGACAATCTGTGATTACGACAGAGAGGCAGGAACCATTACCATTGTATTCCAGCCAATCGGTGCATCTACAGAAAAATTCGCAAAACTTCAGGCAGGAGATGCATTTGAGGATTTTGTCGGCCCTCTGGGATGTCCGTCCGAATTTGTGAACGAAGATCTGGAAGAGCTGAAGAAGGAAAAAATTCTTTTTGTTGCAGGTGGTGTAGGAACTGCTCCTGTATATCCACAGGTAAAATGGCTGCATGAACATGGTATTGATGCAGACGTTATCGTTGGTGCAAAAACAAAGGACCTTATCATTCTTGAAAAAGAGATGGAAGCAGTAGCAGGCAACCTTTATATTACCACCGATGATGGTTCTTATGGAAGAAGCGGAATGGTTACCAAGGTTATCGATGATCTGATTGCAGAAGGAAAAACATATACCAGATGTGTTGCCATCGGACCGATGATTATGATGAAGTTCTGCTGCCTTACCACCAAAAAATATGATATTCCTACCATCGTATCCATGAACCCGATTATGGTAGACGGAACAGGTATGTGTGGAGCATGCCGTGTGATCGTTGGCGGAGAAGTTAAATTTGCATGTGTTGACGGACCGGAATTTGATGGACATCTGATTGACTGGAATCTGGCTATGCAGAGACAGCAGATGTACAAAACCGAAGAAGGAAGAGCATTACTGAAACTTCGTGAAGGTGATACCCATCACGGCGGATGCGGAAATTGCGGAGGTGACAAATAATGGGTGACGTTTTAAAGAAAGTACCTGTAAGAGAGCAGGAACCACAGGTTAGAGCTAAAAATTTCGATGAAGTGTGTCTTGGCTACAATGCAGAAGAAGCAGTTGAAGAAGCAAACCGCTGCCTTACCTGCAAGAATGCAAAATGTGTTCAGGGATGTCCTGTAAATATCGATATTCCGGGATTTATCAAAGAAGTGAAGACAGGCAACTTTGCTGAAGCTTACAAAGTAATCGGCAAATCCAGTGCACTTCCTGCTGTATGTGGTCGTGTATGTCCGCAGGAAACACAGTGTGAAGGAAAATGTATCCGCGGTATCAAAGGAGAAGCTGTTTCTATCGGAAAACTGGAACGTTTTGTTGCTGACTGGGCAAAAGAAAACGGAATTAAGCCTGAAGCTCCGGCAGAGAAAAACGGTCATAAAGTTGCAGTTATCGGCTCAGGTCCTTCCGGACTGACCTGTGCAGGTGATCTGGCAAAGCTTGGTTATGATGTTACTATTTTTGAAGCTCTTCATCAGGCAGGCGGTGTTCTTGTATATGGTATTCCTGAGTTCCGTCTTCCAAAAGATAAAGTTGTAAAAGCAGAAGTAGAAAATGTAAAATCTCTTGGTGTTAAAATCGATACCAACGTTATCATCGGTAAGTCCACAACTGTTGATGAGCTGATGGAAAAAGAAGGATTCGAAGCTGTATTTATCGGCTCCGGTGCAGGACTTCCTATGTTCATGGGTATTCCGGGAGAAGTATCCAACGGCGTATTTTCTGCTAACGAATATCTGACACGAAGCAACCTGATGAAAGCTTTCCGTGATGATTATGACACTCCGATCGTTACCGGAAAGAAGGTTGTCGTTGTGGGCGGCGGTAACGTAGCTATGGATGCTGCTAGAACAGCTCTTCGTCTCGGTGCAGAAGTACATATCGTATACAGAAGAAGTGAAGAAGAACTTCCTGCAAGACGCGAAGAAGTACATCATGCTAAAGAAGAAGGTGTTATCTTTGATCTTCTTACCAATCCTGTAGAAATCATCGCTGATGAAAAAGGATGGGTAAAAGCAATCAAATGCGTTCGTATGGAACTTGGTGAACCAGATGCATCCGGAAGAAGACGTCCGGTTGAAGTAGCAGGTTCTGAGTTTGAGATGGAAGTAGACACTGTAATTATGTCACTTGGTACCTCTCCGAACCCATTGATTTCTTCTACAACTGTAGGTCTGGATATCAACAGAAGAAAGTGTATCATCGCTGACGATGTAACCGGTGCAACCTCTAAAGAGGGTGTTTATGCCGGTGGTGATGCTGTTACAGGTGCTGCAACAGTAATTCTTGCTATGGGTGCCGGAAAAGCAGCAGCAAAGGGAATTGATGAGTTTATTAAAAACAAGGCAAAATAATTCAGGAATGCCTTTTGCATAACGATTGGGCCCTGTAGTGTGGTGCTGCAGGGTCATTATTATTTAGTTAGTTTGTTTTCTTTCCGAGACATACTTGCAATTAAAGGAAGGGGTATAGTTATGTGGGATCGTATTACATTAAAAACACGCGGTAAAGCTGCATTTCTAAAAAACTACTGGACCTGTGTTGCTGTTGCATTTGTTCTTTCTCTTTTTCTGGGCGGAAGCGGCAGCTCTATAAAAAACACTTATGAAGATAAAATCAATCCGTCTACTGACTATTATCAGGAAAATTTCGGAGATGTAGAAATAATTGTTGGTAACCATGCCAGAACTTCTTCTCTGGTTTCCACTATCATCGGTGTGTTTGCTTCTTTGTTTTTTCTGGCACTTATGGTAGTTATGATTGTTCTTAGTATCTTTGTATTCTCTCCTTTAGAAGTGGGAGGTTGTAGATTTTTTATAGAAAATGCTTATGAAGCGGGACGTTTTGGTAATCTTGCTTATGCGTTCAGAAGCGGCAGCTATCTTAAAATAGTCGGAACCATGTTCCTCAGAGGACTATATATTTTCCTGTGGTCTCTGTTGTTATTTATTCCGGGGATAATAAAAAGTTATGAATACAGAATGGTTCCCTATCTTCTGGCAGAATGTCCGGAGATGGGAAGCAGTGAAGCTTTTCGTATCAGTAAAGAAATGATGTACGGTCAGAAGATGGAGGCCTTTATTCTTGATCTTTCCTTTATCGGTTGGGAAATTCTTTCTGCCTGTACCTGTGGACTTGTAGGATTGTTTTTTGTGAATCCCTACAAACATGCCACCAATGCTGAATTGTTTCTGGAATTGAAACGTGATTATTTTGGCGGACAATTTCAGAGCAGCATGTATTAAGCATATACTTTGAAAGGGAGAGCGGCTGTGGCCTTGCAGGCTGCAGCCGATATTCATATGAAAATTACCATAATAACTGTAGGAAAAATTAAGGAAAAATATCTACGGGATGCCATAGCAGAGTACTCAAAAAGATTGAGTAAATATTGTAAACTTGAGATCCTGGAAGTAATAGACGAGAAAACTCCTGATAATGCCAGTATTCTTGTTGAAAATCAGATTCGTGATAAAGAAGGCGAGCGAATTCTTAAACTGATAAAAGATGATGCGTATGTCATCACATTGGAAATTGGCGGTACTATGCTTGATTCTGTAGAATTTGCAGAAAAAATCGAAACTCTGGGAATTCAGGGAAAGAGCCATATCTGTTTTGTTATTGGAGGTTCTCTTGGTCTGGGAGACGCTGTCTGCAGGTGCTCTGATTATGCCGTCAGTTTTTCCCTTATGACATTTCCCCATCAGCTGATGCGGGTCATTTTGCTGGAACAGATTTACAGAGGGTACAGAATTATCAATCATGAACCATACCATAAATAGAATATATCTATGGTGCTATTTACGGAGGATGAATAGTTATGATGAAAGACCAGGCTCTGATAAAAAAAATCATTATTACAATTGCACTTTTATTAATTGCTGTATTGTCAGTTACCGTTGCATCCAAATACGCTACGTCACCCAGTGTTCATGCTTCTACGATAGAAGTTCTTGATGAAAAGAAGCTTACCGCTTTGGGATTAACGGCATCTGTCACAGTAACTTCAGCAGCCATATCTGCAATTCCCGGTGATGCAGCCACACCGATTGCAGAACAGATTTCAGAACTGACCACTCCACTGCTGATCGTAGTCTGTGCTATCTATCTGGAAAAATTCCTTCTGACAACACTGGGCTATATTTCTTTTGATGTCCTGATTCCTATCGCATGTATCTTACTATGCATTTACATTTTTTGCAGGAAAAATATACTGAAAGTATTAGCCATCAAATTATCTGTCTTTGCAATAGCAATTTCTTTGATTATACCGGTCAGTGTGAAAGTATCTACTTTAATTGAAGCTACATTTGAGGAATCTATTTCTAAGACATTTGAAACAGTCAATGAAATTTCGGAGGAAGCAGAAGAAACCTCAGATGATGGAGAAAACTCTAATGGATTTTTAGGTTTCCTTTCAGAAATAGGTGATAAAGTTACCCAATTGGGTGAAAGTGCCAAAAATGCACTCAGTGTTTTTATTGATGCAATTGCTGTCCTGATTATAACCACCTGTGTCATACCAATCGCAGTAATTTTCTTTTTTGTATGGATAATCAAAATAATATTCCAGGTTAATATTGATGTCAGCAGTGCTCATAAAATATTTACAAAAAAGACATCTAAAAATTAGCAGCATGGAGGAGTTATTATGAAAAAAACAAAAGCAGTCTTTTTTGACATAGACGGAACCATCTGGGACTCCAGGAATTTCATTCCGGAAAGTACGATAAAGGCAATCCATCAGCTGCGTGCCAACGGGCATTATACTTTTTTATGTTCAGGTCGTTCAAGAGGATATATTCAGAATCCACAGCTTCTGGGAATAGGATTTGATGGTATTGTGTCGGGATGCGGCACCATGATTGAATATAATGATCAGGTGGTTTATTACAAGGAAATTGACCATAAACTGGCTGAATATACAGTAAATACTGTCAGAAAGTATGGCTTTTGTCCTATTTTGGAAGGACGAACCTATCTTTATATGGATGATGAAGAATTTGAAAATGATTTTTTCGGAATGAAACTGAAATCTGAACTTGGTGTACTTCTTCGCACAATTAAAGGTAGTTGGGGAAAATGGGAAATTTCCAAACTCTCATGTAAAACTACAAATGCGGACACAGAGAATTGTTTTAAAACTCTGGATTCTCATTTTGATTTTATGATACATAACTCGTCTGTGGTAGAGATGGTTCCCAAAGGCCATCATAAAGGGACGGGTATTCAAAAAGTCTGTGAATTTCTGAGTATTGATCTGGAAGACACGGTTGCTTTTGGTGACAGTGCTAACGATATCGGTATGTTACACACAGCTGGTATGGGTGTCGTTATGGGAAACGGCTCCGATGTTGCAAAAGAAGCTGCAGATTATATAACATCTCCACTTCTGGAAGATGGAATCTGGAATGCATGCAAACATCTGGAATTAATATGATATTTAGGAAAGGAGTGTATAAAATGCCACTAAAAATTCGTTTTGTAACAGATTATGTATGCCCCTATTGTATGGTCGCTAAAGTCCCGTTTATGCAGGCCATACAGGGAAAAGATGTGGAGGTGGAATGGATTCCCTTTGAACTGACTCAGGAGCCGGATGAAAGAATTGACACCTATCATGATCAGGTGCGCAAAGAGAAATGGGCAAAATCACTGGTACCCATGGCAGCATCACTGGGAATCGATATGAAGCTTCCGCCAAAAGTTATCCCCAGACCATATACCCGGCTGGCATTTGAAGGGTATCATTTTGCCCGTGAACATGGTCGTGGAGAAGCATATAATTCCCGTATTTTCTCAGCCTATTTTACAGAGGAACAGGATATCGGTGATCTGGAAATTCTTTGTGGTCTTGCAGAGGAAGTGGGGCTGGATCCCTGTGCCTTCCGTCAGGCACTTATGGACGGAACCTATACGGAACTTGAACGAAACCTGGTTGCTTATGCACGTGATACCCTGCAGGTCAGATCAATTCCTACCATTTTTTTCGGTGATCAGCGTGTGGAAGTGTCTGACTATACAAGGGAAGCTTTTGAAAAACTGGTAGACGAGGCTCTGAAAGAGCAGTGAAAACGATAAAGGAAAAACAATGCAGGAGGACATAATTAATGGAAAACGATATCGATTATATACTGGAACAGGCAAACCAGCTTCTGGCTATTGACAGCCCGTCTGGCTTCACATCTGAAGTAGTTAAGTATCTGGTTTCAGAATATCAGCGACTGGGATATGACCCTGTTGTCACTGAAAAGGGCAGTGTACTCGTAGAGCTTGGTGGAGAAGGCGACCCGATCGTACTCAGCGGTCATGTAGATACTCTGGGTGCTATGGTTGCTGAAATCAAAAATAACGGACGGCTTCGTATTTCACCGGTAGGTGGTCTGAACGCCAATAATACAGAGACAGAAAACTGCCGCATCTATACCTATGACCATAAAGTATATACCGGCACCATTCAGCTGACCGATGCATCCATCCATGTAAACGGAGAATACAACAAGACAGAAAGAACTTTCCAAACAGTAGAACTGCTGCTGGATGAACCAGTATTTTCAAAAGAAGATGTGAAAAAACTGGGTATTATGAATGGAAACTATGTATGTGTTGACCCAAGAACGGTTATCACACCATCCGGCTATATCAAAAGCCGTTTCCTTGATGATAAACTGAGTACTGCTATCATGCTTGGCTATGCCAGATATCTCAAAGAAGAGCAGGTTAAATTACCAAGAAAAGTTTATGAGTTTGTTACGGTATTTGAGGAAGTCGGTCACGGCGGTGCTTCGTCCATTCCCGCAGATGCTGCAGAATTTCTTTCCATCGATATGGGATGTGTGGGAGAAGGACTGGAATGTACAGAACATCAGGTATCCATCTGTGTGAAAGATGCCAGCGGTCCTTCCCATTATAAGTCAGTTTCCGGTCTGGTAGAAGCAGCACAGAGAGAAAGCATTGATTTCGCCACGGATGTTTATGTTTATTATAGTTCCGATGCAGATATGGCTTTAAAAGCAGGTCACGAACTGCGTCACAGTCTGATCGGCCCCGGAGTCTATGCTTCCCATGGATATGAGAGAAGCCATGTGGACGGTGTGAAAAATACTTTCCTGTTGCTGAAAGCCTATATTGGATAAAAGGAGGGCACGCCATGAATGTTTTAGACATTTTAGATACACTCCAGAATAAAGCACTACATGACGAACAACTGCGTCAGACGCTGCTGGCAACCCGGACAGAAAAAAATCCCATCACCGCATTCTGCAAAAAATGCCAGGATCTGGGATACCCAATTTACGAAATGGACCTGATACAGGCCGGGGAAGAATTCTACGCCTCCATGCGAAGAAGCACCAACGGAGGAGGGGAAAACTCACCGATGCTGGAGGGAGAAGACGACTTCTACGAATTATTTATAGCTAGTATAAGTTAGTTTCGTTGGTACGGGACAGAGAAACGCTGTGATTTTCAGAAGCAGGCCGCTCCTCCTCAACTCTGCACTAGGCGCGACTAATTGACGCTCAGGAAAGCCTTCGCGCCAAAGTCTTGCTAAGTGCATATTTTCGGACTCGCTTTCCCCAATGCTTCTGAAAATCACAGCGTTTCTCCTGTTCTGTTCCAAACGAAACAAATTGTATGTGGGAAGGACATATTTTGTTTCATTTGGAATGGAACAGGAAACTTCTTATCATTTTTTCAGAAGCATTGGGGAAAGTGAGTCCGAAGATCCGACGCTTACGGAGACTTTGGCGCGAAGGCTTTCCTGATCGTCAATATAGTCGCAGTTAGCGGCTAGCTGAGGAGGAACGACCTGCTTCTGAAAAAATGATAAGAAGTTTCCGTCCCTTTCCATTAAAACAATTATAGTGTCTCCGCCAGTTCTGTGAGCGGAGCATAATGGTACCCCATTTCCTCCCATTTGGTGAGTAGTTCATCCAGTATTTTTGCGTTGGTGGAGGATGTGCTGTGAAGCAGGACGATTGCTCCGGGGTGGATGCGGGGGATTAGTTTTTCGAAGGCCTGTTCTTTTGTGGGCTGCTGATCCTGCAGCCAGTCGACATAAGCCAGGCTCCAGAAAAATGTTTTGTATCCGGCCTTTGATGCCATTTCCAGATTTGTGGTATTGAATATTCCCTGCGGGGGACGATAGTATTTTACCATTTCTTCTCCTGTAATTTCTTTATACAGGGTTTCATTTTTTTCCAGTTCCTCAAGAAATGATTTCTCATCAGCCATACGGGACATGTCAGGATGATGGTATGTATGATTTGCAACGATATGTCCTTCTTCGTTCATCTGTTTGACAAGTTCCGGGCTGGTTTCCAGAAAATTTCCCACAACAAAAAATGTGGCCGGAGCCTGATGTTTTTTCAGAGCATTCAGAATGGCCGGTGTATTCCCATTTTCGTAACCAGCATCAAAAGTAAGGTATATGACTTTATCTTCCGTGGGCTGCAGATAAGCAGCATGATATTGTTTCAATTCATCAGATGTTGCATTTCCTGTTGGTGGGGTTCCCGATTCAGAGAATCCCAATCCCCAATTCTCAGCAGAAGATTGTATGGATGTTTCTTCGGTTATATGGTTATGATCCATGATACGATGTAGAGCAGCACCTGCCAGAAAAGATGCAGTCATAATTGAGATGGCCGCAGCAATAAGATAATCCGTACGTTCCTGATCCTGAAGGGATTTCCATATATGAGAGAGTTTCTTTTTCATAAATTCAGTCACCTGAAGATTCTTACTGCATAATATGATGACAAATCACTACTTAGAATAAACAGACGCAAACAAAAACGACTTTAAGTAGACATATTTTATTTCATCATGTATAATATTCGTTAGCGGTAGAGACAATGTTCAGTCTCTGATCTAACGAAGGTAAAAGAAAGTGGAGTGATATTAAAATGATATATCAGAATGTATTAGAAGCAATCGGTCATACCCCCATCATTCAGCTGAATCGTATGGCGGACCCGGAAGGTGCCAGGATATTGGTAAAATTTGAAGGATTAAATGTAGGGGGATCGATTAAGACGAGAACTGCATTTAATATGATCACGAAAGCAGAAGCAGATGGAATCTTAAAGCCTGATTCCATTATCGTTGAGCCGACCAGCGGCAATCAGGGGATTGGTCTTGCACTGGTAGGTGCGGTGAAAGGCTATCGTACCATTATTATTATGCCGGATTCTGTCAGTCACGAGAGAAAACTGCTGGTTGAACATTATGGAGCAGAAGTGATCCTGATTCATGACCATGGTAATATTGGGGACTGTATTGATCAGTGTATGAAAACTGCGATGGAAATGGCAGCAAATGATCCTAAAGTATTTGTTCCTCAGCAGTTTGAAAATCCGGCCAATCCTATGGTACACAGACATCATACCGGCCTGGAGATACTGGAACAGGTTGCCGGACCGATTGATGGTTTCTGCTCAGGGATTGGCACCGGCGGAACGATTACCGGAATCGGAGAAACACTGAAAGCATTAAATCCACAGATTACTATCTGGGCAGTTGAACCGGAAAATGCTGCTATTCTGGCAGGCGGTACTGTAGGTACTCATATTCAGATGGGAATCGGTGACGGAGTTGTGCCGGATGTGCTGAATCAGCATATTTATGATGATATCTATATCGTTTCAGACGAGGAAGCCCTGCAGACAGCCAAGGATCTTGCCAGACTGGAAGGACTGATGTGCGGTATTTCCAGTGGAACTAATGTGGCAGCTGCACGGAAACTGGCGAAAAAACTTGGGAAAGGAAAAACGGTAGTGACCATACTTCCAGATACTGCGGAACGTTATTTCTCCACACCGTTGTTTGATGCAGATTAGACAGGAGAGATGAGCATGAATTTTCAGGCGATTGAAGAATACATTACACAGTTTCCCATTTATCAATATGCATTTATCAAAACAGAGGACATAGAATTTAATGATAAAGTACGTGCCATCTGTAAAAAAGAATGCCCACGGTATGGCAAATCCTGGTCCTGCCCTCCCGCAGTCGGAACAGTGGAGCAGTGTAAGTCTGTATGCCGGGACTATACACATGCACTGTTGTTTTCCTCCGTTGCCGAGGTTCCGGATTATTCCGATATGGCAGCCCTGCTGAAAACGAAACGGGAGCATGAAGAGATTACTGCTGAGATCGAAGCTTATCTGAAAAAAGAAGCATGGATGTGCTATACGCTTTCTACAGATTCCTGTTCGATCTGTGAGAAATGTACATATCCGAAAAAATCCTGTGTACATCCGGAACTGATGCATCCCTGTATCGAAAGTCACGGGATTCTGCTTACGAAAAATATCGAAGAGAATGATATGGACTACTATATGGGAGACAAGATGGTCCTCTGGTTTTCTTTAATTTTTATCAAAGAAGCATAAAGTCATTGATATGGTAATAGAATAATTAATAAAACCGGAGGCATCGGAAGATGAAGATGTCCGTGACTGCCTGGCGGGAGCGGCTGGCACAGTCGCTGCTGCTTCCTGGAGATCTGGCATACGAGGATGCCATCATTACCCTGACGGGAAACCGGGAAATCCTTCTGGAAAATTATACCAGAATTCTTGATTATCACGAAAACCTGCTGCTGGTACAGACAAAACGATGTTGTCTCAGGATACAGGGACAGCAGCTGAAAATCCTATATTATACCACAGATGAAATGAAGGTCAGCGGTGTATTTGAATGTATCTCATATGAATAGAAAGCATCGTGGGAGGATAATGATTGATTGAGAGAATTCCGCAGTATATCAAAGGATATGTTAAAATAAAGCTGATCAGTCCCATGCCGGAACGATTTTTATCTCTCTGTGTACATAACAGGATTCCTGTCTGGAATCTGATCAGCAGACAATCAGCATATGAATTTGAAATGGAGTTATCTGTCAGAGATTTTTTCCGTTTAAATAATTTCCGCAGAAAGACCCATTCAAAAATCATTTTACTGGAGAAACATGGATTGCCTTTCTTCTTTCAGAGAAATCAAAAGAGAAAGGCTTTTTTTCTTGGAATAGTGCTTTTTATTTTGCTTTTATATGGAGTTTCTCTGCATATATGGGAAATACAGCTGCAGGGCAATCATCAGTATTCCGACGAAACGATCCGGGAATCCCTTCTTTCTCTGAATATTAGTGACGGGATTTTAAAGAAAAAAATTGACTGTTCGCAAATTGCCGCCCATATCCGCCAACAATTTCCTGATATTGTATGGGTAGCGGCCAGAATTGATGGCACCTGTCTGGTGATTCAGGTAAAGGAAAATGAAGATTCCTATCGAGAATCATCAAAAGAGAACAATCATTTAGATAGCTGGGATCTTACAGCACAGAAAGATGGTGTCGTCCGCTCGATTGTAACCAGAGCAGGAACTCCTCTGGTTCAGGCAGGACAAATCTGTAAAAAAGGAGATATTCTGGTCACAGGACAAATTGAAATCCTCAATAATGATGCACAGGTTCAGCGATATGAATATGTCAAAGCAGATGCCGATATCATGATGGAGACAACATACGCTTATTATCATGAGTTTCCTCTGAAACATCAGGTAAAACAC
Organism: Eubacterium sp.; assembly: GCA_022764165.1. Classification (GTDB taxonomy): domain Bacteria; phylum Bacillota; class Clostridia; order Lachnospirales; family Lachnospiraceae; genus Oliverpabstia. Next base: position 38,658 of record JALERM010000195.1, on the reverse strand, counting down.
TATACCGGTGAAGAAAAGAATTATTATGCCATCCGTGTTTTGGAGAGAAATTTTTCTTTCAGGTCTCCATCAGAAAAATCTGAGGATATCTATCATTTTTCCTATCCACTGTATCTGACGGAAAGTTTTCGCCTTCCGGTGTCTTTTGAAAAAATACAGACATTTCCCTATACATTGACAGAAGAAATCTATACGAAAGAAGAAGCCATTACGATAGAAGAGGAGCAGATTCGTATATTTCTGGAGAATCTTGTTAAGAATAACGTACAGGTCCTCGGACAAAATATCCAGATTACTGTTACGCAAACGACTTGTATGGCAAAAGGAACAGTTACAGCCTGTGAACCGTGTATTGTAAAAACAGCAGTAACAAAAGAACAAATACAGCCTCCGGAGAATAATCTTCAGTAAAATTTAAAGAAAAAGTACTACCATTCTGTCGAAAAGGTGATACAATAGAATTTAGGCTATCAAATGAGGAGGTAACACATGGCAAATAGTATCATTGAACAGCAGATTGAAATACCTGCTGCACATGAACGAAATATATATGGCCAGTTTGATGAGCATATCAAAAAAATCGAGCGCACTCTGCGGGTCACATTAATTTCCAGAGATGGTGTTTTGAAAATTGTCGGGCCGGAACCTAACGTAAAAAAGGCAGCCGGAATATTGAAAGAACTTCTTGGACTTTCCCAGAGGGGCAATACGATTCAGGCACAGAATGTGGATTATGCACTTTCTCTCACTATGGAAGAGAAGGATGCACCACTGGTAGAAATGGATAAGGAGTGTATCTGCCATACCATTAACGGAAGACCCGTAAAACCTAAAACCCTTGGTCAGAAACAATATGTCGATCAGATTCGAAAGGAAATGATCGTATTCGGTGTGGGACCTGCGGGAACTGGTAAAACTTATCTGGCAATGGCCATGGCGATCACTGCTTTCCGCAATGATGAAGTGGGACGGATTATTCTGACAAGACCCGCTATTGAAGCCGGTGAAAAGCTTGGTTTTCTTCCGGGCGATCTTCAGAGCAAAGTGGATCCCTATCTTCGTCCCCTATATGATGCACTCTATCAGATTATGGGACCGGAAAGTTTCGCCAAAAATATGGAAAAAGGGCTGATTGAAGTGGCGCCTCTGGCATATATGCGCGGGCGGACGCTGGACAATGCTTTTATCATTCTGGATGAGGCGCAAAATACCACACCTGCCCAGATGAAGATGTTTCTTACCCGAATCGGATTCGGATCCAAAGTCATCATAACCGGTGACTCCTCTCAGAAGGATCTTCCTTCCGGTCAGAAATCCGGGCTGGAAGTCGCACTGTCCGTTCTGAAAAATGTGGAAGGTATCGCTGTCTGCGAACTTACCAGTAAAGACGTGGTTCGCCATCCACTGGTTCAGAAAATTGTTCAGGCGTATGAAATTTACGAAAAGAAACATCCGGACACGTCCACGCAGGTGAGACATCCCAGAAAGAGAGGCAAACGCAATGACAATTGATTTTGAAAATGAACAGGAACAGTCTTTTGATTTTGATTTCGAAGAAGTCGCAGTGCTGGTGGCAGATGCCGTACTGGATCTGGAGCAGTGCCCTTATGAGGCACAAATCAGCCTGGTATTGACAGATGACGAACAGATTCAGACAACAAACCGGGAATTTCGGCATATTGACCGTCCTACGGACGTTCTCTCTTTTCCCATGGTTGATTTCCCATCTCCGGCTGATTACTCTATTCTGGAGGAGGATGACAGCCTGTTTCATCCGGAAACAGGAGAACTGCTGCTGGGAGATATTATGATTTCCATTCCACGGGTGATCGCACAGGCAGATGAATATGGACACAGCACCAGGCGGGAATATGCTTTTTTGATTGCCCACAGTATGCTTCATCTGCTTGGTTATGACCATATGGAGGAAGAAGAACGAAAAGTAATGGAAGAGAAACAAAGGCAGGTTCTGCAACAAATACATATTGAAAGGGAGTAGAAAGGAAGTAACATTATGAAAAGATATGTTAAACTTATGTTGGTTCTCGGACTGGTGGGAACGATGTTTGGTGGCTGTAAAAAGCAAGAAAATTCAGAAGCAAAGATTCCGGAAAGCACCCCTGAAAGTACATCTGAACCCGAGCAGGAAACAGTGGAAACGGATACTCCGGAACCGGATATCATTATTCCGGACACACCGGAACCGACAGAAGAACCTGTACCGGAAGGCCAGGTGATCAGTTATCTGACCGGCGAATACGTTCCGGAAGAAATCGGAAGAAGGCGCCCGGTGGCTATTATGTTGAACAATCTGCGTCCCGCCTGTCCTCAGGCAGGAATTGCCAATGCCGGAGTAGTCTATGAAGCACCGGTTGAAGGCGGTATCACACGACTGATGGGTGTATTTGAGGATTATGATAATCTGGATAAAATCGGCTCTGTCAGAAGCTGCCGCGATTATTATATTTTCTATGCTTCCGGCTTCAATGCCATCTATGTTCATTATGGACAGTCTGCCTATGCGGTCCCATTCCTGGAACTGCCGGAAGTAAATAATTTGAGCGGTCTTGCCGGATATGGGGATCAGGTATTCTACCGGACAACAGACCGAAAATCTCCTCACAATGCCTACACCAGTTTTGAAGGTATACAAAAAGGTATCGAAATCAATGGATACAGTCAGGAATACAGTGCTGATTATCAGCCCGGATACCATTTTTGTGGTGTGGATGAGGATATCGAACTGCCTGGCAACGTGGATGCTGCAGTTGTAAAACCAGGATATTTCCTCAATGAACCCTGGTTTGAGTACAACCCGGAAGATAAATTATACTATCGGTTCCAATATGATGATAAACAGATTGATCAGCTGACCGGAGAACAGATTGCCTATAAAAATATTATTCTTCAGTATTCAACCTGGCGCAAATACGATGAAAACGGCTACCTGAATATCGATGTGGATGCAGGCAACGTAGGAAAGTACATCACAAATGGAAAAGCAATTGATATCACATGGAAGAAACATACTCCGTGGGGAGCCACCTTCTATTATGATATGAATGGCAATCAGATTACCATGGATACCGGAAAAACATGGGTATGTATCATTCAGGATACCTATGCTGACCGTGTAGAAATTCTCGGTTCAAATCAGGAATAAATTTCAAAAATAAGACCGATACTAGAAACAGAATCGCGAAAGGAGAAATCATATGCGAAAAACTGTTTACGGTATCGGTCTTTTATCTGTAACACTGCTTCTTGCATTGGGATTTTACGTCAGTTACAGGCATAATATTTCCGATATGGAGCCAACTTCACCACAAACTGTAGAAGCAGAAAATGCCATGCAGACTCGCTATCATATTGGTATGCACGAGGGAACTATCATTGTACGCCTGGAAGACGGCAGCGTTTTTGAGACTACAGATATCACATGGGATTCGCTTCCTGCGTCTGTCCAGAAGGATATTGCAGATGGATATGTTCTGGAAAGTAAGCAGGAATTGTACAGTTTTCTGGAAAATTACTCCAGCTGATAAAAAATAGGGGTGGCACTTTCTGTCATGATGCGTTACAATAGGAAAAGATTATTCTAAATTGAGGAGTACTATAACATGAATACACACTTCAGAGAAGCACTGAAAGATAAAAAAAGAATTGTAATCAAAATCGGTTCTTCTTCTCTTACTCATCCGGAGACAGGATATCTTGATCTGATTAAGCTGGAAATACTGGTTCGTGAAATCAGTGATCTTCGCAATCAGGGAAAAGAAGTAGTTCTTGTCTCTTCCGGAGCCATTATGGTGGGAAGCAAAACCATGGGATATAATCGGAAACCCGTCAAAATTTCTGAGAAACAGGCATGTGCAGCGATTGGTCAGGCCAGGCTGATGATGATCTATCAGAAATTATTTGCGGAATATAATCAGGTGGCAAGTCAGATTCTTATGACCAAAAACACGATGCTGAACAATCTGAACCGTATGAATGCAAAGAATACCTTCCATGAGCTGCTGCGTATGGGAGCGATTCCGATCGTCAATGAAAATGATACGGTTTCAACGTATGAAATTGAGTTTGGTGATAATGATACTCTTTCCGCTGTTGTTGCAGCACTGATCGGTGCTGATCTGCTGATTCTTCTATCCGATATCGATGGTCTGTTTACCGATGATCCTCATAAGAATCCAGACGCAAAATTTATCGATGTGGTGGAATCACTGGACGATAATCTGAAAGCGATGGGAAAAGGTTCTACCGGAAGCAATGTGGGAACCGGCGGTATGGCCACCAAACTTACTGCAGCAGAGATTGCAGGAGCAGCAGGAACCGATATGATTATTGCTAATGGAAAAGATTTTCATGTGATACATAAAATCATGCAGGGAAGAAATTACGGAACCTTATTCATATCTAATCCAAAGGATGAGTTTTTCCTTTTGGATTATCTTGAAAAAAACAATTAAAGGAGTTCACATATGGAACAGAAAAAAATTGACCGGATCAATGAACTGGCAAGAAAATCAAAAACCGTTGGGCTGAATCCACAGGAAAAAGAAGAGCAGACAAAGCTTCGAAAAGAATTTCTTGCTGCTGTACGGATGAATCTGAGAGCACAGCTGGATAACATTGATATCGTAGAAAAAGACGGAACCATCGTCAATCTGGGAGAAAAATATGGAAACAAAACAAGCCATTAGAAAAGAGATTCTCCGAAGAAGGAGAGAAGCAGATCCTGAAAAGATCATCACGGACAGTTCCAAAATCTGTCAGACACTGTGCAGCCTGGATGCATTTAAAAAGAGCCAGTGGGTTTACCTGTACATAGACTGTAAGAAAGAAGTAATGACCGGTGAGATTATGGCAGAAGCACTTCGCTGTAAGAAACGAATTGCAGCCCCCAAAGTCATCGGCAGCGATATGATTTTTTATGAGATAACTTCCGAGCAGGATCTGGAACCGGGATATTTCGGTATCCGGGAGCCAAGAGAGGGACTTGCTGTAGCCGGAACAGACTCCGTTTTCCTGGTAATGCCGGGAGTTGCTTTTGACAGGCACAGACACCGCACAGGATATGGCGGCGGGTTCTATGACCGTTATCTCAGTACACATCCTGATTTTTATAAAGCAGCCGTTGCTTTTGAATTTCAGATGGTTGAGGAAGTGCCCACCGAACCGACGGATATCTGCCCTGATATTGTAATCACAGAAAATAGAATTTATCTTCTTTCATGATAAAAAGGATATGCTGCGCAGACAGATTCGGTCCTGATTATAGTTCTAAAAAGCCTCCTTTGTACATATAGTAATGGTACTATGGAAAGGAGGCTTATCAGAATGATTATACAGAAATGCCATACCAGTGAAGAAATCAACCAGGAATTGTTACATATTCATAATAATTATGAGGATTTTACCACATTCAGAACGCTGGGAAACAGTCATGACAATCGACCTGTTTCCTTGCTTCGGATCGGGTTGGGGATAGAAACAATTGTTATGACTGCAGGTCTTTACGGAAAAGAAGACCTGAATCCACTTCTTCTTCTCAAACTGGCAGAGTCCTATGCGAAAGCGTATGCAGAGAATCTGGAACTGAACAAGTATCCGGTACGAAAACTGCTGAATCAATGCTCGGTTACGATTCTTCCTCTTCTGAATCCTGACGGTTATGAAATTGCACACAACGGTTTTCAAATCATCCGCAATCCAATCCTGCGTCAAATGTGTAAAATGCGTGGAATTGAATCAGAAAACTGGCCGTACAATGCCAGAGGTGTGGACTTGAATGGAAATTTTCCCTGTCAAACCTATGAACCTGCTCAACTGGGAGAGTATCCTTCCAGTGAACAGGAAACCCGCATGCTGATGCTTGTATTTGAAGAATACGATACCAGCGGATATCTGAACTTTTATTCCAATGAAAAAATAGTCTGCTACTATCGCCCGGAACATCGGATAGCACCTTTCAGCTTTCGCTGTCAAATGAAACGTTTTCCCTATCGGCTCCGCAACAAAAACAACAATATGTGGAAACCGGGAGAACATGGGGAATCCGGCAGTCCCGCCGCTTACTATACACAACTGATCGGAAATCCGGCATTTTGCATCGAAACAGTCGATAATTACAGGCAAAATCCATGGACGCTGGAGCAGACAAGCCTGGAAATCCAGCATATTCCGCTGGAAATTATAAAGAAAATGTAGAACTATTCCTGATAGGCTATAAAATGTATTTCAGCGGTTTTGGGACCTGTTATATTTTCTGGAAAATAGGATGGAAATTAAAAAAGAAAGAGATATCGACCTTTGTGTGTTGATATCTCTTTTAATTACAGAAATTCATTTATCCTGCCAATTTCAGATTCATTCCCGAATACCAGCTTATACGTTATGTCTTTTTAATTGTCCTCTGTCCAAATCAGGTCTACTCAATAAGTTATTTTTGTGCTATACTTATGTTCACTGAACGAATTGTTATGGAGGAACAGTAGTAATGAAACTGCATTTTCTGGGTGGAGCAAAGGAGATTGGCGGCAGTGCCATTCTGGTTGAATTGAATGATTATAAGATATTATTGGATTGTGGAATCCGGCAAAGTGCAGGGAAGGATCCTTTACCGGATTTCAGAAAGATACAGGAGCTGGGTGGAGTCGATGCAGTTATTATTTCTCATGCACATATGGATCACACAGGAACACTTCCGCTGATCAGCAAAGAATATCCGCTGGCATCTATTTATGCTACTATCATGACCATTGATCTGACCCGGGTGCTGTTGTATGACAGTATCAAATTGATGAACCGTAAGGAAGAAGGAATTCCGGTATATGCTGCAGCACATGTAGAGGCTTTGTTTACCCGTATGCGCGGCTGTCGTTTTGAAGAAACTCTGGAGATTCTGCCGGGGGTAAAGCTTACCATGTATCCGGCGGGGCATATTGCGGGAGCAGCCTGTATTTTTCTGGAGAGTAAAGAGGGCAGTCTGTTTTATACGGGAGATTTTTCGGGTTTTTCCCAGAATACGATTGAAGGGATAAGAATTCCCAAATTGCGTCCGGACGTCATCATCACAGAAGCAACGTATGGAGATAAACTGCATGCCAACCGGCAGGTGGAAGAAAAGGCGTTGGTAGAAGTGGTAAGGGAATGTATAGAGAAAAAAGGAAAAATGGTCATTCCTGCCTTTGCTCTGGGAAGGGCACAGGAAGTACTTTTGATTTTAAGACGGGCAATGAATAAAGGGGAACTTCCGAAAGTGAAGATTTACGTGGATGGCATGGTGAGGGATATGAATGTGGTGTACAGCAGGCATCCATGGTATCTAAAGAATGCCCTCGCAAAAAGAATTGAGAAAGGAAATGATATCTTTTACTCGGATGAGATTGTGCCGGTGGGAATGAAGGATGACAGAATGGAACTTTTGAACGGAAGTGATGCAACAATTTTCGTGGCAAGTTCAGGCATGCTTACCGGTGGTCCCAGTGCCATGTATGCAGAAAAAATTGCACCTATGGAAAATGGCTATATCATCATTACCGGATATCAGGATGAGGAGGCACCGGGACGTCAGATTCAGCAGTTATTGGAATCGGAAGAAGAAGAGCGTTTCCTTACCGTGAATGAACATCGGGTTCCGGTACGGTGTACATTGAGAAAAATATCCCTGTCGGCCCATGGAGACAAATCAGAGATTCAGGGGCTTCTGGAAAGACTTTCTGCCAGACACATCTTTCTGGTGCACGGTGACCCGGCAGTGGTGGAGGGACTGGCATCCCAACTGGATGTGGATTATCGGACCAGGATTTATACTCCGGAAACCGGTGACAGTGAAACAATTTCTTTACGCAGTCCCCGAAAACAGCTAAAAAAAGAATTTCCATACACCATGCAGAAGAAGGAAAACTTCTGGGAAAAAGAAAGTTATGCCAAGGAATTCTATGATTATATGCAGACCTATTATACAGGGAATAAATTTACAGTCAATGACATGGCTTTTATCTGGTATGGAAAAGCCATAACGGAAGAAGAAATACTGATTCCATTTGAACAGATGCTGAATGAATCCATTTATTTTTCACGGGATGGAAGACGCTTATTCTTATTTCAGTGTTCTACCCAGGAAGAGCTGGATGAGATCCTGAAAAAGAGCAGTGGGATGGATCAGAATTCTGTAATGAGGTATGCAGAGGAAATGTTTGCAGCATATTCCTATAAAAAAATCAGCTGTTTCACAGATAGGAGAGAACTGCAGATGGTATTTGATTTTCCCAGATTAGCAGGATCGGAATTTGATACATTAGCAGATGATTTTCTGGAAGAAACAGGATGGAAGATTTACAAAAACTCCGAGCCAAATGAATATGCTATTCAAACCTTTTTGTCAGAACGATTGGGCACAAATCTGCAAAAAATATCCATTCGCAAACAGGAAGGTAGTGTGATGTTGTCCTTTTATCAGCCGGTTGATGATAAAGAGTTGGAAACATTGTGTCAGGAATTTGAATCCTTAACAGGTTATTCTCTTTTATATAAAGGAAAACCTTATGCGGATAACCATGATAAGCAAGCCACAGAAAGAATCCCGGTAAACCAAAATGATATTTATCCGGAGAATCAGTCAGAGCCGGTGGAACAAAATCTGGCATTTAGCTGTTTCGATGCGGAATTTGAAGGAGAGCGGATACTTCCCTGTAAAAAAGGAATTCAATCGGATGCTCAGGGAAAGTATTTGCAGATTGCGTTTTTATCTCCGCAGCTTGGGGTAAAAATGAAAGATACCCTGCAGCGGATTGCTGATCAGACCGGATGGAGGATACGGATTGCAGACAGTGTCAACCAGAATATGGTGCTCGCCTATGCAAATCAGATTTGTAAAGAGCATCAGGTGCTGTTACGAAAGAATCCTTCGTATTTGCCGGAAAAACAGGAACTTTTATTAAAGCCGGCAGATGGCCTGGAGATATCGGAAGAAGTCAGGATATTGATAGAAAAGGAAATATTAGAAAAAACCGGTCTTGTTTCCAAATGGGAATTACGAAACACATAAATCCTTAAGAAAATTATATATTGACATATCGAATTTCAGTATGTAAACTTTTCTAACGGAATCAAATGATTTAGTAATAAGGAAAGGACTAGCTATGTATAATAAAATAGATATTCGCAATGTACCGGAAGAAAAGCTAGACGAGATTGATCTTGATACTGTGGATCTGGAACTTCCGCCGCCGGAACTGGAACCACACCGTCAGTATTATTATATTGCCAAATGCCGGACCTATGTCAGACAAATGGCACAGGAATTGGGACGTGTTCCCTTTCTATGTACACAGACATTCGGCTGTCAGATGAATGCCAGGGATTCTGAAAAACTGGAAGGAATTCTGGAAAAGGTGGGTTATCAGAAAACCGAACACGAAGAAGAGGCCGATTTCGTTATTTATAATACCTGTACTGTCAGAGAAAACGCCAATCAGAGAGTTTACGGACGTCTTGGATATCTGGGCAGTATGAAAAAGAAGAAAAAACATATGATGATTGCTCTTTGCGGCTGTATGATGCAGGAACCGCAGGTAGTAGAAAAACTGAAGAAAAGCTATCGATTTGTTGACCTGATTTTCGGCACACACAATATCTTCAAATTTGCGGAGCTTCTCTGCACTGCCATGGAATCTGACCGGATGGTGATTGATATCTGGAAAGACACCACAGAGATAGTAGAAAATCTTCCTGTTGACAGAAAGTACAGTTTCAAGTCCGGAGTTAATATCATGTTTGGCTGCAATAACTTCTGCAGCTACTGTATTGTTCCGTATGTACGCGGTCGGGAGCGCAGCCGCAATCCGGAAGATATTCTGCATGAAGTGAAAAAGCTGGTGGCAGACGGGGTTGTTGAAATTATGCTTCTGGGGCAGAATGTGAATTCCTATGGGAAGAATCTGGAACAGCCGGTTACCTTTGCACAGCTTCTGGAGCAGCTTGAACAGATGGAAGGGCTTCGCCGCATCCGTTTTATGACCTCTCATCCAAAAGATTTGTCTGATGAACTGATTGCAGTTATGGCAAACAGTAAAAAAATATGCGGCCATCTTCATTTGCCGCTTCAGTCCGGCAGCAGCCGTATTTTGAAAATCATGAACAGAAGATATACAAAAGAAAGTTATCTGGAACTGGTAGAACGTATCCGTGCCGCTGTACCGGATATTTCTCTGACGACAGATATCATTGTGGGATTCCCTGGGGAAACCGAGGAAGATTTCCAGGAAACACTTGATGTGGTGAGAAAAGTACGGTATGACAGTGCGTTTACATTCATTTATTCCCGCAGAACCGGAACTCCGGCAGCAGCCATGGAAAACCAGGTGCCGGAAGAAATTGTAAAAGATCGTTTTGACCGACTGCTAAAGGAGGTACAGGAGATTTCAAAAGAAATGTCCGGACGGTTTGAGGGAACGGTACAGGAAGTCCTGGTAGAAGAAGTTAATACACAGGATCCGTCTCTTGTAACCGGACGAATGGGCAACAATCTTCTTGTTCATTTTCCGGGAGATGCTTCCATGATCGGAAGTTTTTGCAGAGTCCATCTGGATACCTGTAAAGGATTTTATTATATGGGAACTCCCGTATAAGAGAGGAAGGTTATTAACTTGGGTAATTTATCACCAATGATGCAGCACTACGTGCAGACTAAAAATGAATATAAAGACTGCGTCCTTTTTTACCGTCTGGGAGATTTCTATGAAATGTTCTTTGAGGATGCCGTAACGGTATCCCGCGAACTGGAACTGACACTGACAGGAAAAGACTGTGGCCTGGAAGAGCGTGCCCCCATGTGCGGGGTTCCTTTTCATGCGGCGGAAACCTATATCAATCGTCTGATAGAGAAAGGATATAAAGTGGCCATCTGTGAGCAGGTGGAAGATCCCCGCCAGGCAAAGGGAATGGTGAAGCGTGAGGTTACCCGTGTGGTAACACCCGGCACCAATCTGAATACCCAGGAACTGGACGAAGGCAAAAACAATTACCTGATGTGCATCGTCTGCATGTCCGATAAATATGGTATCTCTGCCGCGGATGTTACGACCGGAGACTGTTTTGTCACGGAAGTAGATAAGGAAAGAAAGCTACTGGATGAAATCAACAAATTTTCACCGGCCGAGATCATCTGTAATGATGCCCTCCTTGTCAGAGGTATCGATCTGGATGATCTGAAACATCGTCTTCATATCACGGTATCATCACTGGATTCCTGGTATTTTGGAGATGACATGTGCATCCAGACTCTTCGGGAACATTTTCATGTTTCTTCTCTGGAAGGGCTGGGGCTGAAAGACTACGACATCGGTGTCATCGCCGCGGGTGCCATGTTCCGCTACCTTCTTGAGACACAGAAGAATGCTCTGGTCCATATGAATCGGATTACACCTTATGTCACAGATAAGTATATGGTGATTGACAGTTCCAGCAGAAGGAATCTGGAACTGGTAGAAACCATGCGTGAGAAACAGAAACGAGGTTCTCTTCTCTGGGTTCTTGACAAAACCAAAACTGCCATGGGTGCCCGTATGATGAGAAGTATCGTGGAGCAGCCCCTGATTGATGCCGATGAAATCAATTCCCGGCTGGATGCCATCACAGAGCTTAATCTGCAGGCCATGTTGCGGGAAGAAATACGGGAGTACCTGAATCCGATCTATGACCTGGAACGTCTGGTCAGCCGAATCAGTTATCACTCTGCCAACCCCAGGGATCTGATTGCCTTTAAATCTTCTCTGCAGATGCTGCCGCACATTAAAAACCTTTTAAATAATTTTACCAGTCCGCTGCTTACCTCGATCAATGAACAACTGGACAGCCTGGAAGATGTATGTCTGTGGATTGAAAATTCAATCTGTGACGATCCGCCGCTCACTGTCAAAGAGGGAGGAATCCTGAAAGATGGATACAATGAACAGGTTGACAATTACCGAAAGTCTAAAACCGAGGGAAAGACATGGCTGGCACAGCTTGAGGCAGAAGAAAGGGAAAAAACAGGAATCCGGAATCTTAAAATCAAGTATAACAAAGTATTCGGATATTATCTGGAAGTCACCAACAGTTTTAAGGACCTGGTTCCTGATTACTATACAAGAAAACAGACACTTACCAATGCCGAGCGCTATATCACACCTAAACTGAAAGAACTGGAAGATATGATTCTGGGAGCTGAAGATAAACTATTTGCTCTGGAATATGACCTGTTCTGTGAAGTACGCGACCGGATTGAAAAGGAAATTCCAAGAATCCAGCAGACTGCTAAAGCAGTAGCACTGTTGGATGTATTTGCGTCACTCTCTGTTGTGGCACAGAGAAATAATTATGTAAGACCTACTGTCAATTCCAGAGGAATTATTGATATCAAAGGCGGCCGACATCCGGTTGTAGAGAAAATGATGAACAATGACATGTTCATTTCCAATGATACGTATCTGGATAACGGAGCCCGGCGTATTTCCGTAATCACCGGTCCCAATATGGCCGGAAAATCCACGTATATGCGTCAGACTGCTCTTATCGTACTGATGGCACAGATTGGTTCGTTTGTTCCTGCCGATAAGGCAAAAATCGGTGTGGTTGACCGTATTTTTACCCGTGTAGGAGCCTCTGATGACCTTGCCAGCGGTCAGAGTACTTTTATGGTGGAAATGACAGAAGTTGCCAATATTCTTCGCAATGCCACTTCAAAAAGTCTTTTGATTCTTGATGAGATTGGCAGAGGAACCAGTACCTTCGACGGACTTTCCATTGCCTGGGCAGTGATTGAACATATCAGCAATACACGGCTTCTGGGAGCAAAGACACTCTTTGCCACCCATTATCATGAACTGACAGAACTGGAAGGAAAGATTCCGGGAGTCAATAATTACTGTATTGCCGTAAAAGAAAAAGGCGATGATATTGTATTTCTGCGTAAAATCATCAAGGGCGGTGCAGACAAGAGTTACGGTATTCAGGTTGCCAAACTGGCCGGTGTACCCGACTCTGTCATTGAACGGGCAAAAGAACTGGTGGATGAACTGGTTCATGCAGATATCACCGGTGCCATTAAAGACCTGGCACAAAATCAGAAAAAAACAAAGCCGAAACCGGTACATTATGACGAGGTGGATCTTGAACAGATGTCTTTGTTTGATACTGTGAAAGATCAGGATATCCTGGAAGAACTGAAAAATCTCGATATCAGCAATCTCACCCCCGTGGATGCCCTGAATACACTCTACCGTTTTCAGACCAAACTGAACAACCGGTGGCAGGGTTAACGCTTACCTTACTTGGAGGGAATCATGCAGCGACAAATTACTGTTCTTGACCAGAATACAATTGATAAAATTGCAGCGGGAGAGGTGGTGGAACGCCCTGCATCCGTGGTAAAGGAACTGGTGGAAAATGCCATTGATGCCGGTGCCAGTGCCGTCACGGTGGAAGTCAGAGAGGGCGGAATTTCTTTTATCCGTATTACAGACAATGGCTCAGGGATCGAAAAGGAACAGGTTCCTCTTGCCTTTTTGCGCCACGCAACCAGCAAAATCCGCGGCGTGGATGACCTTTTAACGATTTCCTCTCTGGGATTCCGCGGTGAGGCCCTGTCCAGTATAGCTGCGGTGTCACAGGTGGAACTGATTACGAAAACAAGAGAGCAGCTGATCGGTATCCGTTATGTGATCGAAGGAGGACAGGAAAAAGGGATGGAAGAAATCGGTGCTCCTGACGGAACTACCTTCTTAATCCGAAATTTGTTTTATAATACACCGGCAAGAGCCAAATTTTTAAAAACTGCTGCTACGGAAGCCGGTTATATCAGCAGCTTTCTGGAGCAGCTGGCTCTTTCCCATCCGCATATTTCTTTTAAATATATGCAGAACGGACAGACAAAATTACACACGTCCGGCAACGATAATCTGAAAGAGGTCATTTATCAAATATATGGAAGAGATATCACGAAAGAACTGATTGAAGTACATGATAGTGATGAATCAGACACTCTCCGTATTGATGGCTTCATCGGTAAACCGACGGTTTCCAGAGGCAACCGTAATTTTGAAAATTACTATGTTAACGGACGTTACGTCAAAAGTAAAATCATCATGAAGGCTATTGAGGATGCTTATCATACGTTTATGATGCAGCATAAATATCCCTTTACTTCCCTGTATCTCACCATACGCGGTGAGGATGTGGATATCAATGTACATCCCACCAAGATGGAAGTTCGTTTTTCCAGGCAGGAGTATGTCTATCAGAGAGTTTATCAGGCAGTCCTTCAGGCACTGTCTCACCGTGAGCTGATTCCTGAAGTTACTCTTGAAGAAAAGAAACCGGCTGTAAAGCCTCCGGTAAAGCCGGTAGTAAATAATGAAAATGTTCAGCCAAAAATCACAGAACGAAAACCAGCTGTATCAGCACCGGAACCATTTGAGTATCAGAGAAGAGTGCTGGAAAAGCCGAAGCCTGTCATACAGGAAGATTCCGGACCGTATGCAGCACCGGCGTCTGTTTCTCATCAGCCTCCAAAGGAAACTACTCCCCGTCCGCCAGAGACGGTTTCTCAGCCTTCTGTTCACAGAGAACCTTCCGGAGAAAAGCCGGCACAGATAACAGAACCGGAAAAACAGCCAGAGCAAAAAACGGAACAAAAACCGGAACAAATGAATTTGTTTGACGGTATTTTATTATCTCAGGAAGCCAGAAAATACCATAAAATCATCGGTCAGGTATTTGATACCTACTGGCTGGTGCAGATGGAAGATAAACTCTATATCATCGATCAGCATGCAGCTCATGAAAAAGTCCTTTATGAGCGAATTGTGAAAGAAATACGTCAGCGAAAGGTTACTTCTCAGATCTTGAGTCCGCCCATTATTATCTCTTTGAATCTACAGGAAAAAGCCAAATTGGAGCAGTACATGGATGTATTTACCTCCATCGGTTTTGAAATTGAACTTTTCGGAGGACTGGATTACAGCATCCGGGCAGTACCTCAGAACCTGTATGGGATGACAGGACAGGACTTTTTTATTGAAATCCTCGACCATCTGGAAGAATCACCTTCCGAAAAAACACTGGATGTTCTTTCAGACCGTATGGCAACCATGGCCTGTAAGGCTGCTGTCAAAGGAAATCAGAAGCTGTCCCGAAGAGAAGCAGAAGCACTGATCGATGAACTGCTGGAACTGGAAAACCCGTATAACTGTCCTCATGGACGGCCTACCATTATTTCCATGACCAGATATGAACTCGAAAAAAAATTCAAACGAATCGTATAGGTGATTATTTTGAAAAAACCATTGATTATTCTCACCGGACCAACAGCCGTGGGAAAAACAAAACTATCTATCAAACTGGCGAAAGCCGTAAACGGAGAGATTATTTCCGCAGACTCCATGCAGGTATATCGTCATATGGACATCGGATCTGCCAAGATTCGTCCGGAGGAGATGGAGGGTGTTCCTCATCACCTCATCGACTGCCTGGAGCCGGAGGAGGAATTTAATGTTGTTCGTTTTCAGCAGATGGCACAGGATGCTATGAACAGTATTTACGAGAGGAACCGGATTCCCATTATTGTAGGCGGAACCGGATTTTATATACAGGCAATCACCGGTGACATTGATTTTACACAGCATGGGGAGGATCACCAGTACCGTCAGGAACTGGAAGCTCTGTCACAGACAAAAGGTGCTGAGGTTTTACATCAGATGCTGGCACAGGTTGATTCCGAGTCTGCAAAAGCGATTCACAGCAACAATGTGAAACGTGTGATCCGGGCTCTGGAGTATTATCGCCAGACCGGAACTCCCATATCGGAACATAATCGTCAACAGCGGGAAAAAATGACTCCTTATCGTCTGGCATACTTTGTATTGAATGATGACAGAAGCCATCTGTATGAACGTATCGATGCCCGCATTGATGAGATGCTCGAAGACGGACTTATCGCAGAAGTACAGAAATTAAAAAAACGGGGATGTTATAAAGGAATGGTCTCTATGCAGGGTCTGGGATATAAAGAAATCCTGGCATACCTGGATGGCACATATTCTCTTGAGGAAGCTATATATATTCTGAAAAGAGATACACGCCATTTTGCCAAAAGGCAGATTACCTGGTTCAAACGGGAGAGAGAGGTGGAATGGTTCCATAAACCGGATTTCGATTATGATGAAGATCGGATCCTGTCAGCCATGCTGCAATCTCTCGGTGAAAAGGGAATTTATCCTGCGTTTCCTGAAACAGAGGAAACTATAAATACAGATAGAAAAGAGGACGTATCACATGGATATTCAGATGACTAAGATGATGTATCAGTCTATGGGAATAGATGAGAAGGTATTTGACTTTGGACAGAAGATTGCCGAGAGTCTGAAAGAACGTTTTGAAGAAATTGATAAAACAGCAGAATACAATCAGCTTAAAGTGGTTCGTGCCATGCAGCAGTGTAAGGCCAGTGAAGCATGTCTGTATGCTTCCAGCGGTTATGGCTACAACGATATCGGCAGAGATACTCTGGAAGATATTTATGCTGCCGCCTTTCATACGGAATCGGCACTTGTCCGTCCACAGATTGCCTGTGGAACTCACGCACTGGCTGTAGCACTCTCAGGAAATCTCCGTCCTGGTGATGAACTGCTGTCACCCGTTGGGAAACCATATGATACTCTTGAGGAAGTTATCGGTATTCGCCCTTCCAATGGTTCTCTTGCAGAATATGGCATCACATACCGCCAGGTGGATCTTCTGGAAGACGGTTCTTTTGATTACGACAATATTTCGAAAGCTATTAACGAAAAGACACGTCTGGTAACCATCCAGCGTTCCAAAGGATATCAGACACGCCCAACCCTCTCTGTAAAGAGAATCGGTGAATTAATTGCTTTTGTTAAGAATATTAAGCCGGATGTGATCTGCATGGTAGATAACTGTTACGGTGAATTCGTTGAGACAGTGGAACCTACCGATGTGGGAGCAGACCTGATCGTTGGCTCTCTGATTAAAAATCCTGGCGGCGGACTGGCTCCTATCGGCGGATATATTGCCGGTAAAAAAGAATTTGTGGAAAATGCGGCCTACCGCCTCACATCCCCCGGTCTCGGAAAGGAAGTAGGCGCTACACTCGGTGTCAACCAGCCGTTTTATCAGGGATTTTTCCTGGCACCGACGGTAACTGCCGGTGCACTGAAAGGTGCTATATTTGCAGCAAATATTTATGAAAGACTGGGATTTGCCGTAGTCCCCAACAGCACAGAAAGCCGCCACGATATCATTCAGGCAGTAACTCTCGGTTCACCGGAAAGAGTCATCGCTTTCTGCAAGGGTATCCAGGCAGCAGCACCGATTGACAGCTATGTGGACCCGGAACCGTGGGCAATGCCGGGATATGACAGTGATGTTATCATGGCGGCCGGTGCATTTGTGCAGGGTTCTTCTATTGAACTGAGTGCAGATGGACCGATCAAGCCTCCTTATGCGGTATATTTTCAGGGCGGACTCACCTGGGAACATGCAAAATTTGGTATTATGATGAGTCTCCAGAAATTATATGAAAAAGGACTGGTACAGCTCCCATGAAAAAAATCGTAGTCATCGGAGGCGGTGCATCCGGTCTTATGGCATCCATATGGGCCGCCAGAGCCGGAGCCTCTGTAACTCTTCTTGAACACAATGAACGCACAGGGAAAAAAATACTTGCGACGGGAAACGGTAAATGTAATCTTACAAATTTAGTGCAGGATTCTTCCTGTTACCGCTGTTCTGAACCAGACTTTCCATGGAAGATTGTCAGTCAGTTTCCATTTTCAGATACCATCCGTTTTTTTTCTCAGCTTGGTATTTATACGAAGAATAAAAACGGATGGATGTATCCTTACAGCGAACAGGCAGCAGGAGTTGCACAGGTTCTCGAGATGGAGGCACGGTATCGCAAAGTCAAAATAAAGACAAAAGAAAATGTCATTGATATTCAGGTTCTCACGAAGGGTTACCAGGTGATCACCCAAACCTGGCATTACGATTGTGACTGTGTGATTCTCTGCTGCGGCAGCAGTGCCTCACAGGTAGAAGGAAGTTCTGATTCCGGATATCATCTGGCAGCAAAACTCGGGCACAGGATCATTCCCCCGATGCCTGCTTTAACAGCCCTGCGGGCGAAAGGTAATTATTTTGGAAAGTGGGCAGGAACAAGAATGGACGGCGTGATTTCCCTTGAAATTGAAAACCATGTTTTCAAAAAAGAACGGGGAGAAATCCTGTTTACAGACTACGGCATCTCAGGCATAGCAGTTTTTCAGCTGAGCAGATATGCCGTACGGGCAGCAAAAGAAGGCTGTCAGGTTATCTGCCATCTGGATCTAATGCCAGATCTGACAGAACAGGAACTTCTTGCCATGCTTCAGAAACGTATGGAAGACTGCCCTTACAAATCAATTGCAGAGTCTCTGGTCGGTCTTCTCCCGGCGAAGATGATATCTGTTCTGGCAGACCGCAGCAGTCTGGAAAAAACTGCTTCCCATATAAAAAACTGGGTCCTTACCATCAAAGATGGATGCTCCATGGACCATGCTCAGGTGTGTTCCGGCGGTGTGGATGTCACACAGCTGACGGAGCATCTGGAGTCAAGGCTTCATCCTGGTCTGTATTTTGCCGGTGAACTGGTAGATGTGGATGGTCCCTGCGGTGGTTACAACCTGCAGTGGGCATGGTCCAGCGGGGCAGTGGCCGGTAAATCAGCCGCATTTGAAAATGAGAGGAGTATATATGATTCGTATATCACAGATTAAACTGCCGGTACAGCATGATGCATCCTTATTGAGAGAAAAAGTCTGTCAGCAGCTGAAAATCCGTCCGGAAGATATCATTTCTATCAAAATTGTCAAACGCTCACTGGACGCCCGAAAAAAACCGGATTTGAAATTTGTTTATACAGTAGATGTTGAAACCGGTAAAGAAAGAAAAATTCTTAACAGAATCGAAAAATCAGGGACAAAAGTTAACAGTAAAAATATTATGTTAACTAACGAAGTGCCATATCTGTTGCCAAAGACAGGTAATGAAAAACTAAGCTGCAGACCAGTCATTATCGGAAGTGGACCGGCTGGTCTTTTCTGTGCATGGCTTCTTGCCCAGAAAGGATTCCGTCCCCTGATTCTGGAACGAGGTTCAGATGCCTGCAAGCGAAAAGCACAGGTGGATGCTTTCTGGGAAGACGGTTCTCTTCACCCGGACAGCAATGTGCAGTTTGGCGAGGGTGGTGCGGGAACATTTTCCGATGGAAAACTAAATACCGGTGTGAAAGACCCTTCCGGAAGAAATAGAAAAGTTCTTGAGATTTTCGTGAAACACGGTGCTCCGGAAGAAATCCTCTACGATCACAAACCCCATCTGGGCACAGATCTGTTAATCACGATTATCACAAGCCTGCGAAAACAGATTGAGCAATTGGGCGGAACGTTTTGTTTTGAACATAAGGTGACTGATTTTGATATAAAAAGCGGAAAAATCATCGGTTTACAGATTAATGACAAAGAATGGATTGATGCAGAGGTTGTGGTAGCTGCCCTGGGACACAGTGCACGGGATACGTTCCAGATGCTGAAGCAGCGTGGAATTGCCATGGAAGCAAAATCTTTTGCTGTAGGTGTCCGAATCGAACATCCACAGGAAATGATCAATCTCAGTCAGTACGGTGTTCCTCACGTGGATGTGCTGGGAGCTGCCAATTACAAACTGACCCACCAGCTAGCCAATGGACATGGCATTTATTCTTTCTGTATGTGTCCCGGCGGCTATGTGGTCAATGCATCTTCTGAACCGGGTTACCTGGCTGTCAATGGCATGAGTTATCACGCCAGAGACAGCCGGAATGCCAACAGTGCTATGATCGTTACAGTAAATCCTGCGGATTATCTTCCTTACGCAATCAGCCATCAACAAGCGGCAGGTGTTGCCGTGGCAGACAATGACCCGCTGACAGGTATGTATTTTCAAAGATATCTGGAACAGGCGGCTTATCGCCTGGCAGACGGCAGGATTCCTGTTCAGACATATCAGGATTTTTGTCGGCAAAAACCATCCACAGCACTGGGAGAGGTGCTGCCCTGTATGAAAGGAAGCTATGCTCTGACAAATCTGTCTTCTGTTTTTCCGGATTTTATCCGACAGTCTATCGCAGAAGGGATTCAGGCCTGCGGCATGAAAATCAAAGGGTTTGACAGACCGGATGCTCTTTTGTCCGGTGTGGAGAGCAGAACCTCATCGCCTGTGCGGATTCCGCGAAATGAAGAATATATGGCAAATATTTCCGGATTTTATCCCTGCGGGGAGGGAGCCGGTTATGCAGGTGGAATTACTTCCGCAGCTATGGATGGTCTGAGAGTTGCAGAAGCCATCTGTAAAAAATATATGAATTTCCAGTGATTACAGTGTACTTTATCACATTTTTATGCTAAAATATTATGCGACTTATGGATAGCTGGCTCTCTGCCTGAAGAGAAATAAGGAGGGCACTATGAATAGTCACACAATGAAACAATTACCCGAAGAAGAACGTCCTTATGAGAAATGTCTTGCCTATGGACCGGAGGTACTGACCGACAGCGAGCTTCTGGCAGTTATTCTCCGTTCCGGTACAAGAGGAATATCTTCCGTTGCACTTGCCTCTCAGATCCTGGAAGCCGGGGCAGGAGGAGAACAGGGACTCCTGGGAATCCATCGTCTTTCCATGGGGGATCTGATGGAATTTCGCGGCATCGGGCAGGTAAAAGCGGTACAGATTAAATGTATCGGAGAACTTTCCAAAAGAATAGCATCTGTTTCTGCTAAAAAACTTCTGGATTTTCAGAATCCGGAAACGATTGCGGATTATTACATGGAACAGATGCGTCACGAAGAACAGGAAATAATGATATGCATGATGCTCAACACCAAGAATCAGTTATTGGGGGAGACGGTCATTTCCAGAGGAACAGTCAATGCCTCCCTGGTTTCGCCCCGGGATCTGATTCTTGCGGCATTTCGCTTTCGGGCCGTGTTTATCATTATCGTACATAATCATCCCAGCGGAGATCCCAAGCCCAGCCGGGATGATCTGGACATAACAAAAAGGATACAGGCAGCCTGCAGTCTTGTGGATATACCATTGCTTGATCACATTATTATTGGGGATCAGCGTTATATCAGTTTTCGTCAGGAAGGTATGCTTACGTAGCATCATCTTCTGGCAGTAACTGCAGACAGAAGGGATATGCGTCAATGATTGGAAAGCAGATTTATGGAATTGATCTTGGCAGCAACATGATTAAGATTTATTCCAGGAAAAGCGATGAAATAATAAAAGAACGAAATATGATAGCTATCAGGAATCGGGAAGATATCCTTGCAGTAGGGGATGAAGCATATGAAATGTTTGAAAAAAATCCGCCGAATGTTGAAGTAACTTCTCCTATGTCCGGAGGGATGATCGCCAATGTAGGTTATCTGGAGATTGTACTGCAGGAGTTGCTGGAAAAAACAGGACGCAGCATCATTGGTCATCCGGTAATCTATTTCGCCGTACCTGTTGATATGACCGAGATAGAGAAACGTGCCTACTATGCGGTTGCTCAGAGCGGACGTTTCCATAAAAGCAGGGTTTTTCTTGTGGAGCGGCCGATCGTAGATGCACTGGCACTGGGCATTCCCATTATCAAAACCAGAGGGTCTATGATTGTCAATATTGGTGCAGCTGCTACAGAAGTTTCAGTTATTGCTGATTCACGAGTGATTATCAGTAAACTGATTCCACTTGGCGGAGATCAGTTTACACAGGATGTCCAGACCAATATCAGGCGCCGCAATAATTTTTCTGTCAGTATACGTACTGCCGGTCGTCTGAAGGCGTCATTGGCAGACCTGAAACAGGAGAAAAAACTTGCACGTAAAATTGTCGGTATTGACTGCATCAGCGGTCTTCCAAGAGAGCGTATCATCACATCGGCTACGATTAATGAATCCATACTTTCTTCTGTGAAAAATATCGCCGATGAGATTCGAACATTCCTTGAACGAACACCGCCTCAGATACACAAGTCCATCCTTGCAGAAGGCATCTATCTGACCGGCGGAAGTACTGTGATTCCCAATATTGATAAGATCTTATCTGAACAGATTGGCTGTCCTATACTGTTATCCAAATACTACGATCTCTGCACGGTATATGGACTGGAAGAGTTTGTGACTCATGATGCACTGCATCACTGGGCATTCACTCCCAAAAACAGAAAACGGCAGTAAAGGAGTTATTTATGAAGAAAAATACCAGAAACAAACTTAAATCAAAACATCTGATCACTATTATGACTATTCTTTGTATTGGTCTAATTGTACTGTCATTTTCTTCAAAATTTTCATTTGCCCCGGTCAGAAGTGCTCTGGGATACGTTGTTGTTCCTTTTCAGAACGGAATCAATACGGTCGGAACCTGGCTGACAGATCAGAAAGACGGTTTTCAGAATATGAAAAAGCTTGCGGAAGAAAATGAGGCTCTGAAAGAACAGGTTAATGAACTTACCGCCAAAAACAGTAACCTGATTCAGGATCAGGAAGAGGCAGAACGTCTTCGGCAGCTTTATAATCTGGATCAGCAGTACTCTGAATATGAAAAAATAGGTGCACAGGTGATTGGCAAAGATACCGGTAACTGGTACAGCACTTTCACAATCAATCGAGGAAGTGAGGACGGTGTCCAGACGGACATGAATGTTATTGCAGATGGCGGTCTGGCCGGTATTGTGACAGCTACAGGTCCTCATTGGGCAACCGTACGTTCTATCATTGATGACAGCAGCAACGTCAGTGCTTCTGTCACATCAATTTCGCAAAACTGCATGGTCACCGGTGATCTCCGTTTGATGGATGAGGGAAAAATTCGCTTTATCCAGCTTACAGACAGGGAAAACCAGGTACAGGAAGGAGACAAAGTTGTTACTTCTTCTGTCAGCAGTAAGTTTTTAAAAGGAATACTGATCGGCTATATCAGTGAAGCCGTGGATGATTCCAATAAACTGACAAAAAACGGCACAATTATTCCGGCTGTAGATTTTGAAGACATCCAGGAAGTACTGGTGATCAAACAATTGAAGCAGCAGCCTGATGGGGAGGATGGAGAGTAATGATACGGACAATTACTATGACATTACTCATACTGATAACTTTTATTCTGCAAAGCACAGTTTTTCAGTCTCTTTCTATTGCTTCCATAGCTCCTAATCTTCTGTTGATTCTGACAGTATCTTTCGGATTCATGCGTGGAAAAAAGGAAGGGATATTAGTAGGATTTTTCTGTGGTATCCTGATTGATATTTTCTACGGTAATCTGCTGGGATTTTATGCACTGATTTATATGTATATCGGATACCTTAACGGTTTTCTGTGTAAAGTTTATTATGATGAAGACGTGAAAGTTCCGATGATTCTCACAGCAATCAGTGACCTGGCGTATGGGTTCGCTGTTTACGGACTGCAATTCATGCTGAGAGGCCGGCTTCATGTGATGAATTATGTCTGGCATATTATGCTTCCGGAAATGATATATACTGTACTGATCACTGTCATTATATACCGGCCGCTTTACCGGCTGAATCACTGGCTGACAGAACGCGAATGGGAGGGACCAAAATTACCCTGATGAAACGATTAAGAAAGTATTTCAAAAAAAATTCCATACCAAGATATTTGATACTGATTGTTGTGTTTTTTCTTTTATCATGTATTCTGATCAGGCGTGTTTTCAGTCTCCAGATTATTCATGGACAGGAATATGCCGATAATTTCAGTATCCAGACGACAAAGACGCGAACATTAAAAAGTACCCGTGGAAATATTTATGACCGGAACGGCAATGTACTTGCCTCAAATGAATTGTCATACACAGTAACTCTTGAAGATAATGGTACCTATGCCAACAATCGGGAGAAGAATCTTTCTCTAAATGGAGAGATCATTAAAATCATTAGAATTATTGAAGAAAATGGAGATTCCATTAATCAGGATTTCCATGTAATCATCGATGAAACCGGGAAATTTGCCTATGATGTAACTGGAATTTCGTTGTCGCGTTTTAAAGCAGATGTTTATGGAAGAGCTAAAATCGAAGATTTGAAACCGGAAGAGGCATCAGCAAGTGCTTCACAGATGATTTCCGACCTGAAAGTTCGATTTGGCATTGTTAATGAAAGTAAACCGTACACAGAAAGTGAATTAAGCCAATACGAAATTCCTTCTGAACTGTCACAGGAGGAACTCCTGAAAATCATCACAGTCAGATATGCACTGTTTACCACAAGTTACGCCAAGTACAAACCGGTTACTATCGCAACAGATGTAAATGAAAGTACCGTTGCTGCAATATTGGAAAATCAGAAGATTCTGCAGGGTGTCGATATCGCAGAAGATTCTATCCGGGTTTACACAGACAGCGTATATTTTGCTTCTCTGCTGGGATATACCGGTAAAATCTCATCGGATGAACTGGCTGATCTGCGTACCGAGAATCCGGATGCGGGATACTCTACTACATCGATTGTAGGTAAATCCGGCATTGAAAAGGTCATGGAGACAACGCTTCAGGGAACAGACGGTTCTGAGAAAGTATATGTTGATAATATGGGTAAAGTACTGGGCTTTGATGAGTCATCAAAAGTTGAACCTTCCCAGGGAAATGATGTCTATCTGACCATCGACAAAGATCTTCAGATTGTATGTTACAAATTGCTGGAACAGAAGATTGCCGGTATTGTTCAGGCAAATATCAGAAATATCAAAGAATTTGAGGCTGATTCCAACACGGACGGTTCCGCAATTCCTATTCCAATTTATGATGTTTATTATGCACTGGTCAATAACTCTGTGATTGATATTTCTCATTTTACGCAGGAAGATGCGTCATCAACAGAAAAAAGAATTCAGGCTGTTTTTGAAAGAAAACAGCAGGAAATTTTTCAGAAAATTAATGAGGAGCTTACAGGAAGTGATCCCGTATCATATGGGGAACTGAGTAAAGAAATGCAGGGATATGTCAGTTACATTGTCAATGAACTTCTCATGACAAAAACGGGTATTCTTTCGGATACTGCCATTGATAAAAATGATGCTGTTTATAAAGCATGGACACAGGATGAGACGATCAGTCTCCAGGAGTATCTCACATATGCTGCCAGCCAGAACTGGATTGATATCTCGCAGATTACTGATAAAAATACTTATATGGATTCTTCAGAAGTATACGAAGAATTATCCACTTATATCTCCAGTTATCTGAAGGAAGACACCGATTTCAGTAAGATGCTGTATAAGTATATGCTGCTGGATGATGAAATTACAGGAACTGAACTTTGCACTGTTCTGTATGATCAGGGTATTCTTTCTAAACAGGACGGCATATACGAAAGTTTTATATCCGGAGATACCAAGGCTATTGACCTTATGATTACCAAAATCGGCAATCTGGAGATTACCCCGGCACAGCTTGCACTGGAACCATGTTCCGGTTCTGTTGTCATTGTTAATCCGAGTAATGGGGAGACTCTGGCATGTGTTTCTTATCCTGGCTATGACAATAACCGGCTGGCAAACAAAATGGACGTTGCCTATTACCGGCGTCTGAGCAAAGATCTCTCCAAGCCGTTTTATAATAAAGCCACTCAGGAATGTACAGCTCCCGGTTCCACCTTTAAACCGATTACAGTAATCGCAGGACTCAGTGAAGGTGTGATCAATGACAATACTTATATTTACTGTTCCGGTGTGTTTGACCGTATTCAGGACAAGCTGAACTGTTGGAAACTGAGCGGACATGGACTTTTATCTGTTCGTGATGCTATCAAGAATTCCTGTAATATTTTCTTAAGTGAGACAGCGTACCGTCTTGGTGAAGATGCTGACGGTAATTTTTCAAATGCAGCGTCACTGGATGCCCTTACACGATATGCACAGTTGTTTAACATGGATAAAAAATCAGGAATTGAGATTTCTGAAGCATCACCACAGATTTCTGATAAACTGCCAATCCCTTCCTCTATTGGACAGGGTACACACAATTATACTACTTCCCAGCTGGCCCGCTATGTAGCGACAATTGCCAACAGTGGAACAAGTTATAATATTTCACTCCTGGATAAAACTACCGATTCCGAAGGAAATCTGATAGAAGATTTTACTCCTGAAGTTTTAAGTACCATTAATCTGGAGCAATGGATCTGGGAGGATGTCCATAAAGGAATGGAAGGAGTAATCCAAAACAGCTCTAACCTTCCGATTTTTAAGGATCTGCCGGTTTCTGTTGCTGGAAAAACCGGTACGGCTCAGCAGTCAAAAAGTCATTCAAACCACGGTCTTTTTGTATGTTATGCACCGGCAGAACAGCCGGAGATTGCCATGGCAGTCCGTATCGCCAACGGTTACACTTCTACCAATGTTGTATATGTTGCAAAAGATATTCTGAGTTACTATTTTGGACTTCAGGAAGAAACCGATATCCTTAATGGTAAAGCTTCTTCCGGCAACGTTTCTAATACACGGACTGACTAAAACCGGGAGGTATACTTCATCCGGTCGAGAAACCATGCAGAAAGAAATAATGAAACATCAAAACCAAGCGGGAGGATAGTAATATGAGCGAAGTGATTGTTGTAACATCCGGAAAAGGTGGAGTAGGAAAAACGACAACAGTAGCCAATATCGGCACAGGTCTGGCTGCTCTTGATAAAAAAGTGGTTCTGGTGGATACAGATATCGGTCTCAGAAATCTTGATGTAGTACTTGGACTGGAAAATCGAATTGTCTACAATCTGGTAGATGTGATTGAAGGAAACTGCAGACTGAAGCAGGCTCTGATTAAGGACAAACGGTTCTCTAATAATCTGTTTCTTCTTCCGTCTGCACAGACAAGAGATAAAACTTCCGTTACACCGGAACAAATGAAAAAGTTGTGTGAGGAACTGCGAAATCAGTTTGACTATATTATCCTTGATTGTCCTGCCGGTATTGAACAGGGATTCAGAAACGCTATTGCAGGGGCTGACAAAGCGATTGTAGTAACCACTCCCGAAGTTTCGGCCATCCGCGATGCCGATCGAATCATCGGTCTTCTGGAGGCAGATGACCTCAGAGACATTCATCTGATCATCAATCGACTTCGAATTGATATGATTCGCCGCGGCGACATGATGTCTGTTGATGATGTGGCTGAGATTCTTGCTGTACCCCTGATCGGTATCCTTCCTGACGATGAATCGGTCGTCATAGCCACCAATCAGGGGGAACCTCTTGCAGGCAAACCAGAGTTGTGCGGACAGGCCTTTTCCAATATCTGCCGCCGAATTCTTGGAGAAGAAATTCCCTTCCTGAATCTGGAAAGTAAAAAAGGATTTTTTGGGCGTCTGTTTCGTAAATAGGAGGGATGATATGGGATTTTTAAAAAAGCATCAAAAAACATCAGGCACTATAGCAAAAGACAGACTGAAGCTTCTGCTGGTTGCTGACCGGGTCAGCTGTTCTCCACAGACCATGCAGATGCTGAAAAACGATGTGATTAAAGCGGCAGGTAAATACGTACCGGTTGATGCAGGAAATGTAGCAATCTGTTTCCACCAGTCACCACCGGTGCTTACTGCCAGTATTCCCATAAAATCTAAAAGCAAAATGTCATTTTAATCAATCAGTAATATAGATAAGGAACAGGTGTATACAAATGCTTAAACTATACAAACTAAAAAATTATAATTTCCGCCTGGTGCTCTGGCTGATTCTTCTAAGTACAATAGGAATTCTGCTGGTTGGCAGTGCAATGAAATCTCTGCAGACAAAACAGCTGTTCGGAGTTGTACTTGGACTTTTCGTAATGCTTATTGTTTCCCTAATGGACTACAGCTGGCTTTTGAACTTTCACTGGATCATCTATGCCGGGAATATTATAATGCTTCTGTTTGTTAGGTTTTTTGGTAAAACCAGCGGAGGTGCTGCCCGATGGCTTGATCTTGGGTTCGTTCAGTTTCAGCCAACAGAGCTTGCAAAAATTCTGATCATTATGTTTTTTGCCCGATATTTGATGGATCACGAGGATGATTTGAATACCTGGAAGACGATACTGTCATCCGTTGGGCTTCTGGCTGTTCCTCTTGTACTGATCAAGGAGCAGCCGGATCTGAAGAATACCATCACAGTAGCCATTGTCTTCTGTGCCCTGATGTATATAGCCGGGCTCAGTTATAAAATTATTGGAGGCATACTGGCTGTAGCAATTCCTTTATTTATAGCTGCCATGTTTCTGATTACACAGACTGATCTGGAGATTATCGATTCTTATCAGAAGAACCGTATCATGGCATGGATGTATCCGGAAGATGACGCCTATAAAGATGATATCATTCAGCAGAATAATTCAATAATAGCCATTGGTTCTGGTCAGCTTACAGGCAAGGGATATAATAATAACAAGGTATCCTCTGCTAATAAAGGTAATTTTGTATCACAGATTCAGACAGACTTTATTTTCGCTGTTGCAGGAGAGGAACTCGGCTTTATTGGTTCAGTGATTGTCATTCTCCTTTTATTTTTAATCACGCTGGAGTGTATATTAACCGGACGAAAAGCGAAGGATCTTTCGGGACAGATTATCTGCTGCGGTGTAGGTACAGTCGTCGGATTCCAGAGTTTTCTGAATATCAGCGTTGCAACCGGTCTCTTTCCGAACACCGGTACACCATTACCTTTTGTAAGCTATGGACTTACTTCCATCGTAAGTCTATACATCGGAATGGGACTGGTATTGAATGTAGGTCTGCAGAACAGGAATTATTTAGGAGGGTGAAAAGATGAATATCGGATTAATTGCTCATGAATCAAAGAAAAAATTGCTTCAGAATTTTTGCATTGCTTATCGCAGTATTCTTTCAAAACACGAACTTTATGCGACCGGAACATCCGGAAGGCTGATTGAAGAGGCTACGAATCTTACTGTACACAAACTGCTTGCCGGTCATGTAGGCGGTGAACAGCAGATGGCATCCATGATTGAACAAAATCAGATGGATCTGATTATATTCCTTCGCGGACCTTATCAGCCCAAAAAACAGGAGCCGGATGCCAACAAGATTTTCCGCCTTTGTGATACGCATATTATTCCACTGGCAACAAATCTTGCGTCTGCAGAATTACTGATAAAATCCCTTGACAGAGGAGAGCTGGACTGGCGTGAAGTTTATAAATAAAAAACCGGGGAATCCCCGAATAAAAAACACAATTATTTTAATTATCATATTGGTCATCTGCACTGCTGCAGGCGGCACTGCCCTGTATTTTCTTCACGATTCCAGAGAATTGGATCTTTCTTTCGCCTATAATGTTGACGAAGAACTATATGGAACACACGGAGCAGAAGCACAAATGCGGAAAGCACCTTCTTTTGCCTCAACTCTATGCGTATCTTCACAGAATGTTGGTCTTGAAGGTGTATCTCTATCCGGGAATGCAATGGGTGCACTGTTTGATCTCGATAACGATGAAACTGTATTTGCTCAGGGAATTCATGAACGTGCCTATCCGGCAAGTATCACAAAAATAATGACGGGTATCCTGGCAGTTAAGTACGGAAATATGGAGGATATGATTACTATTTCAGAGAATTGTCTGAATCTGGAAGAAGGTTCTACGGAGGTCGGTTTTCAGTCAGGAGATCAGGTAACTCTGGATGATTTGTTTCATGCTCTCTTAATTTACTCCGGTAATGATGCTGCCATGGCCATTTCAGAACATATCGGTGGTTCCGTTGATTCATTCGTAGCGATGATGAATGAAGAAGCCCTTGCGATAGGTGCTACGAATACTCATTTTGTAAATCCCACCGGGCTGCATAATGAGAATCATTATACTTCTGTTTATGATATTTATCTGATGCTGCGGGAAGCAATGAATTATCCTCATTTTATGGAAGTTATGCAATTATCTTCTTATAA
Source organism: Eubacterium sp. (assembly GCA_022764165.1). Taxonomy (GTDB): domain Bacteria; phylum Bacillota; class Clostridia; order Lachnospirales; family Lachnospiraceae; genus Oliverpabstia. The sequence goes on along the minus strand of JALERM010000195.1, from coordinate 8,629 downwards.
CATTACATGTTATCGGGGTGAAGAAAAAATTGTAACCCGTCTTGACTCAACAGATCAATATCTGACCCGTCAGGTAACCGCACCCAGGGATGTCACGGTACTTGGCGGCAAGACCGGTACTACTTCTGATGCCGGTTCCTGTCTTGCCCTGTTAAGTCAGAATGCATATGGAGAACCTTTTATTTCAATTGTTCTGCACGCCTCAACAAAGGCAGCACTTTATGACAGTATGAATCAGCTTCTTTCAAAAATAAATTCATAATTTTATGAAAAAAAGCTATTTTACCATTGTATTTTTTAGTTATTTATTCTATAATTGTACCAAGAACTCAGAAGTTTTTAGTAAATACATACTATGAAGTCGAAGGAGGAAACTGCTATGGTTCAATTAATTGTAGGCAAAAAGGGGAAAGGTAAAACTAAGCAGCTTTTGGATAAAGTAAATGCAGCGATCAAATCTGCTGATGGCAACATCGTATATCTCGATAAGAGTACCAAGCATATGTTTGAATTAAATAACAAAATACGTCTTATCGATGTATCTGCTTATCCTTTAAAGAATTCAGATGAATTCATTGGTTTCATCTGCGGTATCATCTCACAGGATCATGATTTACAGGAAATGTACCTTGACAGCTTTTTGAAAATCGCAAGTCTGGAAGGCAAAGATGTTTCTGATGCACTGAAACAGCTGAAAATGATTTCCAGTACTTTCAATGTGAATTTTGTCATCAGCCTGTCTGCTGATAAAGAAGAAATACCGGAGGAGTTCCAGGAAGACATCATTATTGCTTTATAATTATGTGAACGCAGTTCGAACAAAACCGATAAAATGAAAAAAGTCTGTTCAGGCAGACTTTTTTCATTTTTATCAAAAGAAACAATTTCTATTCACTGCTCAGTCGTCCAAAGAATGTACAGTGATACAACCCGGCCAGTCCTACAATTGTATAAACAATCCGTGAAAGCCAACTCATATTTCCAAATAGAAATGCTACCAGATCAAACCGAAACAGTCCGATTAATCCCCAGTTCAGAGCACCAATGATGCCAATAACCAACACGGTATAATCTAAACCTCTCATTTTAATTCTACCTCCTGATTTTGTATTCTCAATTAGTATTTTCATTATTTATTAAAATATGTAAAAAAAGTGAAGTTTTTTATTTACACTTGTGCAATTAATGTAATAATGGTAATATATCTTTATATGGGCACAAAGAAAACAGAAGGGGAGTGTTTATTTGGCAGAAAACAAAAAAAGGGGACTCTTTCAGCATTTCGGTCATCTGCTTAATAAGGTAAGAGGAAAAATACCGCTTAATATCGGCACTTTTATTTTTGGTGCACTTTTCTTTTATATGGTTATTTCTGTTATTCTGTACCTTACAGCTGATCACATTGAATCATACCAGGTAACAGCAGGACCGTTGGCAAGTAATCAGACCTACACAGCTTTAGCTCTTCGTGAAGAGAGTATTGTAACATCCAAAGCAACCGGATACATCACATATTATGCTGCCGAGAATTCTAAAGTAGCTAAAGCAGGGGTTGTCTATTCTCTGGGTGATACACAGACAACAGCAGCCGTTGATGATTTACAAGAAAATGACTATGCGAGAATACGCTCTTCCATGGCTGGTTTTGCCGCTTCCTATGATAATAGTAATTTTTATGACACTTATAATTATAAGTATTCGTTAGAAGGTACAATTTTACAATACAGTGGAATAAAAATGGGGGAAAGTGGTCTGGCACCGCAGACGGTTGGCGGTCAGACAATCTATACTGCAGATCAGGATGGTATTATCATGTATTCTATGGATGGGTATGAGACTATAACACAGGATCAGCTTTCTCCATCTCTATTTGATCGAAAAAACTACAGTATAACAAACCTTCAGACTTCCAGAAAGGTGGCTGCTGGTGATGACATCTATAAGTTGATAACAAATGAAGAATGGTCATTGATTATTCCACTAACCAGTGAACAGACGGTAAGTCTTTCCGGAAGAAAAACTATACGTGTCAAATTCTTGAAGGATAATGCAACACAAGTAGGAAATTTTTCAATTATAACTGACAGTAACGGGGAATTCTATGGAAAGATTACATTTTCTAAGGGACTGATTCGATATGCCGGTGATCGTTTTCTAAATATTGAGCTGGTAACCAATACAAAAAGTGGTTTAAAAATACCACTGAGTTCCATTGTCACAAAAGATTTTTACGTTATACCTGTTGAATACGTTGCCTATAGTGAAGAAGATGGAACAGCCGGATTTAATAAAAAGGTGGAAAACAAAAAGGGAGAAAGCAGTTCTGAATTTGTACAGGCTACGATTTACCGTGAAGAAGAAGGTAATTACTATGTTGATACCTCCGTATTTTCAGAGGGAGATGTCATCATTAAGCCTGATTCTCAGGCAACTTACCAAATCGGCAAGAAAAAAGCACTGGAAGGAGTTTACTGTATCAATAAAGGATATGCTGTTTTTCGCCAGATAACAGTTTCTGATCACAATGATGAATACTGTATCGTTGATACCGGTACAGAATATGGAATTGCACAATTTGATCATATTGTTCGTAATGGAAAGTCGGTGCACGAAGATGATGTACTATATAACTAAAACAGGAAACTTACACGATTAAGTCTGTTAGTTCGAGCATAAAGGAGTGTAGAAATATGATTGCAGAACAATTACAGGAAGTCAGACAGGAGATACAGAATGCCTGTCATCGAAGCAACAGGAATCCGGAAGAAGTTACCCTGATTGCGGTCAGCAAAACCAAACCAGTTTCTATGATTGAAGAAGCCATAGCTGCAGGTCAGACTGTCTTTGGAGAGAATAAAGTCCAGGAACTTTGTTCGAAATATGAAGTTCTCCCTCAAAATCTTCATTGGCATCTGATCGGACATCTTCAGCGAAACAAAGTTAAATATATCGCAGATAAAGCCGAATTAATTCACTCAGTGGATTCGCTACGTCTTGCAGAAACAATTAATCAGGAAGGTGAAAAGCATGACAGAACTGTTCCCATACTTATTGAAGTCAATGTAGCCGGGGAAGAGAGTAAATTCGGAGTTTCTGTGGAGGATACATTGTCTCTGGTCACAGAAATATCTAAACTTCCTTATGTAAGTATTCAGGGACTGATGACAATTGCACCTTATGTAGAAAATCCGGAAGAAAATCGCCCGATTTTTCGAAAATTAAAACAATTAAGTGTTGACATCAAGAGAAAAAACATCAATAATGTTTATATGGATATTTTGAGTATGGGCATGACCAATGATTATCAGGTAGCTGTTGAAGAAGGGGCTACTATGGTTCGTGTTGGTACCGGTATCTTTGGGGAAAGAGACTATTCCAAAACTATATAGATAAACAGATAGGAGATTATATCATGAGTATTTTAGACAAATTTTTGGATGCGATTCGTTTGAATGATGATTTTGATGACGATGACGATTTTTTTGATGAGGAAGAACTCGAAGCCATGGATGAAGAAAAGCCCAAACATCGCTTTTTTAAGAAACTGGATGATGATTTTGATGAGGAAGAGGAAGAAGAATATGTAAAACCTTCTTCCAAAAAAGCAAAGGAACCGGAGAAGGTTGTTAAACAGCCCACGAAACAAACTTCAAAGCAACCCACTTCATCGAAAATCACACCGATGAGGAACCGAAAATCCGGCAATAGTTCCAACAATATGGAAGTCTGCGTTATTAAGCCATCTTCTATGGAAGATACCAGAGATATTGCAGATACATTGATTGATCGTTGTACTGTAGTTCTAAATCTTGAGGGAATTGATGTGGACATTGCTCAGCGAATTATTGATTTTTCTTCAGGTGCATGCTATTCTATTGGCGGTAGTCTGCAGAAAATTTCCAGCTATATCTTTATTCTTACTCCGGCTAACGTAGAGATTTCTGGTGATTTTCAGGAAATTCTGAGCGGTGCATTTGATGTTCCGTCCGTACGAACTAATTTTTAGTATCTAACCAATCCGTTTTAGTAATGTAACGATAAAGAGCATCAGGAACATCACCTGGATCCCTGATGCTCTTTCATTTTTGACAGGAGGCATTTTATTTATGAGCAAACAAATGAGAGTTCATAGAGAGGGAGAATTCGATTATCAGATTGTATGGGAGGATAGTTTTTCTATGCTTTCCTCTGAAATCAAAAAATTAAACTTATCTTTTGGTAAAATCTGTATCGTATCGGATCAGACAGTTTCCGAACTATACAGTAGTGTTGTACAGGCAGAGTTGGAGAAACTTCAGGTTCCTGTCGACCTTTTCACATTTCCTGCAGGAGAGAATAACAAAAATATTGAAACCGTAAAGGATTTGTATGAGTTCCTGATCTGCGGACATTACGGACGCAATGATCTGCTTATTGCACTGGGTGGCGGCGTTGTTGGTGATTTGACAGGATTTGCGGCTGCAACTTATCTTCGGGGAATTGATTTTATTCAGATTCCCACAACACTCCTGGCTCAGGTAGACAGCAGTGTCGGCGGTAAGACAGGTGTTGATTTTAATCAATATAAAAACATGGTAGGAGCTTTCCATCAGCCCCGCCTTGTATATATGAATGTCAACACTTTGAAAACACTTCCTGATGATCAGTTTGCCAGCGGTATGGGAGAAGTACTCAAATCCGGACTTATCCGTGATGCTGCTTTCTATGAATGGACCATCAATCACATAAGTGAGATACAGGAACGTATTTACCCTGTTCTTGTAAAAATGATAAAAAAATGTTGTGAGATCAAGTCTCAGGTAGTTGAAAACGATCCGACAGAAAAGGGCGAACGGGCAATTTTAAATCTGGGTCATACTATCGGACATGCAGTGGAAAAAATGATGGATTTCCAGCTTCTCCACGGTCAATGTGTTGCACTTGGTACTATTGCAGCCGCATATATTTCTTTCAAGCGGGAGTATCTGACGCTGGAAGAATTCTACGAAATCCGTGATATGAACGTTGGATTTGACCTTCCAATTTTCTTTCATGGTGCAGCATCTGAAGATATCCTTTCTGCAACAAAATCTGATAAAAAAATGGTTGATCATAAAATTAAATTTATTCTACTAAAAAAAATTGGTCAGGCATATGTTGATACAACAGTCACCGACGAGGAAATGTTGGATGCAATTAATTTTATTAACGGAGACTTAATCGATGGGGAATAAAAAATCAGGATTATTATACGGAATATCAGGCATTTTAGGCGTATGTCTTCTTACATTATTTGATCAGTGGACCAAGTATCTGGCTGTTGTTCATTTAAAAGATAAGGATGATATCATTTTGATTCCCGGTGTATTCCAGCTTCAATATCTTGAAAACAGAGGTGCAGCATTTGGCATTCTCCAAAACCAGATATGGGTTTTCGTGATTCTGACAATCATTTATCTGGCTGCTGCCGTATGGATTTATTCCAGAATTCCCAGAGAGAAAAAGTATTTCATTCTTCACCTGACAGCTGTGGTTTTGACGGCCGGAGCTCTGGGTAATTTTATTGACAGAATCCGTCTGGGTTATGTGGTGGATTTCTTTTATTTTTCGTTAATTGATTTTCCTATATTCAATGTTGCAGATATTTTTGTTGTAGTATCTTTTATTGTATTGGCTGTCTGCATATTATTTATTTATAAAGAAGAGGATTTCGATTTTTTATCCTTGAAACACAGAGGTGAATAAATGAAACAGATTTCTTTTCCGGTTGATCATGAATTGGAAAACATAAGAATTGACCGTTTTCTGACAGAAATGATGAAAGAGCAGTCCCGTTCCTATATCCAGAAGTTAATCAAGGAAGGATTGGTCACTGTTAATAATCATTCAATCAAATCAAACTACAAAATTCAGTCTGATGATTTGATTCAGATTACAGTGCCCGAACCGGAAGAACCTGATATATTGCCGGAAAATATTCCTCTGGATATTCTATATGAAGATCAGGATATTCTGATTATCAATAAACCCAAAGGAATGGTGGTCCATCCCAGTGCCGGACATTACAATCATACAGTAGTAAATGCAGTAATGTATCATTGTAAAGATAATCTGTCTGGTATTAACGGTGTTATGCGTCCGGGGATTGTTCATAGAATCGATATGGATACTACCGGTGCTATTGTCATCTGTAAGAATGATACTGCTCATCAGAACCTTGCGGAACAGCTGAAGGAACATTCTATTACAAGAAAGTACCGTGCCATTGTATATGGCAATTTCAAAGAAGACAATGGTACAATTACAGGCGATATCGGCCGTCATCCCACAGACCGAAAGAAAATGGCAATCGTACAGAGAAATGGAAAACCTGCTGTTACCCATTATCAGGTTCTGGAGAGATTTGGTTCATACACATATATTGAATGTCAGTTAGAAACCGGTCGTACTCACCAGATTCGTGTTCATATGGCATCAAAAGGTCATCCTCTCCTTGGTGATCTCGTATATGGTCCATCCAGATGCCCATTTACCCTGCAGGGACAGTGCCTCCATGCTATGACGTTAGGTTTTCGACATCCCACAACAGATACTTATGTTGAATTTGAAGCCCCATTGCCCGAATATTTCACACATTTGTTACAAAACTTAAGAAAATAATCACTATACATTGTTAGTTTTTTGTCTTATAATATAATTACAAATGACGGAACGGAGGGTTTATTATGCAGACTAATACGATAATTACTATCGGAAGACAATACGGAAGTGCTGGACGTCAGATTGGGCGTGCGATTGCTGAAGAATTGGGAATAAAGTGTTATGATAAAGAGCTGCTTGATCGTGCTGCAAAAGAAAGTGGTCTTTGTCAGGAATTATTTGAAAATCATGATGAAAAACCGACAAACAGTTTCCTGTATTCTCTGGTTATGGATACTTATTCATTCGGTTATACATCAGCAGCTTTTTCTGATATGCCGATCAATCAGAAAGTTTTTCTTGCGCAGTTTGAAACGATCAAAAAAATTGCAGCTGAAGGTCCCTGTGTAATGATTGGTCGCTGTGCAGATTATGCCCTGTCTGATTTTGACAACTGCCTCAGCGTATTTTTCCATGCTGATATGAAGACCAGAATTCGAAGAATTGCTAAGATTTATGATCTTACTGATGCCAAAGCAAAAGATAAAATTGTGAAAAGTGACAAACAGAGAGCAAGTTATTATAACTATTACACCAGCAAACGCTGGGGTGATTCAGACTCCTACGACCTCTGTGTTAACAGCGGCAAGATGGGAATCGATGGTTCTGTAGAACTTGTGTTGAACGCAGTAAGATTGAAAGAAAAGGGCTATAAAAAACCAATTTTCTAATGTATTTCCAGGAAGGCAGGTATAAGTTATACAACTTTTACCTGCCTGTTTTATATCATAGGAAAGTCCTCTGACTTTCCTATGATATAAAAACCCTCCGGGGGATGCACACGATGCGCAGAGGAAAGCTGCTAAAGCAGCTGCGCATCGGCGCTCAAAGTGGGCAAGCCCACTTTGTTCTGACTATCTGGATTTTTCCGGCCAGCCTTGAATATTTCCATTTACAATTGCAGAAAACATTCGTTCTTTCACACCTGGATTTTCCTGATTCAGCTGCTGAAGCAAATTCTTTGCATATTCTCGTTTGGTATATCCGTCAGCCGGACATGGGCTCTTAATGACAGGAAGGTCATATTTGTTCTTAAATCCCTTAATGTCAGCCTCTTTCACATACATCAGCGGACGAATCACTGTCAGATCCATACGGTCAAGATATGTTTTTGGAGAAAAAGAGTGAAATCTTCCCTCATAAATAAGAGAGAGCAGCATTGTCTCAACAATATCATCTTTGTGGTGTGCATAGGCAACTTTATTACAACCAGTTTTCTTAATTGCTTCGTTCAATGCACCTTTCCTCATCTTTGCACAAAGCGAACAGGGATTACTTTCCTTTCTTTCTTCAAAAATGATCTGAGCAATCTCTGTCTTAACTACCGTATAGGGAATGTCCATCTCTTCACATAAATGCTGAACCGGGGTTACATCAAAACCTTTATGCCCCAGATCAACGGTAATAGCCTCTAATTCAAAATGTTTGGGGTAGAAGCGTTGCAGGCCATGCAGTGCATATAATAGTGTCAGACTGTCTTTTCCCCCTGATATACCAACGGCAATATGATCTCCTTCCGAAATCATCTCATAATCATCAATTGCTCTGCGTGCATAACTCATTAACTGCTGTAAATTCATCGGGAATGTCTCCTTTATCGTTTTTTAATACGTAACAATTACTTTAATTCTTAATCACAGGAATCCCGTCAGTAGGTGTGGACAAGACTTTCTGTATCATCTGTATTATAAACCAGTTAATTGCAAAATGAAAGAAAATTATTATGTACCAAATTCTAAAAAACATGTGCAAAACATTTTTTCTGTGGTATACTAAAACTAGATGTGACTGTTGATTCATAAACAGTTAAGTTTATCTTGAAAGGAGATAAGACTCCCACCTCTATAGGTGGTGAGTGGCAACAAATTAGTCTTGGTGGGAGTCCAATCTCCTTCCAAGATAAAGCCTCCGGCGGATTGCAGAGGTGCGCAGATGTATTATGTCATGCAAA
>JALERM010000179.1 GCA_022764165.1 Eubacterium sp. | reverse complement strand
TGGCAACAAATTAGTCTTGGTGGGAGTCCAATCTCCTTCCAAGATAAAGCCTCCGGCGGATTGCAGAGGTGCGCAGATGTATTATGTCATGCAAAGCATGACGCGCACCTCGCAGCAAGTACGCCGAGGCGTACTTGAATTCAACATTCAGGAGGAAACTATGAAGTTTAATTGGAATAAAAAATATTTACAAATAGGTATTACAGCATTTTGTGTGATAGCGGCAAGCATGCTGTTTTATTTTGGTATTTTTCATATGGACACTCTGAAACGTGGTCTTGGAACTATTTACACCATCCTGACACCTATCATATATGCAACTGCGCTGTCCTATATTCTGTGGCCATTGGTACGTTTTATGGAGAAAAGTGTTATATACCGAATCTGTGACTGGAAAGGGTGGAAACCATCTGAAAAGATCAGAAAAATCATACGTATGATTGGAGTATTATGTGCACTTCTCCTTTTTATTCTTATTATTTATGGGTTGCTGTCTATGCTGATCCCGGAAATCATCAACAGTGTAACGAACATCGCAGACAGCCTACCCCGGTACATCAACAATATTCAGTCCTGGATGTCTGATGTGTTGAAAAACTATCCGGAACTGGAAGAAAGTTCCAGTGTGGTTTTTTCAGGACTTCTGGGAAAAGCAGAGACTTGGTTAACGAATGACTTTCTGCCCCAGTTAAATGGTCTGGTAAAAAATTTTTCCAGCGGTTTTTTCGGTGTTCTTGTTTTTTTAAAGAACTTCCTGATTGGTGCAATGATATCCATTTATCTATTATATGGAAAGGAAACTTATATCGCACATGGAAAACAGTTTTTATACTGTATTTTTCACCCGCAGACTACCAATAATATTATTCGTGATCTGCAATTTGTTGATAAAACATTCGGCGGTTTTATCGTTGGTAAAATTGTTGATTCCATCATTATCGGAATTTTGTGCTATATCGGAACCACACTTTTGAATCTTCCCTATTCGCTGCTTGTCAGCGTAGTGGTAGGAGTTACTAATGTCATTCCATTTTTTGGACCTTACATTGGAGCTATTCCCAGTGCATTCCTTATTTTGCTCGTAAATCCTGTTCAATGTATCTATTTTATTATTTTTATACTGATTCTACAGCAATTTGATGGTAACTTTCTGGGGCCCAAAATTCTTGGCGGTTCTACCGGACTTTCCAGTTTTATGGTTATTGTAGCTATTCTGATTGGAGGAGGCCTTTTTGGTATCTTTGGTATGTTTGTAGGTGTTCCAGCCTGTGCCGTCATCTGCACCATTATACGAAATGCAATCAACAGAAGATTAGAGAAAAAAAATCTTCCTGTCGATTTAGCATGTTATCGTGATATCGATCACCTGGATGCAGATACGCTGAAACCGGTATATAAGACAGAGGAGAGTCCTGTATCAAAAGAACCTTTTACCAGTTATACCCGCAGCAGACAAAAGAAAACTGATGCATCACAATTCTCACACTTACAGAGAATCTTCAATGAAATCAATACACCAGAAGAGAAAAAGAATGCATCTGACTGTGAGCAATCACAAAATATAACAAGAGATAAGGATGAACTATTATGAAATTTGTAATTCAAAGAGTAAATCATGCAAGTGTTACCGTCGATGGAGTCATCACAGGTCAGATATCCAAAGGTCTTCTGGTGTTCATCGGCGTAGGTCAGAACGACACAAAAGAGACAGCTGATCAGTTTCTGAAAAAGATGTTGGGTCTGCGCATATTTGAAGATGAAAATGGAAAAACCAATCGTTCCATTTCCGATGTCAATGGGGAACTTCTGCTGGTTTCGCAGTTTACTCTTTATGCCAACTGCAGAAAAGGGAATCGACCGAGCTTTACAGATGCCGGATCACCCCAGCTGGCAGAAGAGTTATACGAATATCTGATCTCAGAAGCAAAAAAAATCGTTCCGGTTGTTCAGACCGGGGTATTTGGTGCTGATATGAAAGTTGACCTCCAGAATGACGGTCCATTTACTGTCATTCTGGATCATACAGCTTTTGCATCTGAAAAGTAAGCTCACAGTTCCCGTAATTTGACTGCCGACGCAGCTTTTCGTCTTCTTGCATCATCAATCGCAGCATAATGCTTCTTCGTTGTATTTACATCCTTGTGGCCCAGTACATCGGCCACAAGGTATATATCACCGGTTTCCTGATACAGAGTTGTACCGTAAGTACTTCGCAGCTTATGAGGCGTGATTTTCTTTGTAGTAGTTATTTCTTTGGCATATTTTTTTACCATATTTTCAACAGCCTGAACACCCAGTCGTTTTCTCTGGGTCGAATAGAAGAGTGCATGTTCATGTCCGGCTACCGGTGTGATGGATTCACGTACAGGAAGGTATTTCTTTAAAGCTGCCTCAACTTCTCCGCCAAAATACACAAACATCTCATTGCCGCCTTTTCGTACAACCTTAACCGCATTATTCTTAAAGTCAATATCCTCCACATCCAGTCCCACACACTCTGATACACGAATTCCCGTTCCAAGCAGGAGAGTAATCAACGCCAGATCTCGTTCCTTTGTTTTTTCATAATATACCTTTTTCTGACCTGTCAGCTGATCGCCGCAATGTTCGATATAATCCAGCAGCATGGCAACTTCATCTGTATCAAGGCGAATAATTGCCTGGTCATGAATTTTGGGCATATCTATCAAAACAGTAGGATTTGTTTTTATCATTTCATGACGATAATAATATGCATAAAAGCTTCTCAGAGCCGATATTTTGCGTTTTAATCCACGTTCTCCATTGGTGACGAGACTTTCTTCATCATCGGTATAAACCTTCAAATATTCCATATATTCCTCGATATCAAGGGCCTGAACCTGATCAAGAACATCAATCGTAAAATCCCAGGGATTTTTCCCTTTATAAGAAGGATTTTGCTGAATCAGGAACTGAAAAAACAGGCGAATGTCATATGCATAGGAAATCCTTGTTTTCGTTGTAGTTGTTGCATCAATTGCCCGGAAATAATCTCTGGCAAACACAGGCAAAGTCTGCAGGACCTCCCTGAGTCTTAATATATTATTTGTATCTGTCTGTTGTCTGTATGTAACTCGATCCATAATAAAAATCCTTTCATAAACAAAACTAGGTGATAAAGTTAATATAAACATCATAATAAAAACAATATTTGTCTATAAATAACTATAGCACTGACGGGAAACCATGTCAATCTATTTGAAAAACTCGTGTTTGTCGTATAGATGTATAGACCTTTCTTTTTAGTTTTTTGGTACATTTCCCCCCGTTTTTTGTAAATTTGAATATCAATTTGAAGAAAGAAAAACGACCTTTGCCAAACATTCCTTTTTATGTTTTGTCCAGGTCGTTATCTTTTGTCTATGATTTATATTCTTCAGAATAATATGGTACACAAATCTTTGTTCCATATTGTAATTTGTCATCTGTCAGGTGGTTAATTGATTTAACTTCATCCATATATGCCCGTATATCTGTATATTCATCTGTCACATATTTTTTTGATATATTCCATAAAGTTGCATCCCGATCCACATATACTGTTGTATAATACTTGTATCTATGAGGAGTTTCCTCTGTTGCATTCACGGCTGATACACCACCCATAGCAATCATGACAGCTGCAAATACCATAAATACCATCATATGCTTTCTACAGTGATTTCTTCTTTTCATCCTTTTTTTACCTCTCATACCAATCTCCTCCATGCATTTTCGAATATCCGTTCACGAACATCTGTTCTTCATGGTCCCTATTATATATTGTGAACAAATGTTTGTCAATATAAATAAATGATATTTTCGAACAAATTTTCGGGAATATCTGTTTGCATTTTTCCTTTTCATGTGTTATGATAATAAAAAGTATTGGTATCCGATAAATGTATGAATGCTTACTATATTTAATTCGTGGAGGTATTACAATGGCTTATGGCAAGATCACTAAAAAGCAACAGGAAATTTTAGATTATATAAAGAATGAGATTATAAATAGAGGCTTCCCTCCTGCTGTCCGCGAGATCTGCGAGGCTGTAAATCTCAAATCTACCTCTTCTGTACACTCTCATCTTGAGACATTGGAAAAAAATGGTTATATTAGAAGAGACCCGACGAAACCCCGAGCCATCGAGATCGTTGATGATAATTTTAACCTTGTTCGGCGTGAAGTTGTAAATGTACCCGTGATCGGACGGGTTGCAGCCGGTGAGCCGCTTCTGGCTATTGAAAATATTGAAAACTACTTCCCTATTCCCGCTGAATTTATGCCGAACGCACAGACTTTTATTCTTAATGTTCAGGGAGAAAGTATGATTAATGCAGGTATATTGAATGGGGATCATGTGATTGTGGAACAGTGTTCAACCGCAGACAACGGTGATATGGTGGTTGCACTGATTGATGACTCCGCTACCGTTAAGACATTTTATAAAGAAGAGGGTCATATTCGCCTTCAGCCAGAAAATGATTACATGGATCCCATTATCGTTGAGGGAGATTTGCAGATTCTCGGAAAGGTAATCGGGGTTTTCCGTTTTATGCATTAGTAACATACGGATTTGGATTTATCTTGAAAGGAGATAAGACTCCCACCTCTATAGGTGGTGAGTTGTAACAATTTAGTCTTGGTGGGAGTCCAATCTCCTTCCAAGATAAAGCCTCCGGCGGATTGCAGAGGTGTGCAGATGTATCATGTCATGCAAAGCATGACGCGCACCTCGCAGCAAGTACGCCGAGGCGTACTTGAATTTTAATGATAAAAGCTGTCTTTAGTTTACACAATATACTTACGTAAACTAAAGACAGCTCAAATAATTATTTCTATACAAGCTTTTTATCTCAAATCAGTAACTTCAACAGACTTACCGTCTCTCCAGATTCTTTCCAGGTCATAAAACAGTCTGTTTTCTTCATCAAAGATATGAATGACAATATCGCCATAATCCATCAGAATCCAATTTGCTGTCTGATAACCTTCCATCTGTTTGCAATTATATCCTGCTCTTCCAAGTACTTCGTCTACATTGTCAGCCATTGCCTGTACCTGATTTCTGTTGCTTCCGCTGGCGATGATAAAATAATCCGCCAGAGTGGAGACTTTCTCGATATCGATAACTTTAATATCTATTGCCTTTTTATCTTCCAGAGCTTCACAGGCCATTTTAGCCATATTCTTTGATTCTGCCATACTATTTCTCCTTTATCTGTCCCTGCTTATAATCTCTTGTTTCAATTAATTCTTTATAATACTTATATGCTTCCACAGTTGTCTGATCCATATCCTCCGGACTTCCTGAAAGATAATGGATCGTATCCTCAAGGATCTGATACATGCACAGATCCAGATCCTGAAAAGCTGTTTTTCTTACTTCAGCCAGTCGTGGTGCTTTGAATCTGGCGGGTTCAATATAATCCGCAATAAAGATTATTTTTTCCAGTCTGGTCATTGCCGGTTTACCGGTTGTATGCCATGTAATTGAAGAAAGTATTTCAGGATCATTGATGTTATACTTTTCCTGAGCGATATAGGCACCCACTTTTGCATGAAGCAAAAACGGATGATCTTTTTCAAAATCACTGACCGGAATCTGATTTTCTCTGCATAATTTTAATTTTTTCTTAGTAGGGATGCATTTGGCACAATCATGCAGAAGACCTGCCACTTTTGCTTTTTCCTGATTTTCATCATGAACAATCGCCAGAGATACTGAAGTATGCATAACACCCAGGGTATGCCAGAGGCGATCTTCATCCAGATACTTTTTCAATTTCTTCGTAATCTTCTGCAAATCCATCTTTTCTTCATCCATAGTTTTACCTCTATTTCGGAATCTCCTGTCTGATCAGGCTTCCTCCAACTGATATAGCTTTTGTTCAATGATATACTCATATACCGGTTCCGGAACATAATACCGAAATGTGTCGGAAGACTGAATCCAGTCCCGCAGCATACTGGATGAGATATTCAGATCCGGCACATCAATCAGATGAACTTCTCCCTGATATTTCTCAGACAGGTATGCAATCTGGTCTTCAACCTCTGATCTTGCTACGGAATTTCTTCCGGCCGCCAGAATAATGGCAGAATGGCAGATCCGATCCGGTTTCATCCAGTGATCAAACTCAAATAATGAATCTCCGCCAATGATAAAATAGTACTCTTCATCCGGATTCTGCTTTTTCAGACGTTCTAACGTGCGAAAGGTATAGGAATACTCATCTGGTTTCATATCCTCGAGAGAAAGGGCAAAATGGGGATTGCCTGCAATTGCTCTTCTGACCATCTCGATGCGCTGCTCATCGGTCGTCTGTCTTTTACGATCCTGTTTATGTGGAGGATTACCTGCAGGCATAAATCGAATCTGCTGCAGGTCAAACTGCTCATACGCTTTTTCGGCAATAATTAGATGTCCGATGTGAATCGGATCAAATGTCCCGCCCATGATACCTATTTTTTTCTTCATAAAGCAAGTCCTTCCTTAAGGAAGCTGAATTTTCTTCTTCTCTTTTTTTCCTTCTTTATAAAGTACAATCTTTTTACCAATCACCTGCACCACCTGAGAACCTGTACGTTCCGCAAGCATCTGTGCCATCTGGCGTGGATCATCCATACAGTTCTGCAGAACACTGATTTTAATCAGTTCCCTGGCTTCCAGAGCCTCTTTTACAGAAGCAGTGAACTCCGGTGTCAGACTTGACTTTCCAATTTGCAGAATCGGTTCTGTATTCATTGCAATGCTTTTTAAATAAGCTCTCTGTTTACTGGTCATGATATCCTCCGTTATTTGTAATAATCAAACTCAAATCCATACATACGAACTGTGTCGCCTTCCTGAATTCCTGCTTTTTCCAGATCCTCCAGGATACCGCCATCTTTCAGGAAACGCTGGAAGAAAGCAAATCCCTTCTCAGAGTCAAGATTGGTATAACCAAGCATTTTTTCTATTTTGGGGCCTTCCACAATAAAGGTATGGCTATCTTCCTCAACTTCAACTGTATACGGGAGATTTTCACCGATCAGAACATCTTCCGGGAAGAATTCCTGTTCAAAGATAATCGGTTCTTTCTCTGTCTGATCAAGAAGTGCTTTTACATCATAGAGCAGTTCTTTCACCCCTTTGCCCGTTACGGCAGAAATAGGAAATACTTTGATTCCTTTGGGTTCAAATTCATCCCGCAGTCTCTGCACAGGATCTTCTCCCTCCGGATAAATCACATCAATCTTATTGGCAGCAATCACCTGCGGACGGGAAGCAATTTCCGGATTGTAAGCCTCCAGCTCAGCATTAATCTTGTAAATATCATCAACCGGATCCCTTCCTTCGGTAGATGCAGCATCCACAATATGAATCATCACACGGGTTCTCTCAATGTGCCGCAAAAACTGATGACCAAGTCCCACACCTTCGGATGCACCCTCGATCAATCCCGGGATATCTGCGATAACAAAACCGTCAGCACCGTCCAGATCAACCACACCAAGATTCGGGGTTAATGTGGTAAAATGATAATTGGCAATTTTCGGCTGTGCATTGGTCACACGGGAAAGAAAAGTTGACTTTCCTACATTCGGATACCCCACCAGACCCACATCAGCAATAACTTTTAATTCCAGCCGCACTTCCAGTTCCTGTGCCGGCTGACCCGGCTGTGCGTACTTCGGAACCTGCATGGTGGCAGTAGCATAATGCATATTGCCATTTCCTCCACGGCCGCCTTTCAGAATAATCTGCCGACGGTTTTCTCCTGACATATCCGCAATAACTTTTCCGCTTTCAGCTTCGTAAATTACAGTTCCTTCCGGCACCTTCAGGACAATATCTTTTCCATCCTTACCGTGGCATCTCTTTTTTCCACCCTCTTCACCGTTCTGGGCACTGAATTTTCTTTTGTGGCGGAATTCATTCAGGGTGTTCAATCCCTCATCCACTTCAAATATTACGTCTCCGCCGCGACCGCCGTCTCCGCCATCCGGACCGCCATTGGGTACATAAAGCTCTCTCCGGAAACTGACATGACCATCGCCGCCTTTTCCGGAACGGATGATTATTTTCGCTCTGTCTGCAAACATATATATACTCCTGTATTATTTCAATGACAAATTAAAACTATTCACAAAAAACAGGCTTCAAACCAGATTGATTTGAAGCCTGCACATATGCATTACTCAGCTACCGGAACGATAGAAACCTGTTTCTTATCTCTTCCTTTTCTTTCAAAACGAACAACACCGTCTGTCAATGCAAACAGAGTATCGTCTTTACCACGTCCAACGTTTACGCCAGGATGAATCTTGGTTCCACGCTGTCTGTAAAGGATATTACCAGCTTTTACAAACTGTCCGTCAGCTCTCTTTGCTCCTAATCTCTTGGACTCAGAATCTCTACCGTTCTTGGTAGAACCAACTCCCTTTTTATGAGCAAAAAATTGAAGGTTCATAGTTAACATGGTTTTTACACCTCCTCGAAGATTATATCAATAAAATCAGTATACTGTCCATCTTCCATTCCCTGTAATCCGAGAATGAGTGAATTCAGAAGCAGTAAACACGAATCCGAAGGCTTATTCTCAACCTTCAGACAAATATCAGCAGATTCTTCATCAACATCAAGTTGAAAAACATCATCTGTAAAAGTTTCAATGGAATTCACTGTATTGATTACCAGTGCAGATATAGCAGCACAGACAATATCCTCGCCTTCTTCCGCATATCCCGCATGACTGTTCACATCAAATCCCACACACTGTTGTTCTGAATTCTGATAAAACGTTACTTTCGTCATAAATCCACCAATTAAGCGTTAATCTTTTCGATTTTCACTTTTGTGAACTGCTGTCTATGTCCGTTTTTCTTATGATATCCAGTTTTTCTCTTATATTTGTAAACAATAACTTTTTTAGCTTTGCCGTTCTCGATTACGGAAGCAGTTACGCTGGCGTTTTCAACATCAGCTCCAACTTTCAGACCGTCATTGCTTACAGCAAGAACCTGATCAAATGTAACAGTTTCTCCAGCTTCTACACCAAGCTTTTCCACTCTAATGATATCGCCTTCGGCTACTTTGTACTGTTTACCACCTGTTGCAATAATTGCGTACATATGGCACACCTCCTATTATCATTACTCGCCAAATATGGTGGTCCTTAGACACTTAAACCTCTTTGTGCGGCATACTTCGTTATCATAGCACGAAGTTTTTCTTTCGTCAACTATTTTCCCTAAAATTCTCAAAAATATTACTGGTCGCAGAGTGAACAGTAAGCAAAAATTTTATTTTGTATCCAGGCAATGGCTCGCTGCTATAGCAAGGATTCCCGGGCCTGTATGGCAGGCAATACTTAAAGCAACCGGATCCATACAGCTGACCTCCAGATCAGGAAAAGCAGCACGAACTTCTTCCTCCCACTGTTCGGCAGCCTCCCGGTCATCTGCATATGCAACCTGAAGTTTCAGTTCGCCCTTTTTTACATATTCGGCAAATCGGGTATCCAAATCATGACGTATAGCCTCCAGCATGTTTTTCTTTGCCGGTTTCATTCCACGCACCTTTTTATAGGCGTCAAGTTTATCGCCCTGAATCTGAAGGATAGGTTTCAGATTTAAAGCAGAACCAAGAAGTGCTGCTGCCGGAGTGATACGACCACCCTTTTTCAAATATTTCAGAGTATCAACCACGAGATAAATACTGGACTCCAGTGCTTCTTTTTCCAGAATTTCTTTAATCTCTGCAGCTGTTTTTCCTGTTTTCACAAGAGCAAGGGCATCCAGTACAGACTGCTTCATTGTTATGGAGACACGCTGGTTGTCGACCACATACACTTTGCCTTCATAGTCCTGAGCCAGGCCCTGTGCAGTAGCGCAGGAAGCACTCAGACCGCTGGACATCGGAATATGTAGAATCTCTGTGTGCTCTTTGAGGATCGAATTCCAAAAATCCATAACATCCCCCGGAGATGGCTGAGACGTTGATACATTGGCATCCTGTGCAAGGAGCTGGTAAAACTGCTCCTGAGACAGATCAATGTCTTCGTAATATAATTTTTCATCAATAAAAAAAGGCATCGGAAGGACATAAATTCCAAGTTTTTTTGCTTCCGCCTGAGAAATTCCACTGTTGCTGTCAGTTACAATGGCTATCGAACCCATATACATTTCCTCCTTATTTAAGATGGCATACTGCACATGTGCAGATAGCCGTCGGATTTATTATATCATATTATTTTTGACTGTCAAAGATTTATTTCCCCGGGGAAAAAGTAAAAATCCCCGGGGAAATAATACAAAAAAATGTTTGACATTTTCCTCTGAATTTTTTATACTTGATAAGGTAAATAGAACAGATGAACCTATGTACTTGTGTATATAGGCTGAGAAGATTTTGAGAGTGAATGAGAGTTCATGAAGGGGTACACCACCACGGGTGTATTACTTTGTGAACTCTTTTTTCTTTTCAAGGCCTGGAAAGGAGGATCTATGATTACGATTAACGGACAAAAAACAGAACTGCTGTCACCTGTCTCAGTAGCTGATTATCTTGAGCAGAATCAGTACAGACCGAACCGTATTGCGGTAGAATTAAATGGCGAGATTCTTCCGAAATCTCATTATTCAGACACCATGTTAAAAGACGGAGACAGTATGGAAATTGTAAGTTTTGTAGGAGGAGGCTGACAATCATGGCTGAGCAAAAATTGACTCATGAACAGATTAACGAAGCACTGGATGAGCGTCATACTCCGGAAATACAGGAACTTCTTTCCAGAGGGAATGTGGCTATTGCCGGCCTTGGCGGACTTGGATCCAACATTGCATATTCTCTGGCCAGGATTGGTGTAGGGCACCTGCATCTGATTGATTTTGACGTAGTAGATATCACGAACCTGAACCGGCAGCAATATTTTATTGAGCACCTCGGCATGTATAAAACGGATGCACTGAAATCTCTGCTTCTGAAAATCAATCCCTATCTGGACATACACACGGACTGTGTGAAAGTAACAGAAGAAAACCTGACAGAGTTGTTCGGGGACAATGATATCATTTGTGAAGCGTTCGACTGTCCTGAAGCCAAAGCCATGCTGGTCAATGGCATTTTGGAGCATTTTCCTGAGAAGAAACTGGTATCAGCATCAGGCATGGCCGGATATGAAAGCAGCAATACCATCCATACCCGGCGGATTACCAGGAATTTCTATCTGTGCGGTGACCGGACGACCGAGTCTGCTCCCGGAAAAGGTTTAATGGCACCGCGGGTTGCCATTTGTGCCGCCCATCAGGCAAATATGATCACACGTCTGATTTTAGGCGAAGAAAATGTATAAGAAAGAAGGTTATTACTATGAATACAAAAGACGATAAATTTATTCTGGGAGGACATGAATTTACCTCCCGCTTCATTCTTGGTTCCGGAAAATTCTCTCTGGAACTGGTGAAAGCATGTATCGAAAAAGCAGAAGCCCAGATCATCACACTGGCTCTGCGCCGGGCTAATCAAGGAGGTCTTGCCAATATTCTGGACTACATTCCTGACAATATCACCCTTCTGCCCAACACCTCCGGTGCAAGAAATGCTGAGGAAGCCGTTCGTATCGCCAGGCTTTCCCGTGAGGTCGGCTGCGGAAATTTTGTAAAAATCGAAGTCATCCATGATTCCAAATATCTGCTTCCTGACAACTATGAGACCATCAAAGCTACGGAAATTCTTGCCAAAGAGGGATTTGTTGTCATGCCATATATGTATCCGGATCTGAACGCTGCAAGAGCACTTCGCGATGCCGGTGCTGCCTGTGTCATGCCGCTTGGTGCTCCTATCGGTTCAAACAAGGGACTCTGTACCAAAGATTTTATTCAGATTCTGATTGATGAAATAGACCTTCCGATCATCGTAGATGCCGGAATCGGTCGTCCGTCCCAGGCTTGTGAAGCTATGGAAATGGGTGCTGCGGCAGTTATGGCAAACACAGCTATCGCGACCGCCGGAGACGTTCCCGCTATGGCAGAAGCATTTAAGAAAGCCATCGAAGCCGGCAGAAGTGCTTACCTTTCCGGTCTTGGGCGTACCATCACCAAAGGTGCCAGTGCATCTTCACCACTGACTGGATTTTTACAGGATTAGGAGGCATCAGCTCATGGAAAAGGAACACATTAATCAAAGTATTTTAAGCGAGGAGATTCTGGAAGACCAGAAAAAGAATCGTATTGACCATATGACATATCTTCCCGGAATGGAGGTTCTGGAATCTGACATTATGGATCAGGTGATCTCTGCCATGGAAGCCTATGATTATGATAAATACACGGAAGCTGACGTAAGGCGGGCACTTGCACATGACACCAGAACACCGGAAGATTTTGCAGCTCTTCTTTCTCCTGCTGCACTCCCGCTTCTGGAAGACATCGCACAGGCAGCAAGAAGGGAAACCCGCAAACATTTTGGCAACAGTATTTATATGTTCACGCCGCTTTATATTGCCAATTACTGTGAAAATTATTGTATCTACTGCGGCTTCAACTGCCACAATAAAATCAACCGTGCGCAGCTAAGGCCACATGAAATCGAAAAAGAAATGGAAGCAATTTCCAGATCAGGGCTTCAGGAAATCCTGATCCTGACCGGTGAAAGCCGCCATAAGTCTACGGTGGAGTATATCGGAGAAGCCTGTAAGATTGCAAGAAAATACTTTAAAGTCATCGGTCTTGAAATCTACCCGGTGAATTCTGACGAATACGCTTATCTGCACGAATGTGGAGCTGACTATATTACTGTATTCCAGGAGACTTATAACGCAGACAAATATGAAACACTTCATCTGGCAGGACACAAACGGATTTTCCCATATCGTGTGAATGCACAGGAACGTGCGATCAAAGGCGGCATGCGAGGCGTTGGTTTCGGAGCACTTCTGGGATTAGATGATTTCCGCAAAGATGCCTTTGCCACCGGATACCATGCTTATCTGCTGCAGCGCAAATATCCCCACGCAGAGATTGCATTCTCCTGTCCGAGACTGCGTCCGATCATCAACAACGACCGGATCAATCCCATGGATGTTCACGAGCCACAGCTGCTTCAGGTGGTATGCGCTTACCGGCTTTTTATGCCATTTGCAAGTATCACCATTTCCACCAGAGAATGCGCCCGTGTGCGTGATAATCTGGTAAATATTGCTGCCACCAAGATTTCCGCAGGTGTCAGCACCGGAATCGGAAGCCATGTGGAAGATATCGAAGCAAAAGGAGATGACCAGTTCGAAATCTCTGACGGAAGATCCGTGGATGAAGTCTACCAGGCACTCCTTTCCAATAACCTGCAGCCAGTTATGAGTGATTATATTTATGTGTAATAATATGAATGAGCCTTTATCTGTATTTTCTCAAATCATTGCAGTCAGCAATCGTCACCTCTGCGCCCGGCCATTTCCGGATCAGATAGAACGGGTCTGCAGATGTCATCCACGAGCACTGATTCTGCGGGAAAAAGACATGGAAGAAAATGAATATGCACTGCTGGCCGAACAGGTCCTGAAAATCTGCAGCAGCTACCAGGTGCCATGCATTCTCCATACCTTTTGGAAGACAGCACTTGACTTACACTGCCCGTCTATCCATTTGCCGATGGCACTGCTTGAGGAATGCCGCAATAATCCTGATGTACCTCTCACTTCTTTTTCACAGATTGGAACCTCCATCCATTCCGTGGAAGATGCACGCAAAGCACAGAGACTCGGAGCCACCTACATCACCGCCGGCCATATCTACGCAACCGACTGCAAAAAAGGTCTCCCACCGAGGGGGACAGACTTTCTTCGGAATGTATGTCGGGCAGTAGATATACCTGTCTACGCAATCGGCGGAATCAGACCCGCTAAGACACAGTTGGATGAAATCCTGGGATGCGGAGCATCCGGAGGATGTGTTATGTCAGGGATGATGAAAATCTGAACCTCAAAAAATTACCCCGGGGAGTTTTACATTTTCCCCGGGGTAATTTTGCTATATGTCATTTTTTGAATTCTTCAATGGCACATTGATGTACCTTTGTTTTCTTATTGTAGCTAATACCGACAATAAAAATATTACCTGTGTATTGTAAAAGTGATTCCGGATATTTTTTCTCTTTAATCTGTTTTAGTGCTGTATCTGTGCTCTTGTTCCACTTCAGTTCTACCACAAGTGCCGGGTAATCCAGTAAATATTCTGGTTTTGGGATGTATACAAAGTCTGCAAAACCTCTCCCTGTCGGGAGTTCCCGTACAGGTTTGAAATAATACTGCATCGAACTAAGATACGCAATCGTCAGAACGCTGCTGAGTGAGTTTTCGTCATTATATTGAACAGAAGAAACATACTCCGTATGAATCTTTTCAATACCTGCAGCGACTTTCTCCTCTTCCATATCTAATGTTGCGTTTAATAAGTCATTTGACTGTTGTTCAAACTTAACCAGTTCATTCCATTTTTTCCTTTTGGTAGCAGAAATAAATTCCTGCCTTACTTCTTCATTTGGGATAAAAGCAAGGTTATTTTTCTGATCATAGGCAAGATACCCCAAGTGAATCAAAAGTGTAAGGACATCATCTTTGCTCTCAAAGCTTACCATATCATTTTGGAAAGAAGACGTATCCACTGCAACAGCATCTCCAGAAATCATTTTAATAATTGCAGTTTTCAAGCCATCAAAATCCATGTTAATGAACGGTCTGATTGATTCAAATGTTCCTGTTTTTGACCAGTAACTCTGAAAAATTCCTCGCTTCATAACACTCACAACAGCCTTTGGATTGTAAACATGTTGACCTGAAAGCAAATAACCATCATACCACTGTTCAACCGAAGGGAAGTTTCTATCGTACTGTAAACTAAGTTGTTCAACTTCATCCTCTGTAAAACCAACAAAAGGTGCAAATTCTCCTGCATCAAGCATGGTAAATTCATCGAAGTTGTTAAGTGCCGACTGCGTTTTCAGTTTTTTGATGGGCAATATACCTGTCAGATACGCAATACTGATATACTTAGTCGGTTCTGTACCCTTGAACATTTTTCGCAAAAACCCAATATATTCATCCTGTACCTTCTGATTCATAGCTTCATCACGTATGAGAACATCCCATTCATCAATAATCACAATGAATTTATTGCCAGTCTTTTCTGTAATCAGGGACATTGCATCCGGAAGACTTGTCACTTCTTCATTAACTATATCCGAATAAACTTCTTTGAGTTCTTTCAAGACCGCATTCTGTACCGCAGCTACTATATGATTTACATCATTTCCCGGTTCGACAAACCACTGCATATCAAAATGGATTACATCATATTTGTTAAGGTATTTCTCGAAAGAATCCATACTGCCAATCTTTAAAGCAGCAAACATCCCCTTGGAATCGCAGCCTTTACTGTAGTAAGCAGCCAGCATATTAGCAGTAACGGACTTACCGAAACGGCGTGGACGGCTGTTGCATATAAAAGCCGCATCTGTATCTATCGCCTGATTTGTAATATCCAAAAGTCCTGTTTTATCTACATATATTTTTGAATTAAGTGTAATCTGAAATGCACTGTTATCAGGATTCAGAAATCTTCCCATCTGCTGTACACTCCTTTCCAGATTCTGTCCTACTTATCACATAACTTCTGTACTTTCTACTCCAAACCTCATCTAATGTGTTTACAATTTTATCATCGCCCAATAATAATTGCAAGGATAAAACCAATCATCGTGAATTACCCCCACTTGAAGAAGTAGGGGCTTCTGGGATGCTTGTGCATCCGTTTAAGAAGTTTGATTCCCCTGTTTTCAGGCTATCCTTATTCTTACAGGCGTATCCACTTCGCCTCTACTGTATAGCCCCTCCAGGGA
>JALERM010000166.1 GCA_022764165.1 Eubacterium sp. | reverse complement strand
TTTTTCACACCGTACCATGCGGTACTGTGCGCTTATGCGGTATTAGCAGTCATTTCTGACTGTTATCCCCCTGTGTGAGGCAGGTTACCCACGCGTTACTCACCCGTCCGCCGCTCAGTCACCCTTCTGTCCGAAAACTTCAAGGCGCTTCGCTCGACTTGCATGTGTTAAGCACGCCGCCAGCGTTCATCCTGAGCCAGGATCAAACTCTCTAAATAAAGGTTTGCTCCAGTTCAAATTTTAGCTTGGCTAATTTATCCCTTTTACTGTTTTAAGGATCTTTCGATCGTTCGTTTTTATGATTTTAAAAGAACTTTCGAGGAATGTGTTTCACTGTTCAGTTATCAATGTTCGGTTACCAAGTAAGTGCAAAACAGATTTGTAAGTCAAAAGTAAGCTTGCTTACTTTTGTGCTTATGAATCTCGTTTTATAAGCGACGCAGTCGCGAGCGAATGAATCGCAGATTCATGAGCTTCACTTACTTTGTGCTGTCGCAGACAGCTTCGATATTTTATCATGTTGTTTTCTGTTTGTCAAGAACTTTTTTAACTTTTTCAAGTTTGTTTTTTCTCAACTTTTTCTGTCTGAGAAGCAACTCTGATATTTTATCACTGTTGTTCTCAGATGTCAAGGACTTTTTTCAACTTTTTTCGAAGTTATTTTCTGTCCTGACCTGTTTCCCAGACGCAACTCTTACATCATACCACCGTTTTCTATGTTTGTCAACAGGTTTTTTCATTTTTATATAAGGCATTTTACCACTATCCTGCACCGAATTATTCATAGTAGGCTCAAATGATTGTTAAGTTGTTTTCCATCCTACCATTTTGGTTTTTAGGTAGGCTTCATTTCTTGATTTTCACATTTTTATCCTACCAAATTAGGAGAAATGTAGGCTGAGAATCCCAGGAATATCTTACTGAGCCCACTAAAATTGATTAAAGTGTAGGATACAAATTACAGAAACAAATAATATAGCCTATAAAAATCTCAAAAAGGTAGGATGGAAATCATCACAGCTACCATTAGAGCCTATCGAAAAAGAAAAAATGTAGGAGGAAAATCCGAAAACTACTCAATGAAGCCTACCAAAAGAAAAAAGTCTTCCAAGACCCCATTTTCATAATTCTCCGGGGCGTCAAAAGACTTTTTTCACCAAATTAATGATTCATTCATAACCTCAAATTTTGACGAGTTTAATTACCGCCGTATGCCCATAGGTAAGTGGTTCATTATGAAGGAAGAACACAATTCCATCGCAGGGTGCGTAAATCTGTGCGATTTCTTCTCCATCCACAGGGTTCAGGATACGTGCCAGTACCATGCCTGCTTTTACTTCCTGCTCCACAGTCACTTCCGATTCGAACAACCCGGCTTCCGGTGAACGGACACAGATAAGATCATCATCTCCGATTACCTGTGAAACGTATCCTTCGTGGCGGCGATAGCGAACTGCACCGATACTGTCAAGAAAGGTCAAGACTGAGGCAACACCTCTCGCAGCGCTGGATTTATTAATCTGTTGGGTACTGGTTGTATATAAACTGAAGGCTTTTGTCTCCCAGATCTGCCAGTTATAGTTTAGTGTGGTGGTGTCGTATGGTCTTGTATTTCTGACCATCACATATGGCATTCCGAATTTTTTTGCCATATCCGCATCCTCAAATCCAGTCTTCATGATATTGATATGTGGCATAAATTCTCCCGGCATGTAATACGAAGCAAATTGAATTCCATACTGATAATGACAGATTTTATCAAAAATTCCTCCGGCAATTCTCTGTGTAGTCTCACCTTCCACGTATCCGGGGAACATACGGTTAATATCTGTATTGTCAATAGGCCAGAATCTTTTCTCTATATTGATAGAATAAGGATTGGCAGATGGTATCACGAGAATCTCATGGCCCGGCACCAGGCAGTCCGCCTGTTCCAGTTCTTTCAGTTTTTTTACCAGCTGTGAACAGGTGTATAACTGCTGGTATTCATTTCCACGCATATTTCCCACTATACAGACGGATTTTTCACCTGTACCAAATACATATCCCTGTACTTTAAAATCATCTCTGTACAAAGATCGGTTTTCATAAATTATTTCTGTCCGCATCTGTCACACCTCATCTCTCTTCAGTATTCTGGCAATCAGAGAACCTTCATCCACAACCGGATATTCCCGGATTGTAAACAGGATACCGGTGGCAGGTGCTTTCAGGCGCACCAGAATCACACCGGAGAGCGGATCCACAATATCACCAATATTATCTCCGGCCTGAAGGAAATCCCCATGCTTTGCATGACTGATAAAAATACCGGCAATCGGAGCATTTAAAAAATGTACATCATCTTCTTCGCTGGCAATCAAAGGTTTTCTCACTTCTTCTACCGGGCCTTTCCACATACCCATTTCTTTCATTACCGAAAAAATACCCAGAACAAGCTGATGGCAATATGATTTTGTGATACGCATACCCACACCCATCTCCACCACAAGGGTGGGTGTATTTCTGCTGTTCAGACTGTATGCGAGAGTAGATTCCAGCACGGTACTGCTTCCATGAATCCAGATCAGGTCAATGTTCAATTTTTTCGCAAGGGGAACAAGCCTTTCCCGATGCAGTTCATTAATCCTCACCTGTGGGATTTCTGTAAGAAAGATGTTGCTTGCATGAATATCAATGCAAAGGTTTGAACCCACCAGATCATCAATAATCTTCGCCGCCACATATTCCGTCATGGAACCATCTTCGTTGCCCGGGAAAACCCGGTTCATGTCCAGGTCAAAGGCGGGAATTCCTCTGGTGATGGAATCAATTCCCAGCGGATTCATTGCCGGATAAATATCTACGATTCCATCCAGATATTCCGGGTGTTCCTGAATGATTCGATTGACCTCGAAGCAGACATACTGTCCCTCCAGCTCATCCCCATGTATTCCTGTTACAATACTTATTCTTTTTTTCTCTTTTCCATTTCCTGATTCCAGCCGGTTCTTTTTTATCTCCAGTTTTTCCAGAACCGGCAGGGATACCGATGCCACTGTTTTTATCACATTTATCTTCCTCCATTTATTTTCTTATCAAACCCTATATTCAACCGAATCTCTGCACATTCTTTCGAAGCATATATTAGTTGGGAGTCATCTCACATCTGATGTACTGTGTTTGATTACCCGCTCCCATAAACACTCCCCGGTTGATACTGCAGTCCTCCGCATCTCTTCCCACAGCAAAAGTCAGATAAGACTCATCTGTCTCTTTTTCATTTGTGGGATCGAAGCCTTTCCATTTTCCTTCATGCCATACTTCCATCCAGGCATGTGTTTCTCCTTCCCCGGGAATCGTACCGGCCACATACCGTACTGTCAGCCCCTCACTCCTACAGAGAGCCAGTAAAATATGAGCATAATCCTGACAGACACCGCAGCCCTGGGAAAATGCCTCC
The DNA here is from genome assembly GCA_022764165.1 of Eubacterium sp. Taxonomy (GTDB): domain Bacteria; phylum Bacillota; class Clostridia; order Lachnospirales; family Lachnospiraceae; genus Oliverpabstia. Next base: position 10,347 of record JALERM010000166.1, on the reverse strand, counting down.
TCCGCAGTTGTCAAGAAACCGGTACTGCCGCTTTCATAACGAAATGCAGCATACAGTTCATGCATCAGTACCCTTGTTCTCTCCCACGGATTACACTGCTGATCTTTCGGAATTTTACTGATAAATTCCGTTAATCTGTCACCTGTTCGGGTCAGCTTTGTCGGACTCCGATACATCCCCAGCTGATAATATGGTTTCAGTTCCGGCTCCTCCAGATTCTCTATTGCAACGACAGCATCCACACGAACCAGGAACCACTCATGAGGCTCATTATTTTTACCTATCAGTAAGGAATTCCCAAAAGAATCCCTGCCCCGGCCGCCGCCGGAACAGGGGATTACTTCGTACTTGCAGGATTGTACCCTCTGATGAAACATTTCTCTCGGAAAACATCGAAGACTGTATGCATGCCCGGTAACAGGCGAACCAAAATGACAGCACAGCTCATAAGTCATTTTCCATGTGTTCAACCTTACACCTCCAGAAAACGTTCAATTTCTTCAACCACCTTATGATGATCCAGCGTATCTTCTGACAGAAGATCTACCAGCTGATCCAACACATCCTGGCTGTATTTAAGATTGCATCTCTTCACTCTGCCCGCCAGACGATATATTTCCCGGGACAGACTCTCATAATCACTGTGGAGCCGTCCGTACAGGTCAATTCTTTCTACTCTCTTTCCTACTTTCAGGATATTGCGGACATTTTCACTGGCAATCTGATCATCCACGATTCCCCAGAATGCCATCAGATTGTCCAGAACTCGCTGAAACTCAATCATCGGGGAGTTGCTCTTTGCTGCTTTCTGCATGTCGTAAATTGCCAGCTGAATATAAGCCAGAGATTCGCTTCCAATCTCTTCACGAAGTACAATAGCATTATCATATGCTCTTTTCAGATTACTGATAATGGAATTGGTGTCTTCCTCATCAAAGGGATACCGTTTCATAAAATCTTCCGGAGAGGTATATATTTCCGGAATATCCAGGCTTTTGCAAAAATCTTTATACGTTTTTGCAAACTGATCAATCATGGTATCGTATGTAACAAAATAGAGTCTCATGGTTGTATACACCCGCTCTGTGTACCGGCCGAGCCAGTATAATCTGTCTGTCTGTTCTACTGAGATAAAACCCATGTGTCTTTAAATCCTCCTCCCTGTGAAGAATTCACAATAAATGAATCCGGATTTCTGGAGAAACGTGTCAGTCCGCTCTTCCATACCCGTGTTTCGTTTCCTGATAAAACAAATGCTCTCAAATCAGCTTTTCTTGGAACGGCTTCTCCGTCTTCCAGGATATCCAGGTCCTCAAAATCAATGACTTCCTGAGCAATAAATCTTCTCGGTTCCCGTTCCATCATAGCTAAAAACTGCTCTTTCTGTTCTTTTGTCATCTTATTGGCAAATACAACCCCATATCCTCCGGCCTCTGCCACATCTTTCAGCACCAGACGGTCAAAATGATCAAGAACAATTTTTTTGTCTTCTTCATAAAATGGCAGATAGGTGGGGGCATTGTGAAGAATCGGCTCTTCATTCAGATAATAACGAATCATCTTCGGAACAAAATAGTAAATACCCTTATCATCTGCAATACCATTGCCCGGAGCATTCAGCAGTGCCACATTTCCTTTCCGATAGACGTCAAAAATATGAGGAATACCGATGACAGATTCCGGGTTAAAATTCATTGGATCCAGGTATTCATCCGAAATCCGGCGATAAACCGCTCCTACCCGCTCTTTCTTGCCGGAATAATCCACGAAGAACAGCTGGTCATTTTCTACTTCCAGCTCACTTCCGTTTACCAGATGTGCCCCTGTCTGTTCTGCCAGATAGGAATGTTCAAAGTATGCGGCATTGTACCTTCCCGGAGTCAGAATCACATTGATTCCTCCGGTATTGACTGCATCCATGGTCTCTTTCAGCATCTGTGCGTAGTTTCTGTTGTCTTCCAGATGAATCTGCTGGAAAGTCTGCGGAGAACATCTGCGGCACAGGCCTCTGGCAATCATTGGATAAGAAGCACCGGACGGCACCCGGAGATTATCCTCAAGAATATACCATACTCCATCTTTTCCTTTTACCAGGTCAATACCGGAAATGTGGGAATATATTCCTTTCGAGGGAAGAATTCCTTCGCACTGTGCCAGATAGCCGCTGGACGCATAAATAAAATCCTCCGGAACCACCTTATCCTTAATGATTTTTTTCCCGGAATAGATATCGCGCAGAAACAGATTCAGGGCATCCACCCTCTGCTTCAATCCTTTTTCCAGCATATCAAATTCCTGTTTCTGAATGATTCTCGGAATCGCATCAAACGGAAATAATTGCTCTTTGAATGTATTATTTTTATAAATGCCAAATTTAACGCCATATCTTGCCAGCAGTTCATTGATCGTTTCTGTCCGATCAAACAAATCTAAATCGTACAATACATGTTCCTCCCTCCATAATGTAAAAAAAGACAAAGGGTCTGCAATCCATGCAATTCGTCTTTTCTGATTCCCGGAAAAATTTCAGAGAAAAAGAAAAGACGTCCTGCACAATGCAAAACGCCTTCGTCTTCGCTTCTATTTCCATAATATAACAAATTTCTTTTATACTGTCAATCTATTATTTTGCTTTGTTTCCCATATTTTTTTCATTTTTTACCAAAAAGTTCACAGCATCCCTGATGGTTTCCACCGGAATCAGACAGATATCTGTGATGTTCTGTACACTTTTCATATTGACTGCCGGCAGGATAATCGTGGTAAATCCCAGTTTTCTGGCTTCATGTACGCGCTGCTCCGCCATGCTGACTGCACGTACCTCGCCGCTGAGCCCCACCTCCCCAAATACAAGGGTCTTATCATCAATGACTATATCCCTGTAACTGGAGACAATTGCCAACAAAATTCCCAGGTCTATGGCAGGCTCGTTCATCTTGATGCCGCCTGCGATATTCACATAAGCATCACTGTCCGAGAGATGCATCCCCAGCCTTTTTTCAAGTACAGCCATCAGCAGGTTCACACGATTGGTATCTGTGCCGGCAGCTGTTCTTCTGGGCAGCCCAAAGCTGGACTTACAGACAAGAGCCTGAATCTCAATGAGAATCGGTCTTGTGCCTTCCATGGAACAGGCAACCACAGAACCGGAGGCTCCCTCCGGTCTGCCGTTCAGCATAAATTCAGAAGGATTGGCAACTTCAACCAGACCTTCCTCCCTCATCTCAAATACGCCAATCTCATTGGTAGAACCGAATCGGTTCTTTACCCCTCGAAGAATTCGATAGGATGCATGACGGTCGCCTTCAAAATAAAGTACCGTATCCACCATATGTTCCAGCACACGCGGTCCCGCCACACTGCCGTCTTTCGTCACATGCCCTACAATAAAGATGGACACTCCCAGTCCCTTGGCAATCTGCAGAAAGACACCGGTAGCCTCTCTTACCTGAGATACGCTTCCGGGTGCGGAGGCAACCTCTTCATGAAACATGGTCTGAATAGAATCAATAATCACCACATCCGGCCTGCGTTTTTCAATGGTCTGTCGGATCACATCCAGATTTGTCTCACACAATAACAGCAGCCGGTCACTGAATGCTCCGATTCTCTGAGCCCTCAGTTTAATCTGCTTGAGAGATTCCTCTCCGGAAATGTACAGCACCTGAGTCTTCTGTGCCAGATTCCGGCATACCTGCAAAAGCAGGGTTGACTTCCCGATTCCCGGATCGCCGCCCACAAGAGTCAGCGAACCGCCCACAATCCCTCCGCCCAGCACACGATCCAGTTCTTTTATCCCTGTGCAGAGACGTTCCTCCTCATGAATCTCCACCTGAGAAAGCGGAATGGGGTCCGCCGCCTTTCGGACAACATTCCCCACTCCAACTGTTTTTCCCTGGCCTGTAACGACCGTCTCCTCCACAAAGGTATTCCATTGTTTACATCCCGGGCACTGTCCCATCCACTTGGGGGATTCATACCCGCATTCCTGACAAAAAAAGGCTGTTTTCTTTGCTTTCGCCATATACACTCCAGTAATCAAATTTTCTCAATCTTAACCTGAACTGCCTTGTCAGGATTCAAATCTGCACTGAAAGAAACTTTTCCTCCCAGATTGGAATCAATAAAGCCAGCTACTTCACGATCGATCGTCACTTTATATTCACATTCTGCTTCCATCTCAACGGTAATCTGCGTGTTATCTGTTCCTTCTACTGCAAATTCCATTCTTCCTGTATCCACCTTCATATCCAGCACCGTCGTACCCGGAACAGACTCATACACAAACATTCCATTTCTTTCCAGCTTGGTAATCTCACGAAATGTCTTAACTTTATATAAATCGCCATTATACTCAAAATCAGAAAGTTTGGTCTTCTGTGCAAGTTCATAATTTCCAAAACTGATACCGCCGGCCGCTTCGATTCTGATTAATTCTTTAATTGTTGCCATAATAACCTCCCGTATTCATCTGCTGTATTATTTTTACATTTTTATCATTATACAATAAATTGTAAAAAAATTCTAGTCGCTGACTGAAAATTTTATATCTTTTTTAGATATTGACACAATAACTTTATCTCCTCGATGGATTCTTCCTTCCAGTATTTCTTCTGCCATCTTGTCTTCAATCTTATTCTGTACGGCACGCTTCAGCGGACGTGCTCCATACTTGCTGTCATATCCTGATTCTGCCAGATAATCTTTCACACTGCTCCGCACGATCAGTTCAATATCCAGCTGCTCTTTGCAGCGCTTCTGGAGTTTGTTCAACAGAATCGTCACAATCTGACGGATCTGCTGCTTATTCAGCATATGGAAAACAAGAATTTCATCGATTCGGTTCAGAAATTCCGGTTTGAAAATTCTTCTGACCTCTTCCATCACGCCGCTCTTCATACGTTCATAGTCTTTATTATCATCCTCAACAGAAGAGAATCCCAGCTTTTTGGGCTCCACAATACTCTGTGCACCGGCATTGGAAGTCATAATGATACAGGTCTGCTTAAAATCCACCTTCCGGCCCTGAGCATCTGTGATATGACCGTCATCCAACACTTGTAGAAGTATATTAAATACATCCGGATGGGCCTTCTCAATTTCATCAAACAGAATCACGCTGTAAGGATTTCTTCTGACTTTCTCGGAAAGCTGTCCGCCCTCTTCGTAACCCACATATCCCGGCGGAGAACCGATCATCTTGGACACACTGTGTTTTTCCATATACTCTGACATATCTACACGGATAATTGCCTGCTCAGATCCAAAGACAGCCTCTGCCAGGGCTTTGGAAAGTTCCGTTTTCCCAACTCCTGTAGGTCCCAGAAAAAGGAAAGAACCTACCGGTCTTGACGGGTCTTTCAGTCCTACCCGACCTCTTCGGATTGCTTTTGCAACGGCTGTCACAGCTTCATCCTGTCCAATCACCCTCTTATGAAGAATACTTTCCATGCGAGCAAGTCTTTTACTCTCTTTTTCCGCCAGCTTCTGCACCGGAATCTTGGTCCAGTCCGATACAATCTCGGCAACCGTATCCGCAGTCACTGCCAGATTCCGGTTCCTGCACCGATCTTCGAACCGTTTTTTTGTCTTCTCATATTCTTTCTTTGCTTCCTGCTGCTTTTCCTGAATCTCCTTTGCCATTGAAAAATCTCCGGCCTTAATAGCATCCTCTTTTTCCTGCATCAGCTGATGCAGATACTTTTCCCCTTCCTTCATCGAATCCGGAACGGAAAATCCCTGAAGCTGCACTTTAGAAGCCGCCTCATCAATCAAATCAATGGCTTTATCCGGAAGAAAGCGATCAGAAATATACCGCACTCCCATCTTTACTGCAGCTTCCAGTGCTTCATCGGTAATCTGCACACCATGATGTTCTTCATAATACGGACGAAGTCCCTGCAGAATCGCAATTGCCTGCTGTTCATCCGGTTCTTCTACCATCACCGGCTGAAACCTCCGTTCCAGAGCAGCATCTTTTTCAATATACTTGCGGTACTCCGCCAATGTAGTAGCACCGATGATCTGTATCTCCCCCCGGGAAAGTGAAGGTTTCAGAATATTCGATGCATCCAGAGCACCCTCAGCGCCGCCGGCACCGATGATCGTGTGAAGTTCATCAATAAACAGAAGAATCCCCTGATGTTCCATCACTTCCTGCACGACTCGTTTGATTCTCTCCTCAAATTCTCCACGGTACTTGGAGCCTGCCACCATACCGGAAAGATCCAGAACCACAACTCTCTTATTCTTTACCGTATCAGGCACCACGCCCTGTACAATACGCTGGGCCAGCCCTTCGGCAATAGCAGTCTTACCTACCCCCGGTTCTCCGATCAGGCAGGGATTGTTCTTAGTTCTTCTACTGAGGATCTGAATCAGGCGATTAATTTCTGCTTCTCTTCCTACTACCGGATCCAGTTTGCCCTGACAAGCCAGTTCTGTCAGATCACGGCTGTACTGGTCCAGTACCGGTGTTCCCGGATTCATGCGGTTCTTTCCCTTCTTTCTTCCGGCATCCTCTCTCGCCTGAGCACTGTCCTCTCCCATGGCAATCAGAAGCTCCGTCTGCAGTTTCTGAATCTGAATCCCCATCGTATGAAGCAAACGGGTCGCCACACAATCCAGTTCTCCCAGCATGGCAAGAAGGATATGCTCTGTTCCAATCCTGACACTTCTGAAATCCTGTGCCTGCTGCCTGCTCTCCTCCAGTACTCTTTCCGCCCGCGGCGTATATCCTCTCGTATCCGCTGTCATCACAACCGAACCCGGTGCGATCAGCTTATCGATCATTTCCTTTAACTTGGCTTCTGTAATACCCAAATCTCTCAGCACCATACCGGCAGTGCCCTGTTCTTCATGAATCAGCCCTGCCAGCAGGTGTTCCGTTCCAATATAACTATGGCCGCACTTTCGCGCCATCTTTTCCGCATACATTATCGCAGTTCTGGCCTGTTCCGTATACTGTGTTTTCATGTATGTCCTCCATTCTGTCATTCATATTCGTCATAAATCTCATCAAGAAGCTGATGTGCTTCCTCTCTGCTGATATTCTTACACCGTGCCTTCGCAAGAACCACCTGAAGATCCTCTTTCAGCTCCTCTAATGCATTCAGTTTGTCGCAGTCAATACAGATCACTGCACCACGCCGCCGGTCAATCGATACAATACCTTCCTGTCTCAATACAGAATATGCTTTATTAACCGTATGCATGTTAATCCCGATCAATTCTGCCAGCTGGCGCACAGACGGAAGCGTATCCCCATTCTGAAGCCTTGACGTGGCAATTCCCATAATAATCTGATTGCGAAGCTGCATATATATTGCTTCTTCACTGTTAAAATCTATCTCAATCAATTCTACACGCATCTTATCACCTGGCTTTCTTTATGGAATCTATCGTCTGTTACACATATCATATAACAAGTACCTGCTATTTGCAAGTTTTTTGTTTCTATGAAGCCTGAAAGGCTGAATCATAACAAGGGGACAGTTTTTTGTCCTATTTTTCATAAGACGCAAAACTGTCCCCTGCCTGTCCTTTCCTGATTAACACCAACAATATATTTTTCCCACTCGAATGTTATCTTCTCCAAAAGGAATCTTACATTCCATTGTTTCTGTATAGCCGGCATCATTCAGATATCGGGAAGAAACATAAGCATGATCTTCTGTTTCTTCTGTCTGGTCTCCCTGTGCATCGTATACTTTCATGTGAATGCCGCCATTTTCCATGTATGGTCCCACCAGAACACCGGACAGCCCCATACCAAAATTTCTGTTATGTATTTTTCTCAATATATTTTTATCAAAATCAGAATTGTTCTTTTTTACATCAAAAATCAGATAATCATTTCCTTCACCAAAATATTTTTCTAAAACCATTTCCCTTGTCATGATATTTTTCTCCTTTGATTTCTTGATCATCTGTCCTATAATATATCAGCAATTAAATTAAATAAAATCAAATATTGTGTTCATTACTTTTAAAATAGTGCTATAATCATAGATAACGGAAAGGAGTTATCGTATGGACACATATCAGAAAAGCGGTTATCTCAACAGTGATTATAAAATATTTTATCTGACAGACAGTCATTCGAAAGAGTTTCCCTTTCACTACCATGATTTTCACAAGCTGCTGATTTTTCTGGAAGGGGATATCAGTTATTCGGTGGAAGGACGGGAATACAATTTACAGCCCGGAAATATCGTCCTGATCAATGCCGGGGAAATCCATCGTCCTGTCATCAGAAATCAGATTCCCTACAAGCGGATTATTGCCTATATTTCTCCAGATTTTTTGTCGGCTTTTGAAAAAGAAGGATTTCATTTATCTCATTGTTTTGAGCAGGCAAAAGACATGCATTCCAACCTGATTCATCTTTCTGCTGCTGCGGTTGATTCTCTTCAGCCAGTGATTGTTGACCTGGTCCGTTCTTTCGGAAAGAACATCTTTTGTCATGAACTCTATCAGAGAAACAAACTGATTGAATTTCTAATCATTTTAAATCAATGTATTATGGAAGAAACTCATGTGTATCTGCAGTCCAGAACTGGTCACCCGGTAATTCGGAAAATTCTTGATTATATCAATGAACATATTACCGAGGATCTCTCTATTGACCGTATCGCTGAGGCGATGTATCTGAACCGTTCCTATCTGATGCATCTGTTCAAGTCAGAGACCGGATATACGATCGGAAAATATATTTCGGAGAAAAGACTCTTTCTTGCCAATCACCTGATCGGTGAGGGAGTTTCCATCACAGATGCCTGCTACAGAAGTGGATTCCGCAACTATTCCGCATTTTTTCAGGCATACCGCAACAAATACCATGTTTCTCCCAGAGAGGGCGGAAAAAGCAGTCTGGTGAATGCTCAGAAAATGTCGGAATAGGGAAGATTCCCGGCTGTCGAAGATACCCGGCAATTTTTTCTATTTTTTTCAAAAAAAGTATTGACGAAGTAGAAAAACAATGCTATACTTCTACTTGTCCGTTTGAGAGAGACGCAAACGACATGCGGAAGTGCTGGAATTGGCAGACAGGCAAGACTAAGGATCTTGTGGGTGTATGCTCGTGTGGGTTCAAGTCCCATCTTCCGCATTACATTTAAGAGGCTGAAATGCTTGATTTATCGAGTGTTTCAGCTTTTTTCTTTGCCATGAATGGTATAATCTTTTGGTCACTTTTGGTCACATTGGTGTTCTCATCTTGTTATCCGCCATTTTATTTACCCCCAAAACCAGTCTACTCCCGTCAAATTCAAGTACGCCTCGGCGTACTTGCTGCGAGGTGCGCGTCATGCTTTGCATGACATAATACATCTGCGCACCTCTGCAATCCGCCGGAGGCTTTATCTTGGAAGGAGATGGGACTCCCACAAAGACTAAATTGTTGCAACTCACCACCTATAGAGGTGGGAGTCTTATCTCCTTTCAAGATAAAAAGGCTACCGGAACGGAACATAACCGCCAGTAGCCTTTCCTCTTTACATATTAAATAAGTCTGCATGTGTGCCAGTATCAACCAATGTCAAAGTCAGAATATCATCTTCTTGCAGATATATCAGCATCCAATCCGCTTCTTAGCAAGCTTCAGACTTTTCTTGAATTTCCCAGTGAGAACCAATCTATATTTCATAGTTCCATATCCTCAAGTGCTTCGACAAAACTTCCATATGATTTTGTTTCTGGATTATGGCTGATTGCTTTTGCTTCTTCCATAGCTTCTAATACTTCCTGTTTATACTGCGGATATTTGACCTGGAACGGCAAACCGCCTTGTAAGACTACCTGTTTGAGAAAAATATTAACCGCACTACTCAGATCAAGCCCTAAGTCATTCAAAAGTTCTGTAGCTGCTTTTTTTGTATCTGCATCCATGCGAATACTGGTTGTTACATTTGCCATATTGTCACCGCCTTTTATTTTCTATATATCTATATTATTACTTTTTATATACATTGTCAATATCGCAAGGTGTCGAGTAGACACACCCATTACTGAAATCCGGACGTGCGGCTTTTCCGCATCCGGCTCTTTACGAAACTAATTATTCACTGCGTATATCCCAAACAAATTTACATAGACTTTTGGTTTGACTAATGGATAGGCTTCGTCTATCATATGCAGAAATCTTTCCCATGTATAGCTCTTTTTCTGACTACGCCTGTTCAGCCAATAGACCAAACTCTTTAACACGTTGTATCTGAATTTCTTATTCATAACGCTGTTGTCTATGATTCCATAGTAATGGAAATATCCCGTAAGAATCTGGTTCACTTTCTTGATAATGGTTGCTGTCCCAAGTGTACGCATCTCACCTATCTTTTTGTGTATTTC
>JALERM010000116.1 GCA_022764165.1 Eubacterium sp. | reverse complement strand
TGTAATCATCCCTGGACAGATGTTTTACCTGCTGTTTTATAGTCAGATACATGCTGTACTTCCTCCTTTCTTCGAAGATTGAAAGCTTAAGTTGTTTACTACATGTATCTATTTTACCAGAACATACGTTCTTTTGTCAAGTTTTTTCGCATTCATCCCCTATCTACAGAGAAAGGGGTATTCTGCGTTTATTTTGATAAATTCCTCTTCTCCAATCAGATATGTAACTGTTCAGTACCTTCACAGTTACAAGGTGCAGATGTGCCACCTTACAGCATCTTGATCAGAGCATCAATATCTTTGTCTGCTGCACGGTTCAGAAGCTTTCCTTCCATGATTTCTGCTCCAGGAGCAGAAGGTTTCAGTTCTTTGACCGTGTTTCCAAAGCCGCTGCCGCCGGAGGTTGCGAAGAGAACAATCTTCTTTCCGGCAAAATCATAGCTTTCAAGGAAAGTATTAATGATGGTTGGTGCCACATACCACCAAATCGGAAAATAAAATGTAGCCAGTTCCCCTCATGCCTTGATTTTACTGGGCTTAACGGCATACAAAACTGTGTTTTGTGTTGCTCTTTCCTTTATCATATCCGTCTTTGCCTTATCCGTCAAATGCTTTGCCGGAATGTTCAGTTATGCATTTTGCGTATAATCTTTTATTCTCAACGATGAAAAGATGTGTCTGCACACATCTCTTACATCTGATTGTTTTCGATATTATAAGTTTTTGATAAAATTCAAATCCTGTCGTTTCAATGCCTTCTGCAGCTTTTCATTCTTTTTCTTCAACTCACTGTTTTCTCTTGTCAGGGCTGCTACTTTCTGGTTCAACAAATCAATCTGCTTTTCCATTGCCATGTTCAGGATTTCTCTCCTTGGATCTATCATCCCGGCCTGTTCTTCGATTGCCTGGCTCATAAGATCCCGGATGGTTGGATTTTTATAAAAGAACCCTCTGGACAATCCGGTTTTCTTCATCAGTTTTGACACTGTAATACGTTCTTTATTTGCCAGCATATCCTGGATTGCATGCTGGGCAAGACCAATTTTTTCTTTACTCTTCCTCTGGTTTTCTTCAATCATCTTGTCGTATTTGTTCATATTCTTCTCCCCATCCGTCCAAAATTGTATAAATGATGTCACTCATCATCTGCCGGATTTCTCTGGTTTCATCTGCCATTCTCTGATTGCTCATCTTTCGGTAATGCTGTACATTTCCCAGTCTTTTATGTCCCAGCAGCCTCGCTATTGTCCAGTCATCCAGATGCATTTCTGTCAGTTTAACTCCATAGTAATGCCGGAACATATGCGTTCCAAATCCGAATAGCATTCCATTGTCATCCTTTAGTTCTTTTTCCTGTATCATAGACATGACTTTGGATTTCATCGACATGTACTGCATCGGTCGGCTAGGAGCATTCTCGTCTACAAATATGTATTTTGTATCTTTGAATTTTTCCTGTGTGTATTCAATGGATCGCTGTATCAATTTTGCCAGTTCATTACTAATCGGCTTTTTGTACCGCTTGGTTTTGACCTGATATATTTCAATTAGATACTTCCCATTTTCTTTTATCAGGCAGTCTTTTCTTAAAGTAAGTGTATCGGATATTCTGGTTCCAAGCATCTGATGTATCAGGAGGCATCTTGCAATCTGTACATCCATCTTCGTAATTTCTGCATTCAGTCTTTTCATCTCTGCATCAGAATACACCTTAAATTCCGCATTTACTTCCGGTGGAATATCGGTATTGATAAATAAGTGCTCCAGCCTTTCATAACCGTAAATTTTCCCAATTGTTTCTAACTGCCGCCTTAATGAAAGTACATACGAACTATTTCCGGCTCCTGATGTTTGTGATGTTGTCAGGCTAATCAGGAATCCTTCCAGTATATCCCGATCTATTTCACTGCAGCTTTTAATTCCAGGATATTCCCTTTTTAAGTATGCCGAGAATTTCCTCATTATTGTCAATTCTCCAGCTATTGTTCCTATCGCTTCATATTTCAGATTCATGTAAACAGCTTTTTTGCATTCTTCCCGGATATCTGGCTGGTATATTTTCCTGAAGTTCAGGGTTTCTATGTTATAAATAGGATTATATCGAATTTCTATATCCAAATTTTTTAGTATCCAGACATCCTTTTCTATCTCATCCCTTAAGTCCTCTGGTTCCAAATACTTCAGGATTCTTCTAAAATACAATATTTTTTCTGCTTCGCCATAAGTAACAGTTCCATAGACACTTTTTTTCTTCTTGGTAGTCGAAATTCCCTGTTCCATCATCCAGCCTTTTAGAAGTGTTATCCATTTTTCTTCTGTGCGATCACTAAGGCTGTTGATATTTCGATTTATTCTATTGTTTAAAAACTTTACAATGCAGTTATAATTGAGTCTGTCAAAACGCAATTTTGAATAATTCCCAATCTTGCCACGATACATAATGTAACTTCGGAATTCTTCTTTTAGTGTCTGTGTTGGAAGCAGTGACAAATCAAATTTTCCATTATCTTTATGTTTTCCTTCTTTTATACAATTTGGAAATTCTCTAAAGTAAATGACATCGCTTTCCATTTCATTCCCCTTTCTTCAGCCACGAAGCCAAGCTGCTCTCCTGCATACTGAAAAATTCTTCATTTGCCTGTGCAATTTTCTTTGGCATATAATCAATGTACTGCCTTGTCATTTCTTCATAGGTGTGTCCGAGATAGTCACGAATGCTCTGGAGTGATACATCATTGTCATAAAACATGGTAGCTACTGTATGTCGATAGTCATGCGCTTTAAAAATATATTCTCCATTCGCTATCTCATTTTCTCTGCATGCCTTTAGCATCTGGTGGCGAAACGTACTATAATAACAAGCTCCACCTTTCGTATTTTGAAAAATATATTCTTCCGGCCTGGTTCCATTTTTCTTCAGATATACTTCCATAAGCTGGTATAATGCTTTTGGTATTGGTATTTTCTTATAATTTTTCATTTTCACCTGATATACCTGAATCCAGCAATCCTTCCCCTGCTGGTAATAAGCATTTCCTTTTAAGGTACACACTTCACTTGCCCGAAGTCCCAGGCACCATAGATGCAGGAACATACACCGAAGCCGTTCTGGAAAAAGATATAATTTTTTTAAAATCTCCATATATACGGTTTCTTCTACACTTCGGTCATGATGTACTGTTATTACCTTTTGCTGGAAATACTCTATACGAAATGGCATTTTGGGAATATACTTCCGGACTTCCATAAATTTAAAGAAATGTCCTATACCGAATATCCTCTCATTAAAACCTTTCGCCTGTATTTTCCGCTCCCGAAGGCTCTTTGCATATTGTTCCAAATGTTCTGCCTTTGCATCTACAGCAAGGATATTTTCCTGCTCAAGCATTTCCAGAAAATTCCTTATAAATATAAATCTGTTACGAATTGTGCTTACTGCCTGTCCAGTCACACCAAGCTCATATTTCATGTATTCCTGCAGGATTTTACGGTTCTGCAACTCTCTTATCTCCATAAAAGAAATACTTTTTAGCGAGCTACTTTCGTTAATGCGACTCTTATCTAAATGAAACTTTTCTATGTACCAGACCGTGGCATCCCATTGAATCCGTTCCTGCTGCATAAAAGCATCTTTTCTGCATTCCTCTATAATACTTAAATGCCTCATTAGCGTTTTATTTTTTGTATCTGCAAAATCTTGGGAAATTGTTTGAATCTGCCTTATTTCCAGCACTCCAATATCCTGAATATTTTGCCGGGCACAGGAATCATATAGTATATTTAACGCCTTCAATCTGTTATTTTTATATGCTATACTTTCCGAAGTCTTTGCCACAATGTGACTCAACGTAGCAAAAATTTGTCGTTTTAGTATTTCGGAACAATTCTTCTTGAAATCCCATACCAAAACCCTGAGAACATTGGTATATTTAAAATTCTCGGCAATCTGTTGATCCGGATAATATTTCAGGTAAAAAACTTTATTCTGGTATCGCCATTCATAAAATCTTTTTCCAGTCAGTGTCTGCATCTGCCGGTATATATGCTGTTGTTTTATAGCATCATATATGCTCAGATACCACATGATCTTATCAGGCTTCAATTTTTTTCTTAAATATTGCTCGTAAGAAATCCGCAGTTCATAATCCATTTCTGTTAAAATCCAGACTTCTCTGTCTGTCAGAAATTTTTTCACATGATTAACTGGTGTTTTTACTTTTATCTGTATCGGAAGTGAATCGATCTCTGCATATAGTTCCTGCTTCTTCTTTTCAATGTCCTCTTGATATTCAGTCCTGTGTTCTGCCTGCTGTAGTAAATATACAGGCATTTTTCACACCTCCTATTCCAGCAGACGGTCTGCTCCGTAAATAGCAGAATGCCGTTCATAAAACTCGTTGCTTGCTTCTACCAACTCGTCATCCAGCCAGTCCAGATACTTCATCGTGGTATCCAGATGCTTGTGTCCCAGTGCCTGACTGATCATCTCCAATTGCCATCCTGCATCCTTTCGCATATTTGCAAAATAGTGGCGGAGCATGTGAGGTGTGATCTTGACTCCGGTTTTCTTTTCCATCCGATCCAGCATATCGTATACACTGTCTACCTTTAAGGGTTTTCCAATGCCATCTCCCATAATATTTACAAACAGGTAATCCTGATGTTGCAGGATTTTCCGGTACCTTGCCAGATAATCCATCAGGAATTCAAAAGTGTCATTGCTTATCTTGGCACTCCGGTATTCCGCATTCTTGGCTCTTGCTTCGTTCTCGTTATCTTCCCGGAAGCACACCCGGATCATGTGGTTCTTGTAATCAATGTCCTTGACATATTTTACTCCCAGCAGTTCCCCGATCCGGTATCCGGTCTCTGCTAATAAAAGCAGCAGAAGCTGATCCCGGCGGTTGGTACACGCCTGCAGGATCGTCACAATCTGATTTTCCTTTGCTGCCCTGCCACGATGTTCTTCCTCTTTTAGATAGCCTTTAAAAGAATGATTTCGAAGCACCTTTTTAACACCGACCTGATCGACTGCGATGATCTGGTTATAAGATAATGTCTTGAGGCTGCCATACTGTTCGTATTCCGCCTCAATAAATAAATAGAACCTGAACACATCTTTTAAGTATGCGTTGCAGGTTCCTTGATTTGGACATTTCTTCATTTTTCCATTGGATTGTTTCGTGTGATTTCCAACTCTGAGCCAGTATAAGAACCCCACAAAATGCTCTGTCTGTTCTTCATAGTCCAGCTGGTAGACTTCAGTAAGCTCCATTTCCTTTTCTTCCATGTAGCCCATATAATAGCAGATGGCAAAGGCGGATCGCTTTACGGTATTTGGTGACCGTCTGCATTTAATCTTGTGCATCAGATATTTGCTCGGCAGTTCTTCGATTGCCATCGTATCAAGATCTCGGATGTAAAAATATCTTTCTGTTCCATCTTTTATCGTTTCTACTTTGTAGCTCATGAACTGCCTCCTTTCCTCTAACGCTATACACAGTATACCCAACTCATGCCGATAAAGCTATCACCAATACCACCAATTCGGTCAAAACCGTCCCTGAAATACCACTAAACTTTTTGTCCTATCTGCCGTCCAGATCTGGGCAGAACCAACAACACTGCGATTGCTCTCAGCTGTAGTAACGCTCCACCTTCCGGCTTCGAATGAAATCTTCTACCTCTTCGATTCGCTCTGCCATCCGGCACTTTGGCAGGGCATCCAGAACATCACTCCGGTACCTGCCTTTCTTCGTGGCTCGGTGGTCTAAAATAGACACAACGCAGGTGTCCTGCTCTGTGCGGATCGCCCGGCCGAATCCCTGGCGCAGTTTCTTCTGCATATCCGGGACTACGATGGTCTGGATATAGGATTCCAGGGATCGGTACTGTTCCTTCTGTGCTTCATGGATGGGGTCCGGAACAGAAAACGGCAGTTTTACGATAATGAGAGAGGATACCATGTCCCCCGGAAAGTCCACACCTTCCCAGCAGGAGCCGGCTGCGAACAGCACTGCATTCTCCATCTTCTTAAACCGTGCGATCTCTTCCTGAGAGTTTCTCCATACCTGCACCATCGGGAACGGGATCTGATCCCGCAAAAGCTGCTGCACATTTCCCATCAGGGTATAAGATGTGAACAGTACCAGCGTATGCCCGTAAGTGGAACACACCAGATCACGGATCTGTCCGGCAAGCTGTTCGGCCTCTTCCCGGCTTCCCTTTTTCCTTGGTTTTAAATGCTCCGGGATGTAAAGCAGACAGTTCTCTTTGTAGCAGAAGGGGGATTCTGCCACACACTCCCGGACGCCCGTTTCTTTTTCCAGCCCGGTCATCTGTCTGGTCCTTGCAAAACCGTTTCCGGCTTTTAAGGTGCCGCTGGTTAAGATCGCCGGAAATCCCCGGCTCCATAAAGTGGCGTCCAGATATTTCGGGATCTCCCGGTTAACCGCCATAAAAGTTAAATGTTCCCGGCTGTCCTGCTGTAAAAATAAAATATACCTTTTGTCGTTCTTTAAAAACCAGCCGAACAGCTCTTCCATCTCTTCCAGCCGCCGAAAGATCCAGTAAGGAATGTTCCCGGCGAGCCTTTTGATCATAAGCTGAAGCCTTTCCTGCATCTGGGCTAAGGCTGTGCCAGCTCCCGGCGGAAAATAAAAACTTTCTTTTCCAGCCATGTCTTCGATGCCATCTTTCCGGTGCTTTCGGATTTCTTCCTGAAGAGTGTTAAATCCTTCCTGCAGCCATTTTCCTTCTGTTCCCTTATGCTCCCTGGCTAAAAAATAACGGATTTCCTGCACATCTTCCCTACCAATGCTTCGTCCATACATCTGGCTGGCAGCTTCCGGGAGCTTGTGAGCCTCATCCACAACCAGAGCCCTGTAATCTGCCAGAAGCGGCCGGTACCCATTCGCCCGGTGCATGGCATCTGCCAGAAGATAATTGTGATTGCAGATCTGTAAAAAAATGTCCTCTTTCCTGGAAATATCCAGATGCTTCTGATAACGGCATCCTGCTTTCCCCGGACACTCCCTGGGGCAGAATTTCGGTACGCACACCAGCCTGCGGTCAAAACCGCTCAGGTTATGTACGGAATCTAAATCAAAGTTATGCCGGAGGAACTTCAATGCCTCCATCTGTGCCTGATTTTTATTCTTGTCCCGGACTGCCTCTAATCTCTGGGCCAGCCTGTAATCGCATACAAAGTGTTCCTTTCCCTTGCGGACGACTGCTTTTAATTCTCCCTGAAGCAGATCTGCTTTTAACAGTACCTCCGATAAGAAAGGAACATATTCTTCTATGATTGCTTTCTGTAAGGCGATACTGGAAGTGGATACCACCACAGGCCGCCTGTCGCATCCCGAATAGCCGGAATGCAGTACACTATATTTCCGCATCAGGATGCAGGCTGTCAGATAGGCATAGGTCTTTCCGATACCGACTCCTGCATCACAGAGCGTGATCTCATTTTTCATAAGGGCATCCAGCATTTCATGGCAGAGACGAATTTGTTCTTCTCTTACATGAAGCCCGGCTTCTGGGAGAAGTTCCCGAAAGATCCTTTCCACTTCGCCATGCGCCCTTTTCTGATATTCATTTTTATAACACATTATTTCTCCTTGCCGGAAAGCTTATCTTACCATTCCCTTACGGACAGCTCTTGCAACATCCGGTACTTTTTGTCCCTGCTCCTGCATGTTCTTTATAGCAGCATTTCCCTTTGCCATCATCCTTCGGATATCTGTCCTGGAAACATTCCATGTCTTTACTTTCTGTGGAGCTTTCTTTACCTGCTCGGATAAATGACATTCACATAGTTTTGGATAAACCACCATTGCTTCCGGCAATTCCAGCGGATATTCGATCATAGGATGATACACAATATCCCGGATCACCTCTTCATAGCATGCCATCTGCATTCTGGCCGTACTGTCCTGATAGATATTTTTTCCTTTCATGGCACTGTAGACCTGCGATGAGATGTATCCCAGTGATTCAAAACTGCAGTACCCATACGGAGTTACGCCAGAAAGGGAATCCGGATCTTTTAAGGCATTCAGATAGACTTCTTTCCCCTGGGCAATCAGCCACATCCGAAAATCAGAAAACCTGTCATCACTGCACCCGGTTTCCATCATAATACCTGCCGCTGTCCATAAGCCATACTTATAAGCCGCATCCCGATAACTGTAAACAAGATTGTGAAATTGCAGGACATCCTCTGGTGGCATATAGAAAAGCTGCTGCTTGATCCACACTGCCGAAGCCTCCAGATCGGTGCCGCAGACTTCCTTTGCTTTTTCAATCAGATTCCAGAATTGATCCTTGCTCATTCCACTTCTTTTTGTTTCTTCCATCTGTTCTCTCCCCTTGATGTGACGTTAATACCACAAGAATACGGCTGTAGTTTCCCACAGCCGCATGGTATCTGATATCAACGACACACTTCTTCATTGATTTCTATTATTTTATCTTGCTGTTCCGCATTTGACCTCGCACCCCCGGAACCATCCTGCTTTCAGGAAAGGGGACACTACAGGCGGACGGCTGGCCTGCCGCCTCTCACAGATGTCCTGGGGGTCTTTCTGATTACAACCCGGAGTCCATCTTCCGCTCTTTGGCTGGTAACGTGTATCATTATCCCCCGTCCGTGATCCTGGCGAAAGGCTGCCACCGCCTTATTCACAGCTATGCTTCCTCGCTCCAAGTCTAAGAATCTTTACCCTTCACTTAATCATGGCGCTCATGCTGTCACGCTTCTACGGTTGGGAACGTACCTGTAGTGCCGATATTCACTTGCCAAAGAACAGCCGAGGGATGTCCCTCTGCTTACTAGCCGATGGCAGTATATTTTTTTATTCAGTCTACAGAAAATTTTTTATCTTGCATCCCCGGATCTGTTTTTCTTCTTTGCCGGATTTTTCTGTTGTGCATCGTTCTTCCTGCTTTCCTTCTGTTCTTTTTGTTCCTGCTGCGGCATCTTCATCACATGAAGTTCCCCGTTAAACAAAGTAAAAATTTCCGGTGACTGATATTTTTCTTTAAATTTTTCAATCTGCTCCGGTGTCAGTGAAGTAAAATCATCTTCTGTCAGCCCTACTACAAGGAAAGTCCCGGCTATCGCATCATAGACCTGTCCATGATCATCATATAACGCCCGATTCAGGGGCAATCCTTCAAATTTCCCGTTTCCATTTAAAAGGATTCCAACCTCGTCCTCGAATGGATAGGTCATTTCAATGTCACCGCCTACTGCCTGCTGCAGATCCTCCAGCGCATTCGGAATGTTCTTGACATAGGGTTCTTTCATAGGCTCAACTACCAGCACTGTCATCATTTCTTCCTGCATTCCAGATGCTTCTTTTTCATCCATCGTATCAATCCTCCTGTCTGTTCGTTCTAATAGTCAGCCGATGAACCCCTTTTGTTTTATTCAAATTTCATGGACTTTTTGATCTTTCCCCGTAATCTCCGCAATCTTGTATAAACCGTCTGCTCCGGCAGTTCCATATGATGACTAATCTCTTTTGGTGCATATCCCATCATCTTCATGACAACCATCTGAAGGGTTTTCTTGTCAGTTGATAGCAGAATCTGAAGCAGATCTTCATTCTCCACGGTATCCAGCAGGGCTTCCACGCTCTCTGGCTGGGACTCTTCGGTTTCTTTTTCTTCCAGAAGCAGTTCCATGCAGTCCAGAAGCGAGGTCTGATGTTCCCGGAATCTCCGCTCTGCCTTGAAATCATCCCAGTCATACTCACGGAGCTTCTGGATCGTCACTTCATCCACGCCCTGTTCACGCAGGATCTTCTCTTCCTCTGCTTTCCACTGGTTCCATCTATATTCTTCTTTTGCTTTGTTATAAGCCACTTATCTTTTCCTCCGACCTGAATTTTTGTGAAATCAAATCGGAGTGTGGCGGTGATCTGGCTCGTTCTTCCTGTCTACAGGAATGCCCGGCATCTCTGCTGTTTCCCTGCAAACACGGATCTCCTTTGTAATCATATCTTTACAAAGGCACAGTGTATCGGATGTACCTGTCAGCTAACGGTCAGAAAACTGTCAATTGACGGTCAGTTTTTATCACCTTCTTTCCAGAATAAATAAAAATAAGACGAACAATCTTTTTACGGATCATTCGCCTTACTGTTTTTCATTTTCATTATTCAATTCAAATTTGTATCCTACCTCTCGCACACTGACAATGCAGTTTCCGGCACCATCTTCAATGGTATTCAGCTTTTTTCTCAATCTTTTAACCAGACACCAAATAATATTTTTTATATCACCAACAGGATAATCTTTCCAGACAATCTGGTAGATCTGTTCAAATGTATAAATTCTCCTAGGCGATGACGCAAGCAGGTAGAGAAAATCATATTCTTTTTTATTGAGATTCAATTCGGTTTGGTTCCAATATGTCTTATGTAACTCTCTGGATATTAACAATTTTCCTTCTCTGATGTTTAATTCTTTTTTCTTATCTTCTGCTTTTCTTGCCCATTCTAAATATCTTCGAGTTAACGAAAAAATATGCAGTTCTAATTCTTCTTTTCCAATATTAATATCAAATACAGAATCTGCACCTGCATGTATAAGAGTCTTTTTATGCCGCAACGGATTTTCTGTTAAAGCAATAACTGGCGTATATGTGATTATTCTTATTGTTGAAATTATTTCTGCGGTAAGATCCAGAGAATCAGTACTGCCAATTACTATAATATCGAAATGAAATAAACTCAATTTCTTCAGGCACTCATAAACAGTGGTTACATAGCATGATTTTATTTGTTTTTTGATTTCAATGTGCATATCCTTTTCCGTATAGAACAGGATATTATAGTCGTTATCACACATATATATTTTCTTTCAGAAGTTATTCGTCAGTACACCATGCCTTTTCTTTAAAAAACATAATGTTGATTAATCTCAGCACATGATTATATGCCCAATTTACAGGAACACTTCCTAAAATTAAAACCATCAGTAAAGAAATCAGAAATAAACTTCCCACATTCAATAACAGCGGTATTTTTAAGATCTGGAAACTGTTCATTGCAATCTGCATCGGATAGTGGAAGAAATATATTCCCATTGTTCTTCGCCCGCTTCCAATAAAAGTAAGAAACAAATTTCTGTCAGGAATAATTGCAAGTAACGAAATTATCATTAAAAACGAGGCTAAATATGTAAATAACCGAATAAGCATTCCTTCCATCTCACTGATATTACTTGCCCTGTAGGAATGATTTCCCCTGAATATATCTACCGGAAGATTATTTCCCAGC
The DNA here is from genome assembly GCA_022764165.1 of Eubacterium sp. Taxonomy (GTDB): domain Bacteria; phylum Bacillota; class Clostridia; order Lachnospirales; family Lachnospiraceae; genus Oliverpabstia. The sequence continues at coordinate 57,670 of JALERM010000116.1, read as the reverse complement.
ATATATGCTGTCATCAGATACAGCAAAATCAGAGTCAGACTCATTAAGATCCATTTTCTCCTGAAGTTTCTTAATACTGTGATATATTGGCTTTTCCATAAATATCCAGCTACAAAAAACGGAAAAAACACAACTATTCTGGAAGCTGACAGGTATGTGGAAAATTCATTTCTTGTTCCGGCCCACAATGAAAATATAATACTTAGTGGAACAATAAATCTTATTCTTCCAAAAGCCTCTATGATAAGTCTGTAAACAAATAGTGCCAATACATACCACATAACGGTTCCGGAAGGGCGCAAGATATCATAATCCATGTTATAACCAAGCCATACCTTGACTGCCCATGTAAAACTATATCCCAGAATATATGGAACCAACAGGTTCTGAATATTTTTCAGTACATTTTGTTTACTTTTTGACAAAAATCCTGAAACAAAAATGAAAGCTGGCATATGAAAAACCGTGATAGCATACCACAACTGACGCACTGCCGGATTCACTTTTACAAGCTGAAATGCAATAATATGATTAAAGACTACCAAAAAGATCAAGATAACTTTTATATTATTGATCAGAAAAAAATATGGTACTCCCTGTTCCTTTGATTTTATATTTGATTCCCCCCCCCTAATATAGAATGATCGGATATCCACCATCAATCGCATTGTATATCACTTCTGCCTGATCAGGCGGCAGATTTATACATCCATGACTTCCGTTTGTTTTATATACGTCTCCTCCAAATTCCGGCTGCCAGTCCGCATCATGCAGTCCCTGTCCATATACAAATGGCATCCAGTATGTAACCGGAACTTCATATCCATAAATGTCACTGGACAGTGTGAATGGACTTGCTTTATAAGCAATCGCATAAGCACCCGTATAAGTTGCACGATCTTCTGTTGGAAGTCCGCTGATTACGTCTGTGTCTGTCACAAGTACTCCGTTTTTATACAGCCAGAGATGTTGCTGTTCCAGACTGACTTCTATATAGCTTCCATTCAGATCATCTGTTCCATTTCGTGACAGACCTTCTTTTTCATAAATTGGTGAACGCTGAATGGTTGTTCCGCTTTGCAGATCTGCACAAAGCTGTTCGAATTCGGCATCCTGGTCAATGCGAAAGCCATACTCATTATTACTTATTGTTACAGTCTGACCATTGGATGTATAGAAAGATCTTGGCACATATATTGTGTTGTATTCACTTGCCAGACTTTCTATATACGCTCTGACTTTATCAGAGTCAATTTCAACTTTGTCCCCTGAAATGACCATCCAGGAATTGATCGTTGCAGAATCAATTGTTTCTGTTACATCACCAAACAGATAAGTAATTGAAGTATTATTATATTTTTCTATATTCGTGTTTAGTTCTGATAAACGACTGAGCAGTTCTTCAGATGATGCTGTAACAGCAGCCTGACTGTATGTATTTTCATTTATATCTACAGATATCGCCTTTCTGGAAAAATCCTCTTCCAGATTTCTTTGGATACAATCGGATGTGTACTGCAATAATCGGTTTGGATCAATCTGATTGCCCTGCACTGCATCAACAATAATAAATTTTTTGCTTGTATCGTCATATTTTATATAGGCATCTTCAGAACTGATTCGCTCTGTATCTGCTGTAAAATGCTCCGCTGAGAGTGTCTCAGATAATCGGTTATCATCCCTGACAATTTCATATGGAATTTTCCAATCTTCTCTAGGCTCAAATATTGTTCTTTTCTTCCATATTTCTTTCTTCAGTTTAAACAGTTCTGTTTCTAATGTCTGTGTATTAAGCGAATATCCCAGTTCTCTTAATGAAACCGTATAAACACTCTTTCCATTCTCATAAAAAGAAACCGTTTTATCTTCAAAAGCCGTATTTATTTTTTCTGTTGCCTGATCTGGTGTGAGACGGGATACATTCTGTCCATAGACAAATGTTTTACAACCCATTGTCTGTGTATCTGTTACGATCTCATATGCGACAAATCCCACGGTCAAAACGATCATCAGCAGGATGCTTATAGATAAAATGAATTTTAACTTCTGCTTCCTCTTCCCTTTTCTGTTTGTTGGTTGTCTTTGTTCTCCTCTCTTCTTTCGTTCACTCATTTTCAATGCTCCTTTTATCTCCCCATATTTTAATTTCATACTGCTATTTCGGTAATTCTATAGAAAAAACAGTTCCGTTTGTTTCATCACTGGATGCCCATATTCGTCCATTATGCCTTTCCACAATAGCTTTTGTGATAGAAAGACCAATGCCCATTCCTCCAGTCTTTGTGTTTCTGGATTTATCAACTCGGTAAAACCGTTCAAACAGATGCTCTAAAGCATCTTTCGGTATGATATTTCCTTTATTCTGAACCTGGATCAGGACTGAATCCGTCATCTGTTTATAAATAATGCGTATACTGCTTCCGGTTTCTGCATATTTGATTGCATTTGCTACCAGGTTTGTCATACACTGCTGAATTCTCTGACGGTCTCCACACAACATATCTCCCGATCTGGTACATAGTGTCAGTTTCAGATTTTTTTCCTGGAGTTTCGGTTCAAAGCTCCAGCATAATTTTTCACACAAGCTGCTAAAATCAAATGATTCCAAACGCAGCGGTTCTCTTTGATTTTCCAGTACATATAATTCCTGCAGCTGACGGACAATATGGATCAGTCGCAGAATTTCCTCATAACAGCTCTCCAATCGTTCAGTTGTCGGTTCCCATATTCCATCCAGCATCGCTTCCAGATGCAGCTGCAGGTTGGTTAATGGTGTCCGAAGCTCATGAGCCACATCTGATGAAATCTGACGTTTTTGTATTTCTTCTTTTTCCAAAGCGGCAGACATTTCGTTAATTGCAGTTATTAAACTCTGCGTTTCATCTATGGAGCTCTTTTCCTGAATCTGTACCCCGAATTTTCCTTTTGAAATCTCAGCCGCAGATCTGGTAACATCAGAGATTGGTTTTGTCAGTTTTTTTGACATAATAACACCAAGTATAACTGCCACAAAAATGAATATACCGGACAGTAAAATCAGAAATCGATTTAATGTTCCCAAAAGTCGGATTTCTCCATCTGTATAAGAATACGGTCCATAATATCCGATTGTCAGTTTTCCGGTCTGAACTCCATCTGATTCAAGCAAATATTCTTTTTCCTGATAGGAACCTTCAAATTTAATATAACGGCTGTGCATATTACTTTCTGCATGTTGAAGTGTAAGCTGACATTCCTCTTCCTTATGTGTCCGGATATCCCAGTCTAATTCACCATCCAGCGTCTGAAGCCGTACCAAAAGGCCATTTTGTAAAGCTGCATTTCCAACAATTTCAACCCCTGTCGTTTCGTATTTTTGTTTGTCTTTCTGATAAACTCCTTTCATTTGTTCAACGACAGTTCGCATTTTTTCATCAAGCTGTTCTTTTGCATATCCGCTGAACACATTTTCCATGGAAACTGTATAAAATAGCGCCAGAGATAAAAGAATAACAATGGAAATAAAAGAATACGAAAATATAAGCCTGCCTTTTATTGTTTTCATCTTTGCTCCTTATGGTACAAATTTATATCCAACACCATATATCGTAACAATATATTGTGGTGATTTTGGATCTGGTTCAATTTTCTGTCTGAGATATTTTATATAAGTATCAACACTTCTGTCATATCCATCAAATTCATCTTTCAAAGCAAAATCAATAATCTGCTCTCTCGTGAATGCACGTCCCGGTGATTTTACCAGCAATTCAAAAATATTGTATTCCGTAGGTGTAAGATGAAGTTCTTCATTATTCTTTTTTATACTGTGTGCCTGAAAATTAACATCTAAATAATCAGTTCCAATTTTCAATATTTCCGGCTGGCTTCTTTCCACCCGTCTTAATACTGCCTCCACCCTTGCAATAACATTTCTGGGACTGAAAGGCTTTACAATATAGTCATCTGCACCGCATTGCAGTCCTGCGATCATGTCACTTTCATCCACTTTTGCAGTAAGCATAATAATCGGAATATCTTTTTTCTGATGGATAACCTGGCACACTTCTTTTCCCATAATATCTGGCAGCATTAAATCAAGCAGGATCAGATCCGGTAACTCTGTTTCTGCCAGCTTTATGGCATTTCTTCCATCATAGGCAACAGCAGTCAGATATCCGGCTTTTTCCAGATAAGCCTGAAGTACCTCTGTGATTTTTTTCTCGTCATCTACAATTAATATTTTTTTTGACTGTTTCATAAGTTCACCTTCCGTATATTTTTTATTTCACTTTAACGTTCTGTATTCTTGCATGGTAATCCTGTCATTCAGAATTTTAAGAATGATACCGGAAGCATATATGATTCTTTCCATATTTTTCTTTAAGGCTACTATCGTAAGGATATTCGTTTCTTTTTCAAAATCCACAAATTCCACACCATATATTTTTCGGATTTCCACACAGATCATTTGTGCAGATGTTCCGGCTGGTAAATATAATAAGAAAAACCTTTTTTCCATTTTTCACACCCATTCATTAACACTCGAAAAACAGTGCATTTATAATTCGTTTTTTGCCAAATGCACTGTTTCTCTATTTTATTCTGTCACAGAAATATTTCCGGATAATGCAGAATCATATAATTTCAGATCTACATTTCCATCCGCTGAATCGACAATATACATTTTCACAAGTGGAAGTATTTTATCCATTGTTTCCAGTAAAAGTCTGTATTTCGTTGTATCTTCCGAATATATTTTTGAATTATTTTTATATTCTGTCAGCATACTTAAAAACTTCTCAGTATCACCAGTTGCTTTTGCAATCTGTTCTTCTTTATATGCTTCCGCATTAGATATCAATGCACTTGCGTCCGCTCTGGCCTGAGGAATCAGACTATTATAATATCCATTTGCTTCATTGATAGCTGTTTCTTTTTCTTCTTTTGCAGTTGTTACGTCCAAAAATGCTGCTGATACTGTATCCGGTGGTACAATTTCCTGAATATTAAATGCTGTGATCTGAATTCCCGTATCATACCTGTTCAATTCTTCCTGTGCAAATTTCAGTATCTCATTCTGTGCAGCAGTCTTTTCTGTACTTAAAATATCATCAACCGCTGTATTTGCCATCAGCCTGACAAGTGCTGCCTCGACACTGTATCTTACCAGCTGTTCATTATTTCCATTTACATTATAAAGAAATTTTGCTGCATCACTGACTTTATAATGAACAATTGCCTGTGTCGTTATAATATTTTCATCTCCTGTTAAAAGCTGAATCGCCTGTGGTTCTTCATCTGGCTGGTGAATATGTTCCGGCAGTGACATTCCAACATCTGCTCTTCGAACTTCTGAGACATTGACTTTCTGTACTTCATCTATTGGCCATGGAAATCTGTAATGCAGACCTTCTCCTACAGACTGGCTGCTGATACTGCCAAACCTTCTTACAACAGCCTGTTCACCTGGATTTACTATATAAATTCCTGTCAGAAAATAGATTGCGACAATAGAAATCCCCATAATACCAATTATCTTTTTGGGATTAATATGTCCGAATGCACCCTTAAGATCTTTTACCACTTCATTTTCATGCGGCATTTTAATTTTCTTTAATCTGAATCGAAATCTCTTTTTCTCAGGATTTTGTGTTTCATCACTTTTTGAGGTGGATTTTATTCTTTTTAATGGTATTTTCATTCAGCATTCTCTCCTTCCGCCCCATCTGTGCTTCCACTTAAATATTTCAGTATCTCTGCTGTTGACGGCAAAATCAGTGTTGTGTTACCATCTATTGTTTTCTCATAAGTTTCCAGTGTACGGATAAATTCATAAAACTCAGGATCTTTTTGGTATGCTTCTCCATAAATCCGAATGGCCTCCGCATCACCTTCACCTTTAATCTGCTGTTCCTGCTGATATGCCTCCGCAAGAATCAGCTTTTGTTCTTTTTCTGCATCAGCACGTATTTTAGCTGCCTCTTCACTTCCTTCTGCTCTGTATTTCTGAGCCATCTGCTCACGTTCAGCACTCATTCTGTCATAAACACTCTGCTTGTTGGCTTCTGGAAAATTTAATACACGAATCTGTGCATCCACAACTTCAATGCCATATTCTGCTGCTTTTTCTTTGGCATAGGTAACAGCATCTGTTATCACCGTATCAAGCTGCAGTTCTTCTGCATTGGTATTTACCAGCTGCTCCAGATTGTACTTACCAAGCTGGACACCCAGACTGGAAGAGAAAACATCTGTAAGTCTGGCTTCTGCTCCGATCTGATCTTTCACCGTTTTCAGATACAAAACAGGATCTGTTATTTTCCATGCTCCATAATAATCTAATGACACACTTTTCTTATCTAATGTCAGAAGTTCTATGGAATTAGTCTGATATACCTGAACTCTCTTATCCAGCTTCTGCACAGACTGAACCGGATCTGGAAGTTTTACTTTCAGTCCAGGATTTTCATTTACATTTACAGGATTTCCGAATTGCGTTACAACTGCATATTCAGTTACATCCACTTTATATACCATTAAAGTTGCCACAAAAAGAATTGCTATAAGCCCTGTTCCGATTACTACTTGTTTAGGTATTTTTCTCAATTTGCATTATCCTCCTGGTTTCCTGAATTTGTATTATTTCCAATCCAAAGTTCTGCATTATTCACATTTACATCCGCACCGAGCAGAAGTTTCTGTGCATCCGGAAGTACTTTTTCCATCGCTTCCAGATATAAACGGAACTTTGTTACTTTTTTCGATTTAGAGTACGCATTTTCTTTTTGGGCAAATAAAGCAGCATCTCCTTTGGCTGTCTGAATTTTATCTTCTTTATAACTTTCAGCCTCTGACACAATCTTATATGCATCAGCATTTGCCTGTGGTACTATCGTATTTTTATAAGACAGTGCTTCATTTATGTAAATGCTCTTATCCTGCCTTGCAGTCGCAAGATCCTGAAAACTGGATAATACACTTTCAGGTGGATCAGCTTGGATAAGCTGAACATTCACAATCTCGATCCCTGAGTCACTCTTGTTCAATGTCTGACTGAGTGAATCCCTGGCAGCAGCTTCCATCTGTTCTTTACCATCTGTTAAAATATCATCTATTTTACTGGTTCCTACAATCTGACGAATGCTTGTTGATGCAGCTGACTGTATCAGAGTGTCTATGTTATTCACATTCAGTAAATATGCCGTTGCATCATTAATCCGATAATGCACTGATAAATTTATATTTACCAGATTGGTATCTCCTGTAAGCAATTCCTGAATGCCTGTTTCAATTCTCTGAACCTCTCCTGTATTTACAATTGAAACTTCTTCAATTGGACTGGGTAGTCTGTAATGAATACCTGGTGAAACGTCCTTGGTAATTTTCCCAAATCTTCTGACTACACCTTCCTCATCCAGTTTTACGGTATATATTCCAGATAACAAATATGAGATGAGCATTACAGCACACATACCTGCTGCCATCTTTTTATTTTCATGAAATCCATGATTATAATGTCCATGTTCTTCCACCGCATCCGGGTGCATCAATGCCCGAATATTTTCGGTTAAAATTTCATACCCGGAAATCATCAGAAGAACCATTGCTACAATAGCTGCCAGTTTGTCCAGATCCGGCATTCCAAACAAGGAACCAATTACACCCACTAACACGGCAATCCCACAATACATATCCATTTTGGAATGGTATCCATCTGCTTTAAGACTTTCCGATCCGGTCTGCTCGCCAACATAAATCTTGTACCGTGCCATAAAATAATTAATCACAACACCTACAAAAGCTCCGGCTGCAACAAACGGAACATATTTTAATTCTGTCTGTTCTCCACTGAGTGCATCAGATAAAATCTCAATTCCCATATAAAAAATGAATATTGATACAAAAATTGCCAGGATATGTTCCATTTTTCTTGATATATTTCTTGCTTTTTCTCCACAGAATCTTGCAATCATAAGTCCTGCAAATACAACACTTGTTACAAATAAATCGGTGAAAGAATGGTATGCATTTGCCGCAAGACCAATACTCCCCGAAATATCTGCAAGAAAGAATCTCAGGATAATCAAAATGATATTTGCAATGATTGTCACTAAAATTGTTTTTTCTTTTCTTCCCATCATTAATTACTCCTATGTCTCTGTTAGCATCTTTTTCAGGGTTCTGTCATAAATCTTTAGATCCGCATCATTTAGAATCTGTTGTGATAACTCTTCCGAGAGCTTATCATGTGCCTGTTCATTTAAATGACTTTTTATTGCATCTGACAGTTCCTCTAATGGCTTTAACTCTTCTGCAGATTTGCTTCTTACCAACAAAATATAAAAAGCATTCTGGTATTCGATCACATTACTGAATTCATTTTCATTTAAAGAAAACACTGCTTCAGCAAGTGGTTCAGCCAAATGATTTTTGTAGATTTGCCCCGTTATCTGTCCACCATTCTCAGCTGAAGTATCTTCAGAATATTGTTTTGCTACTTCAGCAAAATCTTTCCCTTCTTTTAATAACCCATATGCTTCTTCGGCAGAAGCCTTTGCCTGCTCTTTCTTTTCGCCATTTTCTCCCTGACTGATCCAGATCAGACTCAGCTCTACAGAGGCCGGTGTCACCAGAGATTCTTTATTCTCTTCGTAATACTGTTTGATTTCTTCCTCTGTAGGTTCATCTAGATTTGTATCTACTGTTTCCTGGTGCATCACCTGATAAAGATACTGAACCTGCAGTTCTTCAAAACTGTGGCTGTTTTCTCCATCATCCGCACCATCAGTGCTTTTTTCCAATAACAATTCTTTGGCAATCATCTGTTCTACCAGTTTCTTTTTCTCCTCAAAAGTAGAAAATTTGGAACGATATTCTTCTGATAATTCCTGAAATTCTTTATAAAAGTCACCCAGTGTATAACGTCTGCTGTGAACCACAAATAAAGTGTCATTTTTTCTTGTTGTATATTCTTTATCTATATTTTCCTGCAACAAAATATTTTCAATTTCTTTTGTTACTTCGGATAATTTTTTTACCCCTCCTTCTTTTTTCTGATTTACTTTTATGATACTGATACTTCCATCTTCATTTTCTATCGGTTCGCTGATTTCACCTTCTTTCATAGTGGCAATTGTTTTTCCCAGTTCTGTATCCGAAGACAGGTCTATCGAATTTTTGAATACCTTCTTATCTTTGCCAAAAGAACCTGCTATATTTTCGAGACTTTCTCCGGAACGTATTTTTCTTACTGCTTCTGTAGCAGTATCCATCTTTCCGTCCGCAATTTTTATTTCGCTGTAATCCGCTGAAGCAGACGTTTGATATTTTTCTTTATTCTGCTCATAGTAATCAGAGATTTCTTCTTTTGTTGGTGTATTAACTTCTAATACGTCATAATTCACCTGTAATCCTGATGTTTTTTTCAAATCCTCAAAGTATGTTTCAAAAAAACTTCCATCTTTTTCAGAAGCAAGTGTCTTTCTGATTTCTTCTTCTGACTCATCCAGGCTTTTTCCTTTGAATTTATCCTGATTTTCTGAATAGTACTGCTGAACTTCTGTCTTGGAAATTGACTCAGGAGATACATTTTCTTCATGAAGCTGCGACATATACTGTTCAACTGTTGCATCATTCAACAGATCTTCCATATTATGCTGAACTTCTTCCCTGCCAGTGATTCCCTTTTCTTTGGCCCAGTTTAAAATCATTTGTTCCGAAGCCATTTTGGATACCATTTCCTGATATCCTTCTAATGAATCTACAGGATGTATTTCGCACTCTTCCGTTGCATCACACTTTGAATGGTCATAACCATGTGTTGGACATAGCATATGCTCTCTTTCTTTTGCACCTTCTGCAGCAATAAAATTCTTTAGTTCTTCTATTGTTATCTTCTGATCATTATAAGTTGCTACAACATCCGGGGCCGGTGGCTTTGGCTCCTGTAGCATTGGCAGGCTGTGGTATATGCCCAATGCTGCCCCGCCCAAAGCCATCGCTCCAAATACCCCCAGCGGCCATCTCCTTCTGGTACGTTGTTCTGGTACAACCATTATCTCATGTTCTGGTTCTGACTCTTCCTCCTCGACGGATTCCGTCATTTCACCATCCCTAGGCACTTCTTCCTGCTTGTCTTTAGTTTTTTTCTCCTTTTTCGTATTTTTAAATCCCATAGCATGTAAAAAGTCCGACAGCACTGTTTCTGATTCTATCTCGTTATTCAGATCACCATCCTTTCCCTTTTGTTCCAGTTCATTTTCATCATCCTGTACCTGCGGTATTTTGTCATTTTCTGCCATTTTACATTCTCCTGAAATGCATAAATATTTTGCAGGCACAGTATAAAGAAAAGTTATGGGAAAATTATGGGGATTTACAGAAAAAGTGGCAGCCTGCGCTGCCACTCCCTTTGTCGGATCACCATATATTCTATAATTCACATATATGTTCCAGACCTGTATCAATAATCAGGCGAACATGTTTATCTGCAAGACTGTAAAATATCAGTTTTCCTTCCCGTCTCCTCTTTATTAAGCGGTGTGCTTTTAGAATATTTAACTGGTGCGATACGGATGATTCTGACATATCCAGTTCTTTGGCAAGACAATTTACACATGTTTCTTTTTCGTGGAGGGCAAGTAAAATCCTGATTCGTGAAGTATTTCCAAAAATTTTAAACAGTTCTGCTACAGAATACAGTTCATTTTCATTCAAATATGAAATTCCCCAGTTATCCAATATATTCTACAAGTTCTTAACATGTAAGGTTCTGATTGCATTTAAAATTGCAAGAACCATTACTCCCACATCTGCAAAAATCGCAAACCACATATTCGCAATACCTAATGCGCCAAGAATCAGGCAGGCAAATTTTACTACTAAAGCAAAAACAATGTTCTGATATACGATTCCAAGACATTTTCTTGAAATTCTGATTGCTTTTGCAATCTTAATCGGATCATCATCCATTAAAACAACATCTGCAGCCTCAATGGCAGCATCACTTCCCATTGCTCCCATTGCAACTCCTATGTCGGCTCTGGAAAGTACCGGAGCATCGTTGATGCCATCACCAACAAATGCAACCTTTCCCTTTGTTCCTTTTCTGGATTCCAGAATTTTCTCAACTTCGTCAACTTTGTCTCCTGGCAGAAGTTCACTGTGTACTTCATCAACCCCAAGATTTGCAGCCACCTGATCTGCCACTCGTTTTGCATCTCCGGTAAGCATGATTGTCTTTTCAACACCTGCTTTTTTCAGAGCCTTAATCGCATCTTTTGCATGTGGTTTTTCCACATCCGAAATTACAATGTGACCAGCATAACTTCCATTTACTGCAATGTGGATTATGGTCCCTACACTATGGCAGTCTGAATAAGAAATACCCAGTTTTTTCATCAATTTGCTGTTTCCGGCTGCAACAGATGTTCCATCTACCTTTGCCAGAATACCATGACCGCTGATTTCCTGTATATCACTGACACGGTTCCTGTCAATTTCTTTTCCATATGCGCGCTGCAGACTCTTACTGATCGGATGGGAAGAAGAGCTTTCTGCCAGTGCTGCATACTCCAGAAGCTTTGCTTCTTCCATTGTGTTATGATGAACGCCGTTTACTTCAAATACACCCTGTGTCAAAGTACCTGTCTTATCAAATACTACAACCTTTGTTTTTGACAGAGTTTCCAGATAATTAGAACCTTTTACCAGGATTCCTTCATGGCTTGCACCACCAATTCCGGCAAAGAAACTTAACGGAATGCTGATTACAAGCGCACATGGACAGCTAATTACAAGGAAGGTTAATGCTCTGTAAATCCAGGAACCCCATTGTGCCGGAAGTCCCATGAACAGACTTCGAACAACCGGCGGTAAAATTGCCAGTGCCAGTGCTGCGATACAAACTGCAGGGGTATATACCTTTGCAAATTTTGAAATAAAATCTTCTGATTTTGATTTTCTGGAACTGGAATTTTCTACAAGCTCCAGAATCTTTGATACGGTAGATTCTCCAAACTCTTTTGTTGTTCGAATCTTAAGGACACCCGTCATATTGATACATCCACTGATCACTTCATCTCCGATATTTGCTTCTCTTGGGAGGCTTTCACCCGTCAGGGCACTGGTATTCAGTGAAGAGTTTCCCTCTGTTATGATTCCATCCAGCGGAACTTTTTCGCCCGGCTGGACAACAATAATACTGCCAATTTCCACTTCATCCGGATCTACTTTTTCCAGTTTTCCGTCTTTTTCAATATTCGCATAATCCGGACGGATATCCATCAGCGCACTGATGTTGCGACGGCTTTTTCCAACGGCATAGCTCTGAAACAATTCACCGATCTGATAAAATAACATAACAGCAATCGCTTCATTATAATCACCGCTTTTTTCATAAATAGCCAGTGCGATCGCACCTACCGTTGCCACTGCCATCAGAAAATTTTCATCAAAGATCTGTCCATTAATGATTCCTTTTATCGCTTTTCTTAAAATGTCATATCCAATGATCAGATATGTGGCCATATAAAGTGCCATCCTCGGCAAGCCACTAATCGGGGCCAATGAAAGTCCGATTAACATTGCTGTAGCTATTAAAATTCTGATCAGCATAGTTTTCTGTTTTTTTGTCATAATGTTGTCCCACCTTTTTATTGAACATATGATTATTTTTTCATATATTATTTGAAATATACGCCCCAAAATATATCCTATTCCGGGGCGATTTGGTTTTATAGTCTTTATTAATTTTCAGGAACAAGGGAAACTTTTGTCTATCAGATAAACACTTCACAGTCAGGTTCTACTTTTTTGCAGGCTTTCACAACACTTGCCATAACTGTTTTCGGTTCCTGACCTTCTTCAAATTCTACGATCATTTTCTGTGTCATAAAATTAACCGTTGCATTTGCAACTCCGGCAGTTTTCTTTGCTGCATCTTCCATCAGGTTTGCACAGTTTGCACAGTCTACTTCAATCTTATATGTTTTCTTCATAAATAGAAAACTCCTTTCTTTTGTTCAAGCATTAAGCACTTGTTTATTTGTTATGGCTGTAGTATAATCGCATCATAAAGGAGTGTCAACACACTTTGGTTTTCTTCTTCCAAACAGAACCAAACATCTTCCAAATGGAACAATCTCAAAAGAAAAGGAGCCTGATTATGACATCTGAATTTCATTTACCTCATAACCATGAGGAAAAAAATGTGGAAGAACTTCTTCCTCAGCTTTCTAATGCAGAAAACTTTGGAGCTGCTGCCGATATCTTTAAACTTCTCGGAGACACCAGCCGTTTACGTATCTTCTGGCTGCTATGTCACTGTGAAGAATGTGTCCTCAATATTTCTACATTGATGGGTATGACAAGCCCGGCGGTATCTCATCATCTGCGTCTTTTAAAATCAAACGGTCTTGTAACCAGCCGGCGAAATGGAAAGGAAGTCTGCTATAAAGCATCCGATACAGAACAGAGCCGCCTGCTGCATCTGAGTATTGAAAAAACACTTGAAATAACCTGTCCATCCAATACACGCTAAAGAAAAGAGGTTTCAATTTATGGCTGTATATGATCAGAATTTAATTTCACAGGAATTACAGGATATTCCATATGGAAATATAAAAATTTTAGGAAAAACATCTTTGAATACAGATATCTTTCCACAAAAAATGAATTTTCAAACCAAAATAAATGGCACTGGAAAAGCAACCATTCTTCCACTCTTCCCCGGATGTTTTATGACTTTTTTTACTTTCCGGGCAAACAGTCTTTCCGGATATCATCCGGCATATGAATCTCTGATCCAGATTGATTTTTGCCAGCATGGACGTTTAGAATGGGAACTTGATCATTCCAGCCATATCTACCTTGGCAGCGGGGATCTGTCTGTTCATCGTATGGATAACTGTGTACACTCTACTCTTTACTTTCCTTTAGGTTACTACAAAGGTATCTCCCTGTTCGTAGCTCCTGAATATCTGGAACATACCCTTTCCGAATATCCATTAAAAAAAGGTATTTCTGATCTGTCCTGGATTACTAATCTTTGCTATGATAAAAATTTCTCTGTCTTTTCAGGAAATGAGCAGATCGGACATCTTTTTTTCGGTATTGATAAAATATCTTCTAAGATCCAGAACGATATATGCAAATTAAAAGTTCTGGAACTTTTTTTATACCTAAGCACGCTCCCTGATTCCCATGCAAAAACACCTTCCTCCTATTCGTCCGAGCAAACGGAACTGATCAAAAAAATACATGAATATATGATGCAGAACCTTGGAGAACGAATCACAATCGAACAATTATCCAAACAGTTTCTTGTCAATACCTCAACGTTAAAAGAGGTATTCAAGGCAGTATATGGTGATTCCATTGCCGCACATATGAAAGAACATAGATTGAAAGAAGCTGCCAGATTACTTAAGGATACAGATGACAGTGTCTCCCAGATTGCCAAATGTGTTGGATACGAAAGCCAAAGTAAATTTTCTATTGCCTTTAAAGAAATATTTCATGTATCGCCATCTGAATATCGGAAACTCTAAAATAGCCTGCAAATTAAATTTTTTTCATTTCACCATATTTTTACCACATTATTATTTTATTCTTATCCCTGCAAGTTCAAAAGATGCCGTTTAAACCTCCGGGTACCCAATTTTTTAAACGGCATCGCCTAACAACAATTCTGTTATAACAGATTTATATAGATATCTCCCCTTTTCCAGGCAGGCATATAATAATGCTTTGCCTGGAAATTTGGTTTTAAGCAAAGAAATCTTATAATATGGCTATCAATTAATCAGTCCATAACCCATAATTGTATTGTCATTTATATTATAACTTCTCTGGGCAACCATATTGCTGGTGTTTCCTTCTACTGTATAAATGACATTTCCCTCGGTTTTCTCCACGATTCCCACATGATCTGAGGTTCCGTCCCCGTTCCAGTCAAAAAAGATCAGGGTTCCGGGTGCTGGCGAGTATCCCCGGCTCTTCCATTTTCCCTTGCTCTGGAACCATGCAATTCCATCATCGCACATGGAAAACTTCGGCATCTTGCCGCTCTCGATCAGTCCAGCCTGATCCCCACACCAGCTGGCAAAGCAGGCACACCATGCTACATGGCTGTCAAAGCCATACCACGACCAGAACTTCTGGCCACCTTCATTTCCAAGCTGGGTAAGTGCCACGGATACGATCTGGCCGTTGCCTCCAAACAGGCCGGCAAACAATCCGCCGCTGGAATAATACCGCAGGACATGAGGGACGTATTCTGGATCTCCATAGGCACTCCAGCCATGCGAAGCCGCCTGCTCGTTGGAAAACTGCAGGGCATTTTCTGCACTGTAGCCCCCGTAGTTTCGAAGCGCCCACGTTATGTATCCGTTGCCGTAGTTATACCCTTGCAGGGACAGCTTCAGCTTGTCCATATCCTGTGGGCTGGTGCATCCGGCTTCTTTCAGGCAGTCCGCATAATATTGGATTCCCACCTGTATGGAGTAGTCTGCATCCTGGATTGCATTTGGGCTGTTGGAGTACCGGGTGTTGTATGGGCACTCACTGCTCTGCATGGGATCTGTCCCCCGGCCACCGGATTCCTGCATCATGATTGCCTGTATCACCGAGACGTATTCGGAGATTCCATACTGGTTGGCATATTTCTGGATGGTTGACGTATAGGAAAGGACTTCCTGGCTAAGTGCTTCGTTGCTCTCCGAAGTTCCAGAGAATGCCGCACCTCCTATGATTCCGACTATGATAACCAGAAGCAGAACCATGACCGCTCCGGCGGCTCCCAGAGCAGCCATCATGGATTGTACGGTTTTCGCTGCCGCTTCCACGGCGGCTTTGGCTGCCTTGAAGGTATTCTCCCCTGCCCTTGCCGTTTTCTGTATCCGGCGGACTCCATCGGAAGTCTGCAAGGCTGCTTTCTTTGCCGCCTGTTTCGCAGCCCATCGTTCCATCTGATTCTGCATCCGGGCTGTCAGAGCATTGGAGCTGGCCACTCGGAGCTTCTGCTCTGGCTGGGCGCTGATCTTCGCAGACTGGGGAGCCGTCTTGATAGTACGCTTCTGCATGGTTTTCGGCTCCGGCGGCTTCCTTGGCTTCTCCTTGATCCAGATGGTTTCCGGCTGTTTCTGACGAATGGCATTCTGCCTTGCGGTATCTGTTGCTGCCGCTTTCTGGCTCTGTTCTCGGATGGAGAACCGCTTCGTTTCTGGTAGCTCCTGCCCATTCTGGATTCTCGGTGTCTCCCTGGCTGCCCGGATCTTCTGTTCTTTCGTTTTGACAGCATCTGAAATCGCCTTTTGCCGCTGTGCTTTCTGGATCTGGACTTCCTGGTTTTCCCGTTCTTTGATCCTCACACGGGATACCGCCTGTTCCCGACTCTTCTGCTTCGGTGCTTCCCGGCTGGCCTGATCAGGAGCCTGTGTGTCCCCGGTTCCTCTGGAAGCTTCTTTCTCCGCTTTTTCTTGTGCTTCTTTTTTGCCCGCGGCTCTTGTTTTGATCTTCTCGTAGGAAGCCTGTGCTGCTGTCTTTCCAGCTCTGGTTACGGTTCTGCCAGTCTTTCTGGCAGCCCATTCCTCTGCGGATGAGACTTTCCCACTGGCATATTCTGATGGGGACTGTTCTCCCATATCATTATCCCTGGCATTTGCGATGGTCTGGGATTTTTCCTTGCTCTCCAGTATGGCCGTCCGCATCAGCTCCTTGGGGATTCTGGAGGCAGGATTTTTGGTCTTTGGTTTTGTTGTAACTTCTTTGGTTTTGATATCCTTCATCTCTCACCTCCAGTCCCGGTCTGTACTGCTCTTACGCTTCGCCCGGCTTGGTCGTCATCAGACGGTACAGCTTGGTGTTTCTTGGGAACGAATTTTCAAATGGCACCAGATTTCCAGAGCAGCGGATCAGGCCGTGGCCGGCACCCACATTGGTGATGTAGGATAACTGGTTGTCTGAAATATTCAGAAGTGCCGCAAGCTCATCCCGGTCGGTAGTGGCCTGATTCAAAAGGATCAGGAACTCACTGTTTGCCAGCATCAGGCGGGCGGTATCGGATTTCAGAAGTTCCTCTACGTTCTGGGTAAGCCCAGTTACAAAACCGGAATACTTACGGATACGCTTGTACAGACGGTAGAAAAAGTCCGCACTGTATTCGTAGCGGAACAGCAGATAAAACTCATCCGCAAAGATCCATGTCGTTTTTCCCTTCTTCCAGTTCTGGATCACACGGTTGAAAATCGAATCCAGTGTGACCAGCATGCCAAGGGGCATCAACTGTTCGCCCAGCTCCCGGATGTCATAGTCGATGATACGGCTCTTCGTATTGACATTGGTTTCCTGGGCAAAGGTGTTCAGACTGCCATTGATAAACAATTCCGAAGACAATGCCAGCCCTCTGGCTTCTTCCTCCGGCTGGAGCATGAGCTGTCGGTACAGGTCTTTTAAGGTCGGCACTTGCCCTTGGTATCCGCCCCTCATATAATCCCGGTACACATCTGCGGTGCAGCGGTCGAGGATGGATTTTTCCTTTGCCGAAAGGTTTCCGGCTCCTACAAGCTGCTCAAACAGGGACAGGATAAATTCCGACTTTTCAATCAGAGGATTACGGTCATTGCCATAGGCAGAGTCCATATCCAGTGCATTCAGATGGGTATCGGAGGTTGCCGAGATCTGGATGACCTCTCCGTTTAAGGCTTCCACCAGAGAAGTAAACTCCGACTCTGGATCAAGGATGAGAATGTCATCTTCTGTGGAAAGGGCAAGGTCTACGATCTCTTCCTTTGCCGAGAAGCTCTTTCCTGAACCACTGACTCCCAGTCGGAACGAGTTTCCATTTAACAGCTTCCTTCGGTCTGCCACCAGCATATTTTTGCTGACGGCATTCTGCCCATAGTAGATGCCGCCCGGCTGCATGATCTCCTGCGTATGAAACGGAATCAGGACGGCAGTGGATTCTGTGGTAAGGGTACGCACCGCATCGATCTTCCGCAGGCCATACGGCAGGACAGTATTCAGCCCATCGGCCTGTTGCCATTTCAGAGTTGCCATCTGGCAGAGGTGCTTTCTTGCAATGGAATACAGGGTTTCCGTGTCGGAATCCAGTTGTTTCTTGCTGTCTGCCATATGTACCATTGTCAGGATACCGAACATCATCCTCTGGTCCCTGGTGGTCAGATCGTCCAGCATCTCCTTGGTTTCTTTTCTCTGCAGCTCCATGTCATAGGGAACCACAGCAGAAAAGTTATTGTTTGCATTTTGGCGTCTCTGCCAGTTCGTCACGTTGGTCTCTACACCCAGCAGTCGGTTCTGGATCTCACGCACCGCTTCATCTGTAGGCACCGGAATAATGTCAATGGACAGCATCAGGTTCCTGCCAAGGCTGCACAGTTCGGAGATCATCTCATCCTTTACATAGCTGGCGTAATCTTCCATAAAAAGGACTCTGCCGTACTGCTCACCCAGCTTGAAATGGTCGTTGTGGAACTCCATCGTGTCCGGGCAGATCCAGTCCTTGAAGCGGTGTCCCTTTTTCGCAAAGGCTTTCATATCAAACGGAAAGCTCTGCGGAACGTCTGCCTTGAAAAAGTCCCGGAAGATCTGGAGCCTCTGTTCCGCATCCAGCTCTTCCCCGATGGAGGACAGCTTGGCCAGATGGGTGATGATATCCGTTCCCACACGGGCGAAGTATGTCCTGGCTTCATCGATATTCTTCTTGTGGACGCTGACAGTCAGATAACGTTCCTGGTAGATACTGTTGTTGGTACCGGAGATTTTGGAAAGGAGCATATCGTTGTATTCCTTCCTGTATTCATCCAGCCCATCCCCTTTCATTGGAATCAGCAGGGACTGCTCAAATTCTTCCTTGTTGATCTTGCGGTTGTTCAGGGTGATCTTCGCCGTACAGCCGGAATCCAGTGCATTTAAAAGTTCCGAGTAATCCAGAAACATTTCCGTCTTGTCCGCTTTGCTGGCAATGGAATAGTTGATATCCGTAAACCGGAATGTACGGGAATACTTGCTCTCCACCTGGAAAATCCCATCTGGCCAGATCTTACGGATCGGGATGGCCTGCTGGACAGACTTCGGTACTTTGAATTTTTCTTTGTCCTGTTTCAGTGTCTGATTCAGGGTTTTAATCAAAGGCATCACCCCTTCCTCTTAGTTTCTTTGGTTTCTTCTGTTTCGTCCGCTTCTTCTCCAGAAGCTCCGCTCCGTTTCCCATCATCTTTTCACCTAGCTGCAGGCTTTCTTCCATGCAGGAAAAGTACAGGTTCTCCGATTTGAATACCAGCCGTTTCGGGTACAGCAGTTCGGATTTGATGACTGCCCATACAAACTGTTCCGCAGTCATGCCGTGGTAACGGAAAAAGCCACAGGCTGCAAAGGGAGCCGCCCCAAGCACACACAGCCATCCGGTTACCTGTTCTACGGCGTATTTCCTGGTAATAAAATAGATCCCAAGGGCTGCCAGAATTGCCAGCACTGAAAAAAGGCACTGCCGGAAACTTAAGCCCCAGAACATTGCCTCCTGATAGTCGCGGATTTCTTTATTCATTTTCACTTCCATGTCATTTTCTACCTTTCTCTTTGTGATCTCTGTTTTTTCTTTGGTTTCTGTTTTGGTGCATCCTCTATCTGGATACCATGTCTTTCCATAAATGCTTTGGTTCCTTCCGGATCAAGCTCTGCCAGTTTTTTCAGATCAAATGCGACTTTCTGGAAGATACAGTAACCGGAGGATGCGGTATCCGGCAGTATCTTTCCCAGCTTATGCTGCCTTATAAAATGGAGCTTTTCTTTACTGAAATTGTGATCAATATAGGCTTCATTGATATTATTCAGTGGAGCAAAAGGCAGATTTACCGTAAGGTCTGCAAAACTTTCCGGGCATCCATCTTCCATGTGGTAAAGCCCGATATAGAGATTGTCATCCTCCCCATAACCGTCTATCTGGAGAAATAATTCCTCCCGGCCATATTGCCAGTCATAGCTTAGTGTCTTTGGTTCTTCCATTTTCTTGCCTCCTATAATCCCATGATTTCTTTTACGATCCGGTCGGATGCCTTGACTGCCCCAACCAGTACCAGCAGGTTAAATACCAGCTCCCCGACGTAATTCCAGACAATGGTCACGGCTGACAGGCTGGTGTCCCCGATGGCCGGCGGGCTTGCCGCAAACACCGAAAAGATGATGCAGGCCAGTGCGATGATGGCTCCTTCCAGACATACCCCGGCGTAAGAACGGATAAAGTTCTTCCCCACGGACTGGGTCGGCTCCCCGGCAAAGGTTGCCAGCGGAATCGGTGCGATGGCTGTATACATGTACAGCTTGAACATTCTTCCATATACGGTCAGAATCATGACAAACGACAATACCGTAATCAGCAGGCTTCCCAATAGGGTTACGATCCACAACGGGATGGATTCCAGCATTCCCACCGCTTCGATCTTGTCCACGATCTCCGAGGGCAGTTCCGTTACGGTTCCCCCTGCCATCCCGGAGTGGGACATGATGTTTGTCACGATGCCCTGCACTATGGAAAAGATTGCAGTCAGAAGCTCCATGCCGGACATGACGGCTCCCTGTGCCAGTGCAAATCGGATAAAGGCTTTCACGACGTGTTCCGGCTTTTTCATATCCGTGAAGCTTCCACAGGTTTTCACAAGCCCCGCTGCAAAGAACAGAACCAGCAGGCCGTACCCGATGGCTTTCAGTCCACCGTTGATGTTCGTCATCACACTCCAGATCGCACCGCCCTTGAAATTCTCCGGGTTTTGCGTCAGCAGTGTCCAGATCTCAGCCAGCTTGTCACTCCAGGTCTGCAAGGCAGAATTTAGATTCTGTACGATCCAGTTATCACTCAAACAGTTTCACCTCCCATCCTGCAAAAGTGAGCGGAGAGCCAGCTTGTCGCATGGCTCCCCTTCTAGTCTCTCTTCCTATCCCATGATCAGGTCCAGGATCTCTTTTGCAAAGGTAATGATGATACCGCCTGCCAGTGTCAAAAATCCATTTGCCCTCTGGCTTGGATCGTGGCTCTTTAAGGACAGGCCGACCTGCACAATACCAAATCCCAGCAGGATCAGGCCAATGGCTCGGATCAGGGAAAAGATAAAGGTGGACAGGTTATTGACTACGGTCAGCGGATCGCCTGCAGCGTAAACGCAGGTTGCCCCGATGCAGATCGTCAGCACCATGACCGCATACAGGACAAACAGTTTCTTCTGCCCTCTCTTCATCTTCAGCAGTGCGGTCTCTTTCTTGGTTTCTGTGTGTTTCTTATTTTTCAGTAAATTCATTGGCATTCCTCCCATCAAAAAAGCTCCCCGATGATGTCCTCATCCAGAAGCAGTTCGTAATCGTCATATCTTGTTTCGTCAAACGTAAAATCGTCATGTGCCAGCGGTGCTTTCGCATAGTTGAACGGGCCGGCTCCACCGTCCTCGGTATACCGGATGTTGGGATGCTTCATCAGGTCATACTTGGCATCCAGTATGGGCCGCTCCCCACGGATAAACAGAAGGGCATTCTGGTTGTCCAGCATGCGGACTTCATCCGGCTGTAACAGTTCCCTTCCGCTCTGCTGGAAGTTGGTGGAGTAGCTGCCGGATTTGCCCTTGGTCTGCCCGTAGGTATTGGTGTCTATGGTTTCTTTTCCCAGTAATTCTGATACATATTTGTGTGTCTCTTTTTCGTTGCCGCCCAGATATAAAAACTCATCGCAGTTTCCCACCAGACTCTCCCAGGAGTCCTTGAACAGAGCTTTTAGCTGGCTCATGTTCTGGATGATGATGCTGCAGTAAATGGAACGGGATCGGCAGGTTGCCAGGATCTTCTCAAACTCATTGGGCAGGGATACGTTTGGAAACTCATCCATAATGCAGTTGACCGGAACCGGGAGGGCACCGCCATGCACACGGTCTGCCATGTAATAAAGCGTCTGGAAAAGCTGGCTGTAGATCATGCCTACCAGATAATTCAAAGAAGTATCCGCATCCGGGATACAGCAGAAAAGGGCTACTTTCTTCTCACCCATGCTGGAAAGATCCAGTTCATCGGTATTGGTCAGCTTGGCGATCTGCGGCAGGTTAAAGGCCGCCAGACGGACACCAACACTGATCAGGATGGACTTGGCGGTCTTTCCCGCCGCCTGCTTGTAGATGTGGTACTGCTTGACGGCAATGCTGTCCGGGTCCCGCATCTCCAGACGGTCAAACAAAATATCCAGAGGGGACTCATAGTCCTCGTCCTCTTCCTTTACCTGGGCAGAACCTAACATCTCCATAATCATGGCAAAGTTCTGTTCTTCCGGCGGAGCTTCGTGAAGCAGGTACAGCATCAGTGCCTGAAGCAGTGCTGTCTCGCTCTTCTCCCAGAAAGGGTCGGAGGAGTGGGAACCTTTTGGTGTGGTGTTTTGTATCAGATTGGAAATAAGACGGAGTACGTCTTTGTCATCGTGGACGTACTCGAATGGATTGTAGCAAAAAGATGTGTCGGGATTGATGAGGTCAAAGACACGCACCTCATATCCCTTCTTTTCCAGCAGACCGCCTGTCTTTCGGAGCAGCTCGGCTTTCGGATCGGTGATGACCATCGAACAGCAGCACTGCATGATGTTCGGCAGGGCAAAGCCTCTGGACTTTCCTGCACCGGAGCCTCCCACCACGAGGATGTTGAGACACCTGCGGTGCTTGTGGGTGTCCAGGCTGATGCGGAAGTTCTGCGTCAGCAGGATGTTCTGGGAGTACGGCTTCTGGCTGTATTTCTTACAGATCTGCCGGGCATCTCCCCATCTGGCAGAGCCATGCTCTTCCCCTCTGCGGTAGTTCTTCTGGCTGGAATAAAAAATGCCGATCCCGGCTGCGTAAAGTAACGTGCAGACCAGCACCGACTTGATGGTATATTCCGTATAATGAAGCTGGAATGGATGGTTCAGTTTTTCCGTGAGAACCTCCATCAGCTCAAAAAGATTCCTGCCCGGCTGGATGGCATCCCCAATCAGGATCGCTGCCCACCAGATAACAGGCAGTCCGGCAAGCCAGATCACCCAGTCCGACTTCCGGCTGTTTATTACTGGGATGGCTGCTGTTTTGGCCTCTCTGCTCTTGGCAGATCCGTGATGTGGAAGCTGTCCACTCCCGGAACGAGGGCAAGGCTGCTTCCGTTCTCCCAGTTTACATGGATCTGCCCTGCATCATCCACCATATCCACCGTTCCCTTTAAACCGGGTGGCATATGACTTTCCCCTTCCATGCTGTTCAGAGTAACTTCTGTTCCCGGCGGATATCTTCTCCGCATGGATTCCACCCTTTCACTTGTCATGTTTCGATACATATGTACCGCCTCCTTTCATCTTCCCCGTCCACGGTATGGGCGGTATCTGGATTTCATGATTTTTAACAGGACGCTGTCGATCCCATCGGAATAGCGTCCGTTGTTGATGTATGTGTCCCGGAGCTTGTTTAAGGCTTCTACGGATTTGGTGTGTTCGGCTTCTGTCAGGTAGAGCTTTCCTTCTTCCTGCTCTGCAAGTTTCAGAACCAGATCCCGTGTGGTATCTACCGGAAGCCCCTGTTCTTTTTCCTGCCGGAACACTTCCCGAAGGGCATGAATCAGCATGTGGTTCATGATCCGGTCCATCTTTACATATCGCATTCTTGTCATAGGCGAGCCTCCTTTTTTCCTCTTTTTCTCAACCACAACATACCACACTTGCTCCTGGAAAGCTACTGCAAAAGAGCCCAAAAACGCCCTTTTTATCAGCGTTCCGGGGACTTTTTACTTTTGGCTGGTTTCTCTGTTTTTTCCTCCGGGATGGCAAATTCATCGGTCATAAATTCCTGCTCACTTTTGCCAAGGTTGCGGTCTACCTGCTTGCCGATGGAATAGGCTGCACTCTTTACATCCTGGATAAAGGAACGGAGTTCTTTCGGATCTTTCTGACCGAATGCCTGCATCTGGCATACCTTGTCAAAGGAAAAGCCGGAGACATCCACGCCGTATTTCTGTGCCGTTACATACGCCGCACAATAGGCCTGTGCCGATACCCCTGCCCGGCTGTAGCTTCCATCGTGATGGTCAAGGGACGCACAGGCCAGTTCCCGGCTGATGGAATGGAACGTTGCATTTTTGCTCATGCCATTTCGGACATAGATCGTCCGCTTGTTTGGGATGTACTGCGCCTGCACCTTATCTGGCAGATTGTCTGCAATCTGAATCCGTACCTCGCTGTCGGTCAGCAGTGCTTCCATTAGCTGGTCCATCGGCTTTGGCTCCGCCTCTTCCGGCTGCTTGGTGCGGATCTGGCTGATGTCATAGGCTTTCTGGATGGAGTACCCCTGCTGGATGACACCATCCTTTTCATATTCCTGTCCGACAATGAAGTTGTATCCCTTGCTTCCGGTCTTGACCACCTTTCCTTCTTCCTTCCATTTTTCAAAGGTCTTGACCTGCCGGATTTCCGGGTTCTGTGCATAGAGCAGGAACAGGTTGTCTGTCCTCTGCGGCTTGCATTGTCCCATAAAATCAAGGAATCCTTTTAAGGAGTCCCCATTCTGGAAGACCTCCTGTGCCTTTCCATCGATCATGCCCCAGATTTCTTCCCTCTCCTGCTTTTTCTGCGCGGCATATTCCTCTTTCGATAACCGCTGGGTGGACTGCTCCTGCGTGTCCTGCCCTAAAAATTTTGTCAGGTCCATCTACTACCTCGCTTTCACCTTTCGTTTATTTCTTGCTTTCTTCTGCGTTTTCTTTGGTCCACGGTTCTTTTCCCGGCTCCGCTTCTGGGATTCCTCTGTTTTCTCCCGTTTGATGTTCTCCAGCTCCCGGCGGACACTGGGACGTTCCTGTTGCTTTGTCCCTTCAGTCCCGTTTTCCTGCCCGGTAGAAATATTTCTGCTGTGCAAGGAAGAGCCGGACAGATTCTCTTCCCCCTCTTCCTGCACCGGGATAAAATTTTCCGGTTCGGACATTTCCTTTCCATCGTGGTTCTGGTTCTTTTCTCCTTCAGAAAAATCCATATCACCAACCTGGAATGCTTCGTCCAGATCGCTGATCTCGAACTGCACCTCGCCCTCTGGCATCTGTACGGTTTCCTGCACCATTCCGGTTTCCGGCGTTTCCATTCCTGCGGTTACCTCATGGACAGCTTCCCCGACTTCGCTTCTTACAAAATCAAGGTTCATCTTATCCATGACCCGGTTGACCTTGGCTGCGTCATCTGCAAAGACCATGACCTCGCTCATCTCCGGGTTCTTTTTATCCCGGATAATGACATAGAGCAGCCCTCGTTTCCTGCCCTCACTGCAGAATTCACGCAGGCGGTCGGACGGTACGGTAAAAAATTTCAATGGCTTATTCTCCTTTAACATCCGCACCATCCGGGTTCTGCCCCTCGTTTTCTTCTGATCTTTTAATACGGCGGCAACAAATACCGCCAGATGCTTTGCCAGCGTACCCGAAAGCCTGAGCCCGTGGTCCACACCGTCCAGGGAATACCGGACGATCTGGTCCGCCGCATCGCCTCCATAGTTCATATTGTTCACCTGCTTTCTGTTCTCGGTTGTCTGGTTTTCTCCGTCTGTGCTTCTTCCTGTTCTGCCTGTCTCTGAATCTGCTCTGCAAGACGCATCTTTTCTTCCATCTCTTTGGACTGCTGTTCGATCCGGATACAAAGGCGGATATCCTTCCGAAGCGGCTTCAGTTCTTCGGTGATCTGACCGATCCTGACACTGTCCGGTTCGCTCCGGTAGAGCCGCTTTCGTTCCTTTGTGAGTGCCTGTACCTGTTCTTCCAATGGGGTTCGGTATGCCATCAGCTCTTCACGGGTGGTGATCTGATGCTTCTGGAGAAATTCCATCTGCTCAATTCTGGCATCCAGTTTCCGGATATCTGCCCGGAGCACCGGGGAGATCCTTTTGGGCTTCTGCTTTAAAACACCCATCTGGTACAGATAGGAATAGTACAGGGCCTGTATCCCTTTTAACTTCTTTTTCGGGGTTCGGGAAGTATGTTCCATTTCAGCAGGTATCCTGCTTTTGGGCTGCAAAATCCACTGCCGGATGCTCTCTTCCGAGTAATTCTTCCCAAGGCTCCGCAGGCGGATATACCGTTCCATCCCCGGTGCTTTTAATGCAATGTACTTCTGGTTCAGCTTCCACTGGTATCCCCTCTGTTTCATCTGGTCCAGAAATTGTTTCCATGTGAAGCTCTCTGCCACCGCATCCCGGATATCCAGACGGATCGAGGTTCTCCAGGTCGGCTTTCCGTCCTGTTCTGCCATCCACTGGGCATAGGACTTCCTTTTGCCGTTTTTCGGTTCGATAACTGATAAGCCATATTTCAGGCACAGGGCATCCGAAGCTTTCCGCACGTCCTCGTAGTAGCTTCTGCTGTTACTGTGGTACTTTTTCCCATCTTCCATGCTCACGGAGTTAAACACGATGTGGTTGTGGTAATGCTCCGTGTTCAGATGGGTGGTGATCACTGCTTCATATTTTCCCTGAAGGAGCCTTTCTGCCAGCTCTATGCCAATCTGGTGGGCCAGTTCCGGTGTAACTTCCCCTTTGGCAAAGCTCTGCACCAGATGATAGCCCTGTACTCCATCCATCTTGTGGTACCGTTTCTTTGTAGCTACCATATCTTGATAGGCAGTCTCACAGACACAGCCGATGGCATCCTCAAAAACGGAACGCTCCGTCTTGTTCCGGTTCATGGCATAATCAATGGCTTCTTCCAGAGAGCCGGCATTCTGCCCTTTCTTTGTGGTCTTATCCTTGTTTCGGATGTAAGTGATGGAATTGTCCAGACGGCTGACCGGGATGATACTGGTATATGCCATCGGCTACCATTCCTCTTTGACCAGCCTCCATGTTTCTTTCGTTATGCGGAGCATTTCCCGGATGCTCTCTTCCCCTGCCAGCCCGCAGCCGTTGGCTACATGGGCAAGCTGATTGGCGTTGTTGCACAGACCGGATATTTTCCGCAAAAGCTCCGTATGATGCTCACAGGGTCTTGCCCGGACTTCGCCGCCCATGACAATGGAACGGATATATTCCTCACGGGACAGGCCGCTTTTTTCTACCTGCTCTTCCAGAAAACGCAGCTCCTTTGCATTGAGGCGGACTGGTATCACATGGTTTCTTTTTCTCATCTCTTCACCTGCTTTCCGACGGGTTATTGATTACTCCATTACATTTCACGGTTTTTCCAGATCAGGAAACCTGCCAGAACGCCGATGGCTACCGCTGCAGCAATGATCTTTTTCTTCATATGGGTCTCACCCCCTTTCCGGTACCTGGCACAGCTCCATTGGGGCGAACATGATCCCTCTCTTTTCCATCTCTTTTGCAAACTCCAGAAGGTTCCATTTCTTCCCATCGATCATAGCAGATTCTGCATCCAGATAGTGACAGGTGGATACGTTCCGCTCTCCATTGGGGGCATTCTGCACAAGGCTCTCCCCGTCTGAGAGTCGGAACAGTTCCTTTCCTTTGCCGTCTACAAAACAGATGCATGCACCGTGATTGATGATCTCTTTCCGTTTCATCCGGCACCGCTCCAGTGCCTCATCTTCCCGCTTTCCAGCTATGAAAAGACACATTGCAAAAACGCCCATTACTCCTCCGGTCATTGTGCCAAGTATAAATCCTAACATTTTTTTGTTCTCCTTTCGTTTGTTTACGGCTCAGTATGGGGGATTGGGGTTCTCCCCAAAGTGCGTTTGGATATCCAAACGCTATGCTTGCAAAACCAGTCGCATCCGGTTTCGTCCCCTCTGAACCAGTCGTTTTTCTGAATCATTCGTTTTCCTTGATTTTGCTCAACCCATCCAGCGTGGTACAGATGATATGGAGTCTGTCAGCCATGCTGATCTCCGTGTTCATCGTCCCGGTGGTCTCTTTTCCGCAGACGACCACCATCCTGCATCGTCTTAAGATCTGGTGGGACATTCTCCGCATGGCCTGCATATCCTCTGCATCCCCATCATCAAGGAATGGGGAAAAGCTGTACTGCGGGCAGATCGGTACATATCCCAGTTCGTAGATCTTCCGGCAGTACCGCTGTACCTTGGTCTTTCCCTCTTCTGCAGAACAGCATACATAAGCAAGTGCCTGTTCCAATACGACCATCTCCTTTCCTGACCGGACAGTTTACCTCTGTCCGGCGTGATCTAAAAAAACACCCACAAAGCATCCCGGCTCTGTGGATGTCTTGTGGACATCTGGATTCTTCTTTTTCTTTTTTCAGATGTCTGACAGACATCCGGTTACTGCGATTCTTTGTTTTCTGTTTCTTCCAATGCTTCCAGTGCGGTTCGGACACGGTCACTTCCCAGCTTATAATACGCATCCGTTACCTCAATACCGACTGCCTGATATCCTGACTCTGCCGCAGCGAGGATAGTAGTACCAGCTCCGGCAAACGGGTCTAAGATCAGACCGCCCGGCTCGCAGATCTGAATGACATCCTTCATCAGCTGGAGAGGTTTTTCTGTCACATGGATGCGGTTCTGCGGATTTCCATAACGGAATACCCCCGGAAGGCAGGACACCGGGCGGTTGATCGGCATCGGGCCGTTGCTCCCCCAGACAATATATTCTGCCTGCTGGCGGAACCTGCCTTTCTGAGGACGGGAGTTTCCCTTGTCCCAGACTGCGGTTCCTCTCCAGATCCAGCCTGCCCACTGAAGGGCATCGGTGATGGACGGGTACTGTCTCCAGTCAATAAAAAGGCAGATCGGAGCCCCTTTCTTGCAGGCTTTCCGTACATCGTACAGCCATTCTGCCATCCAGTGGGTCCAGGAACGCTGGTCCTTGTTATCCCCATCAAAATCCGGCAGGGCGTTCTCCGATTTCATACTGCTATACTTCTGGTTGGTGGTACGGTTGCGTTCATTCTGCTTGGTTCCCCCGGACGCATAGGGCGGATCAGTCACGACTGCATCAAAGATCCCCGGCTGGAATCCCTTGACCAGCTTTAAGGTATCCCCATGCAGGATACGCCAGTTCTCCCCTCCGGCAGACTCATCTGGCAGGCAGTCCGGTTTTAAAAGGTTTTCAAGTTTCAGGGTATTTCCCATAGGCATCATCCTTTCGGTTGCTTATTTTCCAGATTTCTCCGGAAGTGCTTCTATCTATGGAACTGCTCATCGGCAGATATCCTCTTTTTTCGGTGTTTCTTTTCTCGGCGTTCTGGGCTGTTCACGATGATCCGACAGTTCGGTTTCCACATATTCGCTGATGATTCTCAGCGCTTCATGGTAATTGCCACTCTTGTAGATACGTTCTTCCATCTCATTAGCCTGTTCGGACATTCCGGCACGTCTGAGCAGTCTTGAGGCATCCCCAAGGATTGAGAAAATATTTCCGTCATGCCCTAAGAGCTTAAGCTCTGGACGGGACGGCTTTTGTTCCGGCTGCTTTTCCTGCATACCGTTTTCCGGTGCTTTCATCTGAATCAGAAAATCCGAACCTGCACCAACATAAAAATGCAGATATAATTCGCCGCCGTCTACTTTGATCTCCCTCTGCTCCATGCCCTCACCCCAGCCATCGCTGTACTGGCCTCGCAGATACTCTTCCACCTCGACATATTCTCTTGATGTCAGAGGTTTGCAAAGCGTCAGTCTGGCACATCCGTATAAAACATTATCCTGTTCTTTTACCCCTATTGTAATGCGTTCTACTTTTTCCCGGACACTGTCGCTTCCGTGAAAATAATCCATTAGATTACAGGGGGTGTCGTCCGGTGAACCAAGTCGGTTGACCTGGTCAATTTTTTCTGCTATGGCTTCTTGGTATGGCACCAGCTCGTTTCCTTCCAATGGGTCTGCATCTTCCCAGTCCACACTGTCTGAGCGTTCCGGGATAAAACTTGCCATAACAGGGGAAAGTATTTCCACTTCTATTTTGTTTTTCATAGGCATCACCTCACTTCCTTGCCCTGCCGTTTCTCTGGTGTCCGGGCAGCTATCTTTGCCATATCTGCCCAGTCCGCTCCTTCGATTTCCGGCAGGTTCTCGATGATCTGATAGCTACCTTCGTAGGCTTTTCGGATATGTTCACACGCCCACCGTCCGGCAAAGTCATTGTCGGTACACACTTCGATTTCGGTGATCTCCGGGTGCTGGGACAAAAAATGTTCCAATGCCTGCGGCTTTTTCATGCTCCGCTGGCTCTGTCCTTCTTTTGGGGCGCTGATCCCGCCAAGCTCCAGACGGTACTTATCCCGGTTTCCCTGTTCCAGTGTCATGTGAGCCAGCACATCCACACAGGCTTCATAAACGGCAACCCGTCTGCAGCCCTCTTCTGCCGGAACACAAAAAGCGTATGCCTTTTCACTTCCGGCCTGTTCCATCTTAAAAGACTTTCCGCTGGCATCGTAAATTCCACGCAGAAAAGCATATCTTGCCACCTGATTTTCGTCCCGGCCTACGAACACAGCGTTATGGTAGGGCAGGCTTTCATATAGGATTCCCAGATGAACACACCGCTGTAAGATCTCGCCGCTGATGCCCCGCTCTTTCAGGTATCGGAACACTCTGCGGCAGTCCGGGCTGGCCGGCGGCAGGACAAACGGCTTCTTGGGCTTTGCCTCCACAGGCGGAGGGATATAGGTGGGATACTCATCTTTCAGCATCTGCACCGCTTCCAGAAATGAACACCCATCTACATGGATCAGGAAATTTAAAGCACTGGTACCCCCGATATCTCTGGATTTCCAGTGCCACTGGCTGGTGAGTTCGTTGATCTTGAAGCTGTCGTGGTCCGTCAGCTCCCATTCATTTCTGGCTGAAGATTTTTTCAGGCGGTTCGGCTGGTATTTCTTCAGGTACTCAATGGCGGTGATCTCCCTTGCCCGTTTGATTTCCTCTTCTGGAATCCACGGCATTACATCACGGTATCCCGGAGCTGCTCTACCTTATCTATTTTCTCCCACGGGAATTCCTTTCTGCCAAAATGCCCGAACACGGCACTCTGTCGGTAGATCGGCCGCTTCAGGTGCAGGGTGTCACAGATCTGGCTTGGGGTAAGCCCGAACACCAGAGGGATTGCTGCAGCAAGGCAGTCATCCGCACAGATTTTCCCAGTTCCAAAGGTATCTACCTGTACCATGACTGGCTGGGCAACCCCAATGGCGTAGGCAAGGGACACCTGGCATCGGCTGGCAAGTCCTGCAGCCACCATGTTTTTGGCGATGTAACGTGCCATATATGCCCCGGAACGATCAACTTTGGAACAGTCCTTCCCGGAGAATGCACCGCCGCCATGCGGAACCAGACCGCCGTAGGTATCCACCATCAGCTTCCTTCCGGTCAGTCCGGTATCTGCATCCAGACCTCCGCACACAAATCTGCCCGATGGATTGATCAGAATTTTGGTGTCCTCATCCGGCGGCAGCATACGAAGTGCCGGGCGCAATACTTTCTCCCGGATCTCATGCTCCAGCTTCCGAAGAGATTTTTCCTCTTCATGCTGGCAGGAAACAATGACCGTATCCAGACGGACTGGCCTGTCATCTTCGTATTCCACCGTGACCTGTGTCTTTCCGTCCGGCAGGATTCCCATGATATAACCGCTTCTGCGGCTTGCAGACAGTTCCCTCACGATGCGGTTTGCTAGAACTACTGGCATCGGCATGAGCTGAGGTGTCTCATCGCAGGCGTATCCAACCATGATGCCCTGATCCCCGGCACCGCTGGCAAGTCCGCTCTGAACAGAAACAGTCCCTGCCCTGCATTCTCTGGATTGCTCCACCGCCCCGGCAATGTCAGGACTCTGCCTGTGGATGAGCGCATCCATGTGGATTTCTTCCGCTTCATAGCC
This sequence comes from Eubacterium sp., assembly GCA_022764165.1. Classification (GTDB taxonomy): domain Bacteria; phylum Bacillota; class Clostridia; order Lachnospirales; family Lachnospiraceae; genus Oliverpabstia. Next base: position 25,853 of record JALERM010000116.1, on the reverse strand, counting down.
TGCGCTCTCCAACACTTTTTTGATGATTTCAAACACCTGCGGCTCAAATCTGCTTGTGATCTCTCCTGCCACGATGATGTTTCCTTTGGTCGCCATCACCTCGCAGGCCACCCTGGAATTTTCATCCTCTTTCAGACACGCATCCAGAATGCTGTCTGCGATCAGGTCGCAGAGCTTATCCGGGTGTCCTTCCGTTACGGATTCCGCTGTATAAAATCGTTTCATAATCGTTACCATCCTTTCCAAGTAAATAACAACGGCAGGAAACGCTCCTTTCTGGAACACTTCCTGCCGGATCTGGGTTATAAGTTGTCTCACATTCTGCACTTTTCAGGGGGGCAGACACTTTTCGCCGGAACATTGGCGGATATCCCGTAAAGTATGGTTAGAGTTTCCATTTTGGAACACTTTTTTCCTCCTGAATACTCCCAACACCTAACCTCATATAATCCCCTTGTTTTGAACACTTCCCGTTCCGCGCGGTCATTATTTGTCTCATTTTCTGCACTTTTGGGGTACTTACGAACACTTCTCGCTCCAAAATGCCCCGGAAACGGGTACAGCCAGGACGATGTTCCTGGCACCGCTCCATTCATACGAACACGTGACGAGAGTTAAAACCTTATCGTATATACACGTCAGGTAATCATCCCCAGTTTCGAACACTTCTCTTTGCTTGGCTGCTTTTAAGTACTCCTGCACTGCCTCCGCATCTGCGAGTTTCTTCTGGAAGGGGAACAACTCCAGGTCTGCTTTTAGCACCGTGACAATCCTGTATTCCTGAATGCCATCCTCTGTCTGAAGATAAGTAAAGGGATGCTCCTGATAATACGTTTCATTCGCATATAAGTCCAGGTTTCCAAACATCGCTCCGCTGTTCATGTTGTGACCGTAAATGATGAGATTCCTGCTTTCAGACACTTTGCAGTCTGCCTGCAAAAACAGACTTCCGTTGATGTCATACTCCTTTTTGTAATTCCGCTTCAGATAAAATTCTCCATTTTCCTGTTCGGACTGAAGCACCGGGTAATCGATCCCGGTATCCAGTATTGTCAGCCACCCCTGTACATCCGGGTATTGTTCCCGAAGAGAAACAAGGTCTACCGCAGCCACCGGGCATTTTCTTCCAGCTGGTTGGTCTTTCTTTTCAGAGCCTGAGGCTCCCGGAGCTTCCGGCTCCGGGAAATTCCCTTTCAGCTCTGCCACCAGCTTTTTGTTCTCCATTGGGAGATATACCATGTGGTAAATCAGAAACCCGGCACTTAAGAAAAGGGCTGTAAGGCATACCGTTTGAAAAAGTTTTTTCACGATTTTCATCGTTCCGGGCCGGCTTTCCTCTGCTTCTTTGGCTGACTCTTCTGTGTCTTTCCCGGTACAGGTGGTTTCCTCGCTGCTTTCAGGATCGGCTCTGTCGGGATCTGGTTCTGCCTGCAGCCCTTCAAGATTCCGGTCAGGTACGACCGTCCGGGTGGATTAAAGTTCTGCATATAGTCTTTTGTCATGATATAGACAATGGCTTTAATTTCCCTTCCACCTTTATTCTTGACAGTGATTTCCTGTTTGTCGTAAAAATCAGGATAGCCTTCATAAAGATCCAGGCTCTTTTCGCAGTCCCCGGTCAGTGACCAGAGGACGCCGTCCACATGGCTTCCCTCTTCCGGGAAGATGGTGGCAAGACCGCTTCCTACACCTGCAAAGGTCAGCCGATGCCCCTCCAGGCGGACGGTTTCTACCGCCTCCGCCTTTGGGCACCGATATGCCATCTGGTCCAGATCCATGTTGCTTCCATACGCAAAATATAATTGTTTCAGCCTATCTGCCCCCTTTTTTCTTCTTTCTTCTGGATGCCACACCCATACCGATCAGACCGCCTGCGGAAAGGATCAGGCACAGGGCCGGAATCCAGAGATTGGTATTATCACCTGTTTTCGGGTTGCTGACGACCGGGGTATCCTCCGGCAGTTTCTCGTTGGTTACTTTCTGAATGACTTCGATTACTGGGGTTTTGTCATCTACATAGGTAAAAGTCACTTCATACTTGGTCTCATCCAACTGGTATCCTTCCGGTGCTTTGGTCTCAACCAGATAGTAAGTGACTGCTTTGTCAAATTTGCCATCCTTATAAGTTCCGATTGCAAGCAGTCCGCTGGTTGCATGACCGTTTTCATCGGTGGTCAGTGTTTCCACAACTTTGCCATCGGCATCCCTCAGTTCAAATTCTGCACCCTTCAGTGCAGCTCCGGTATCCTTATCCGTTTTCTCAACGATCAGGCGTCCCTTTGCGGTATCGTCTTTCATGGCTACTTTCTGAATTTCTGCGGTGTCAGACACCTCAAAGGTGATTTCTTCCGCAACGACATAACCGTTTGGAGCCTGCTCTTCTTTCAGGGTGTATTTCCCAATCGGAAGTTTTTCGATATAATGCGGCTCTTTTCCAGAAATCCAGCTCTCTACAACCTTGCCATTCTCATCTGTGATGGTCAGTTTGGCTCCTTCGATCTCGTTGTCTCCGGTAATATCCGTTTTGCTGATCTCCACTTTGGTCACGTCATCTTCCATTACCTGTTTCTGGATTTCTGCAGTATTGTCCACAACAAATGTGATGCTTTCCGCAGTGGCATATCCATCGGCCGGCTTTGTCTCTGTCAGTGTATAAGATTTTCCTACAACCAGTTCTTTGATGATGTGCGGCTCCTCGGTGGATGTCCATTCCTCAACAACAGCACCGTTTTCATCGGTCAGCTGTAATCTGGCTCCCGGCAGTTCCTCGCCCGTGGTCAGATCGGTTTTGGAAAGCTCCACGGTTGTTGGCTCATCTTCAAATACAAACTCATAGGACGCTTCTGCTTCTTTATCTCCCTGGTACTCAAAAACAAATTCCTGCTCTTCTCCGGTGGTGACAAATCCATCCGGTGCATACAGCTCCTTCACATAATAGGTTCCGTCAATCGGCAGATCTGCAATAAAGGAAATCTTTCCATCTGCATCTGTTGTTTTTAACTCAATCAGAGTATCTGCTTCCATCAGCACCGTTCCAGATGCGGACAGGATGTCGTTTCTGGTGTACAGACCAAAGATGCCGCCTTTTAATACACGATCTGTATCCTTTTCTTTCTTCAGGACATTCACTTTTACTTTCTGACGGTTGTTCTGCCAGTCCTCATCGTATACGACAACCGGGGTATCCTGATCACGGTAGGAAAGATCTACATATCGTGGTTCTTCATCTAGCACATACCCATATGCTGTGCCTACCTCTTTGACATAGTATTTTCCAACCGGAAGATCAGATACTTTTGCAATGCCGTTTGCATCCGTTGTCACAGTTGCTACCAGTTCGTCTTTGGAATAATAATCCGGGCTTACGCCATCGGCTGCTTTAATATCCTCTGCAGCGTAAATCTCAAAGGTAACGTCTGACAGGCTTCCTGTGATGTACTCAAACAGATGCTCTACAACGCCTTTGACATTGTCCAGCAGGGTGATCTTATCGAGGAATTCGCCTTTCTTGTTTACGATTAGCAGTGCTTTCGGCACATCGTCTTTCATTTCCACTTTCTGTACTTCTGCGGTATCCTGAACGGTGAATTCCACATCTGTGGTCTTTAAATAACCAAGCGGTGCAAGGGATTCACGGAGGATGTAGGTTTTTCCAACAGTCAGGTATTTGATCACATGGGCCTCATCCTTTACGGAAGTCCAGCTGTCGATCACGTTTCCATCTTTGTCCAGAACGGAAAGGGATGCCCCGTTCAGCTCTACGCCTGTGGTCAGGTCAGATTTTGTCACCTCGATGGTGGTCGGCTGGTTCTTTTTCACAGATTTCAGCTTGATGGTCGGGATGTCCTGTCCCTGATAGGTGGCATCAAATTCCAGTACTTCGTCGGAAGAGACAAAACCATCCGGTGCGGAGATTTCTTTTACATAATAAGTTCCAAGCGGCAGGTCCAGAGTGAAGTGTGCCTGTCCTTTTTCATCGCTTGTGATCTCCTGTAATAAGGTGTCCGCTTTCACGATTACCTTGTTGCCGGATTTGATTTCTTTCTTATTATAGAGACCGAATGTAGCTCCAGCTACCGTGCTTCCTGTTTCTGCATCCTGTTTTTCTACCGTGATGCTTACTTTCTGGCGTTCATTGGTAAAGGTCACTTCTTCGTCTACGACCGGGGTATCCTGTCCGGCATAGATAAAGGTCACTTCTTCGCCTTTGGCATTCCAGGTGTATCCTTCCGGTGCTTTTTTCTCTTCTACACGGTATTTTCCGCGCGGAAGATTCTCAACTACAGCACTTCCGGTTTCATCGGTCGTTACCGTTGCCACCAGTGTGTCCTTGGCATATTCCAGATAGCGGTTGCCGTTCTCATCTTTCTGATGGTCTGCGGTATAGATATCTTCTGCAGCATAAACCTCAAACACAGCTCCTGCAAGGCTGGCTTCCTCATAACTGAAATCCTTGTCAAAGCCTTTGACTACTTCTCCTTCCTTGCGGATGGTCAGTCTGCCTTTTGCCGGGTGGTTCTCGAAATCCACCTCGATGATCAAGTCACCGCTGACTGGATCTTCCTGGTATGCGGTATCGCTGTCTACCTTGATTTCCACGGTATTGGTGCTGTGGGTATATCCATCCGGTGCAGTCACTTCTTCGATGCGGTAATTTCCACAAGCAAGATTCTGCGGCAGGATCAGGTATCCGTTCTCATCGGTAAAATAGGATTTATGTACCGTAGTAGATGGATAGGTGGTTACCTGTTCCACATATTTCTTGTTGTCCAGATCGTATACCTTAAACTCGGTATTCGGAACCAGGACAGATTTCTTTGTCTCATCATCTTTTTTGACGATCTTTAATTTTGCTTCAAACTCTTCATCCAGAAGCACACGCCATACCTGCGGCTGATCCGGATGGTTCTCTGAGATCACAACTTTGAAATCATCAACTGGTTTGAAGTTGTGCGGTGTGGTGGTCTCTCTTACAATATAGGTTCCGTATGCAAGCGGAATGGAGCATGCATATCCACGCTCATCCGTAAACATTTCTGTCTGTCCGTCTGCGGTCAGCACAACCGGGGTTGCGGATGTGAAGTCATAGGAACCATCCTTATTTTTCTTCAGGCTGCTCTCCAGATATGCACTGAATCCCACACCTTTTAACAGATCGGCATCCGTCTTTCCGTTATTGGCCGCCTTGATGACCTGGAACGGCTGTTTGATCACATCTTCCAGAGAAGTTACGGTACGTTCTACGGTCTGAACCAGATCTCCCTCGTCATTGCACTCCAGATCATGTTCTTCCGTGTCTGCCAGATATCCGATAGGCGGCGTCAATTCTTTAACGTAATACTTTCCGAGATAGAGGTCTGCGACTTCTGCATTTCCATCTGCATCCGTAGTCAGGGTTGCAATCTGTGTTCCTGCCTGGTAAAGGACACCTGTCTGTCCATCCGGATGGACGATATCCTCACGGGCATACAGTCCGTAAACCGCTCCCTCAAGGGTTGCATCTCCCTGTGCGGTCTTTCCGGTTTCAGAATCCTCTTTTACCAGTTTGATCTTCGCATTTACACGCTCATTCTGGAACGTATGGCTGAAAGAAACCGTTGCCTCTTTGTCTGTGGTGTACTGGAACGTAAAGGAATACACATCCTCGCTGTTTCTGGTATATCCGGCCGGTGCAGCCACCTCTTTCATGTAATAGCTGTTGGCAATCGGCAGGTCTGCCTGATATACGGCTTTTCCGTCTGTTCCGGTCACTGCCTTCTCAATGAGGGTATCTTTCTTGACCACAACGGTTCCGTCCGCTGCTTTAATGTCATTTCCGGCATACAGGCCATAAGTACCGCCCGGAAGGTATTTCTTGGTTTCCTTATCCTGTTTGTATACACTCACGCTTGCTTTCTGGCGGTCATTTTTGAATGTCACGCTTCCCATGACCTTCTCTACGTTGCTTCCGGCATAGGAAAGAGTGATTTCCTGACTTTCGCCTGTGCATACCAGATTTTGTGGTGCCTGCATTTCTTTTACCACATATTTGCCCAGATATAGATTATCCAGTGTGGCACTTCCGTCATCTCCGGTGGTAAGTCCGGCTTTGACCAGTGCGTCTTTTTTATAGATGACGGTTCCGTCTGCGGATACAATGTCCGCTGCGGCATAAACGTTATAAACCGCACCCTTCTGTTTCTGCTCGGTATAAACAAAGGAAACTCCATCATCTGTCACCTTTGCTCCAGTCAGGACTTCGCCTAATTTATAAACAGTCAGGCTTGCCATCTGCTCTGCATCGGTAACGGTCTGTTTTACGGTACCCCCGATGACCAGTTTCACATCGTAGGCTTTGGTATCCAGCACATATCCGTTTGGTACGGAGATCTCTTTCAGGTATACGGTATCCTGTGTTTTGGTGATCGTAACGCTGGAAGCTCCGTTGGCATCTGTGGCCGGCATCTTTGTGATCAGGTTCTTTCCGTCCTTGTCACTGTAAACGCCATAGACTGCACCTGCGATGGCTTTGTTGCTCTTGCGGTCTTTCTTTACGATCTCCAGAGTTGCCTGTTTTACCCATGATACTTTAAAATCTACATATTTCTCATCGGTCACGCCCTCTCCAAATACCAGGGCAAGGTCCTGTGTCTCGCTTCCGGTTGTGATCTTGTAAGCGGAGTAGTCTTTGGTGATGCTTCCCTTCATGGTGACAGACCATTCCCCTTTGACATCCACAGCCTGTGTCAGCGGTGCGGATAAATAGAATTTGGTACCGCCGCAGATCTCCACGGATGCCCCTGCACTGCTTGTTTTTCCAGTTGTCACGTTATGCAGTTTGACACCGGACGGCAGTTTCATGGTGATGGTCTGCAGCTCGGATGCCTTGAAGGTGATCTCTTCTGTTCTCTGGCTGTTTCCGTCGATGTATGCAGTAACATCTGCGTTGGAAAAACTCATGTCCACTTCCGGGATCTCCGGCTGGCTCATGCAGTAATCATAGAGTTCTTTTGCAAGAGCCTGTCCGGTTGCATTCGTACCAGAAAAAGCGTCACCGCTGTTGTTGGCATAAGAGGCCGCCAGATGGACAATGATAAACTGTTTTCCAGCGGAAAAATCAGGATGTTTTTCTGAAAAGAATCCATTTTCACCGGATGCTTTTGTTCCGTAGTAGCAGACTTTCGCCAGTGCTTTGCTATCACCCAGCTTGGTAATCTTATAGACACCATCCCCAGGTCCTGCCTTGGACGGCTGCACACAGTAAGCGGTTGCAGACACATTTCCAAATTTTACGGTATATTTATAAGTTACATAGGAACCCAGACCGTAGTCTGCATAATAGTATGCAGTCCCTCTTGTCACATCCACGTCCTGTGTTGCTCTTGTACTGGCATTGAATGCTGTAAAAGAAACCGTTTCCCCATCTTCCATTGCCATCAGGTCAATATCCTGTTCCCCTGCCTGCTCCAGAACATCGCTGAGTGTCAGCCCGGATTCTTCATCGGTTGTATTTTCCATTTCGGATTCCTTTAATGCGGCATCAAACTCGGATTCGGAAAGTCCGTCCTGAAATTCAGATTCGGTTTCTTCCGGTTCTTCTGTCTCAGTTTCCTCTGTCGCAGCTTCATCTGTTTCAGATTCAGCCGTCTCCGGTTCAACAATTTCTGTCTCTACAGGCTCTGTCTCCGGTTCTTCCTGCGAGGCAACTTCCTCATCATCAGAACCGGTATCCTCTTCTGTGACTGCCTGTTCTGTCTGCGGTTCACTTTGAGCCGCTGTCACAGGCTCTTTTACGATCAGGTTTCTTCCAATCTGATAAACCGGATGGTTCTGGTTAACTGGCTCCACATAATAAACGGCATGATAAGTGTCCGCATGGCTGGTACTGAAGCTCTCTCCAGCGTCATTCTCTGCTTTCTGGAATGTCACCTTGACTTTGCTTTCATCCTTGATTTCCAGATTTGTAAAATCCATGGAAACATCAAACTCCTGTCCGACCTCCAACTCCAGATCGGTTGCTTTTACCACTTCATTTTCATCCAGAAGATCCTTTACAGATTCATAAGCTGGCGGTTTTGCCGCTTTTGGCTCTTCTGAAGCATAAACGGTCAGCGGTGAAATGACCGTGGATAAGATGGTAACTGCCGCCATCACTCCTGAAAGGATTCGCCTGAAACGATATTTACTCTTCATGTTTTCTACCTCTTTCTTCTTTTTCTTCATCTAGCATAAGAACAGCCGGATGTTCCCACCCGGCCTGTTTGTTCCTGTTATTCTATTACCTTGCATCTTCTGTCCGTCTTGGATTCTGCAGACAGGCATAGGTGCTTTTGTCGTACCGCCATGCTTTATCGCCGTCCAGATTGGCAAGAAGATGTTTTCGCACATTTTTATACTCGTCCCCGATCAATCCGAGACGAAGTAAAAAGGTACGAAAAGTAAACGCCGGGTTGTCCCCGATTTCCGTCTTTTTTGCATGGGTACAGGATTGGTTGATTGCCTGTGCGGATATGGCAAGTGCCAGTGTGATGTTCGACCGGACTTTTCCTGCATGGAGGATGCTTTCAAAACACCTCCATTCCAGTGTTCCCTTGGAAAAAACAGCGTGTAGGTTTAATGCATAATACCTTGTCCAGTTGTAATGCTCGGAGCTTCCGTCATTTCCCTCATACCATGCCCTTTTGAATTTTTCCATTGTGATGGTGCTGTTCGGCATCCGGCGAATCTTCTCTAATACCATAGGCCGGACTTTCTGGCAGTACTCATCTTCCCTTCTGGTCTGTACATTCAATGCTTTGAACAGAATGTCCTCTTTGCAGTACATGATCGTCAGTGCATTTTTCAGACTCCTTGGTGTATGGTTGGATGCATCCACATGGACATGCATGCCACAGGATGAATTGACAAAAGCACCTGCGTTTTTGACACACCGCACCACTTCCTGGAGCTTCCCCATTTCCGAATATTCCAGTTTCGGGGATACCATCTCAGTCGCATAGTCGCTGTCAGCATCCAGACAACGCCCATGAGACTTGTACTGACAACGGATACTGGAATCATAGGAAAACTTCCAAACCTTTCCATCTGGATCTTTCACACACCATGAGCTGTATGAACGAATCGAATATGGCTCTGTTCCAAACATTCTTCCAACAGCAACAGCCGCATTGTAACGGCTGATACCTGTCATCTCAATCTCTGTACCGAAATACTGGTCTTTTAAATCGATCTGTTTCACCCACCCTTCGCTTCTGGAACAGGTGAGCTGCTTCGGATCTCTTCATCCACGGCTTTCAGATTTCTGCCTATCGCTTCAATGACATTGACGGTGACGCCGTTCCCGGCCTGCTTGTAAAGCTGGTTGTCAGATGTCTCTTTTTCCATTTTAGATATCTGATCGTCCCGGTATCCCTGCAGCCGCAGACACTCCCTTGGTGTCAGTCTGCGGATTCTGCCGTGGTAGATCACGCCATGACGGTCGGTTGCCGTAATGGTGAACATCGGCTCTTCCGGTCCTTTCATCCTTCTTCCATTCTGGCGGACTTTTTCCTTGGCCGGTGTCAACACTGCCCTCGGCGGTTCTTCTACCAGCACCCCGGAGCTTTCGCCCCTGTGGTTATGGATGCTGGAATCCTTTCTGGTGTTCAGACATCTTGCAACCTCAGTCACCAGCGGCGGAGGGGAAATATCTACAAAATGCAGTGTCCCCTGCTGGTTTCCGGTCGTCAGAGTATGGGCGATTTCATGCCCGACTCTTCCCCTGCGGCTGTTGATGCCCGGATAGCCAAGGTCGATGCTGTCACCCTCATAAGCCATCTTGTACCCTTTTCGGGTGTTTTCCTTGATGGGGATACCGACTTCGTATAATCCGGTCTTACCGCCCATACCGCCAGCTCCACTGGTCAGCGTGCAGCTCAGTCCTTCTTCTGCGTAGACTCTTTCTCCTTGTTTGCCAGCATGGACTTGTATAAGAGCTGTTCCATTTGCTTTTGGGAAAGGTAATATTTTTCCGGCACATCTTCCATCAAGATATCCGATAATATACACCCGCTTCCTTGACTGGGGGACTCCGAAATCCTTGCTGTTAAGCACCTTCCATTCGACATGGTACCCCAGTTCAGATAGCGTACTGAGGATGGTGTGAAACGTCCGCCCTTTGTCATGCGAAAGCAGACCGGGTACGTTTTCAAGGAGAAAATACGAAGGTCGTTTGTCTGCAACCAGTCTGGCAACTTCGAAGAAAAGGGTTCCTCTTGCATCGGCAAATCCTTCCCTTCGTCCAGCGATGGAGAATGCCTGGCAAGGAAATCCCGCGCATAAAAGATCAAAGTCCGGCATTCGTTCTGTTTCAATATTTCTTGCGTCATTGCAGAACCACTCTCCTTCCGTATCAAACAGCACCCGGTAGTTGTGGTCTGCATACGCGTCTGCTTCACAGTGTCCGACACAGGTGAAGCCCCCTGCTCTGTGCAGTCCTTCTCGGAATCCTCCGATTCCGCTGAAAAGATCAAAAAATCGAATTGTTCCGGCTATCAGCCTCCCTTCGCTGCGAAAAAAACAGTGCAGATTTCTCTGCACCGTCTTAGTCTTTTGGTTTCTGTTTTTTGATGTCTATGCTTCTGCTTCCTCTGGATCTGTTACTTCCGGCTCTTCGGTTTCCAGTTCTGGTTCCTCTTCGTCTGCTTCTGCCGGCTCTGTTTCCTCGGGCTCTTCCGTTTCCGGTTCAGTCGGCTCTTCCTCGGGCTCTTCTGGCTCTTCGGCTTCCGGCTCTGGCTTCTCTGGCTGATTCTCTTCCAGTTCTGCTGGCTCCGTTTCCTCTGGTTCAACTTCTTCCAATGCTGGCTCTTCCTCAGTTTCTTCTGACTCCGTTTTCCATTTGGCTTCCTCTTTTTCGAGTGCCGCTTCAATCAGTCCGATCAGGAAGTCTTTCTGTTTCATGCCGTTTTTGGCGAGGACTGCTTTCAGTCTGGAAAATAACTCTTCGTCTACCTGTACTGCTACTGTTCTTGAATTTGCCATGTTCATCTTTTCTCCTTTTCTTGTCATGTGTTCTTCGATTACCATTTCAAGGTATTTTGGTATGCTGATTCCTAACTCTTCGACCTCCAGCTTTAGCTTCTCATGCAGCTCTACCGGGATCTTTCCACATATGTTTTTCATCTCCATTGCGTCTGTTCTCCTTTCTTTTTTCTACACACAACATACCCTAAAACGTGACAGAAAGCTATTCACAATACCCAACGAATATGAGGCCTTCAAAAGCCCCCAAAGGATGCAGATCTAATAACATTCAATAGGCATCACCCCTTTCAAAAATCCGTGATTTATACTAATTTGACTGCTTGAATTTTGGCTATTTTAGCACTGGGAAAGACTTGACTTTTTCAGAATGCATCCTCAAGCCCGGAGAGAAAATCCAGCATCTGAGACGGGATTTCTTCCTTCTTTGAAACACTCTCCCCGGAGCCAAAAATGGAAACACCTGCCAGTTCTTCCCGGATCGCCTGCCGGATGCTTTTCTCCAGCTGGTTGTTTTCCTGGTCTTTTAAGATCACCTGAACCAGATAGCTGCTCTTCTGTCCATCCGGAACACTTTGCAGGATCTCCCATGCCTTTTTGTGGTCCGGATTATCAAGGTTCAGGCGGAACGAGAAAACGGGTCTCTTTACTTCGTGCACATCTGCCCCACAATCCGCTCGTAGCCGGAAGCGTTGGCGTGTACGTCCGTCAGGTAAATCTGCCGACACAGCCCGTCCTGCAGTGTCACGTGCCGTTTCAGGATGCTGGCTCCGCCGCCCATGATCACGGACGGAATTGCCTTCAGATCGAACCCGGCTTCCATGATTGCAGACAGAATTTTCTCCGTATAAAGCCGTCCATGCCGGACAATGATTTCTTTTGCTACCGGGTCCATACTGCAGCTCTGACCGTTCAGAACACGTTCAATCTGAATGTCCGTTACAGACAGTCCGGTATTTCTGCGTACCTGCTCGGTAATCTCATCCACACACCGGATCACACCAAGCTCCAGGCTGCGGCAGGTAGCGGCGTTTGGAACACTATTGTCCAGCCGCATCAGGTCTACGGTCCAACCACCAATGTCTGCTAGAAGAACAGAAGGTTCTTCCCGAACACATTCCGGGTGGAGGGCCAACGCAGAGTATCCCTGTGGGAACAGTTTTACATCCTGAATCCGGATCTCATAGCTCTCATCCTCGTACCGGAAAAGCAGAGGCTGCTCTTTCCGAAACAGATATTCCCGGAAGCCTTTTTTCTCCCTGCCAAAACTTGCCAAAGGGAGACCGGCTGCCAGAACTACATCTGTTTTCCGCTCTCCCCGGCGATAGCGGATCTCCTGGGCAATGGCTGCCATTGTCAAAAGATAATAATTGTCATTGGAAGTCTTGCTTCTCACCAGCGTCTGCCGCCCGGTTCCACACACATAAAATTTCCCATTGTACTGCAGGACATTCTGCATGGTATACGGCTCGTAATCGTATCCGGTCAATCCGGTCGGGAAGCACACATGGGGAGTTTTGATGGCATAATATCCATGATCGATTCCTATAATGATAAGTCACCACATCCTTTCTGGTTTTTCTTGTTCTTTTCCAGCAGGTGGTCTTTTGGTCTGGAAAAAGAAAAAGGGCAGAACCCCGAAGAGCCCTGCCCGTAATAAAAAATACAGCTATGTATATTTTGTAAATAAATACGCATAGCTGTATCCAATAATTTTTAGTTGTTAATTAACGCTACAAACTGAAATTTATTTGTCAGTGCAGTTTATAATATCTTATAAATTAGGCTGAATCACAACGGATGTTACCATCGTATGCTCCGGCTGTTCAATAGAATAAATAACTGCATCTGCTATCTGCTCTGGTGTAATCATTTTTGACTTATCACTGAAAAGCTGATCCGCAACTGCCTTCATTTCTGGTTCTATAATGGTTGACACCAGCTCTGTATCAACCATTCCCGGTCCTATATCTGTTACTCTGATTTTAGAACCAGCGATTGCCTCCTCCTGACGTAATCCACTACTGATGTTTTTAACAGCATGTTTCGTCATGCAATACACGGTAGAATATGGACTTATTTCCGTATAAGCAGCGTTTGACGAAATATTTATGATATGTCCGGAGTTCTGTTCTCTCATATGTGGAAGCACAGCTCCTATATTATAAAGAATTCCTTTTATGTTTATATCAATAATTCTGTCCCATTCATCTGTACAGTTCTTCACAAGGAACGATGCCGGCATGATGCCAGCATTATTCACAAGTACATCAATCCGACCGAATTTGCTGATTGCATATTCCACAAGTTCTGCTACCTGTTTTTTATCCGCAACATCGGTTACTTTATATACTGCAGTACCTCCATTCTGTTCAATCTGTTTTTTCAATACCTCCAAACGTTCCTTACGTCTTGCTGCAAGTACAATTTTTGCACCTAAACTTCCTAATTTTTTCGCAGTTGCCTCTCCAATGCCACTGGATGCTCCTGTAATAATAACTACTTTTCCTTCAATATTATTCATGTTGATATTCCCCTATTCTTCCATAGCATACTGTACAATCATTGGATCATCGTATTCTGCCCACATAGATTTATTTTCATCAAGTTTCTTGAGTTGCTCCATATCCTCATCAAATAACTTAAAATCAAAAATATCCAAATTTTGCTTCATACGATCTTTATGTATACTTTTAGGAATCACAACAATCCCCCTTTGCACATGATGGCGAAGTGCAATCTGTACAGGTTCTTTTCCATATTTTAGGGCAATTTCTTTTACAACAGGATGTTCTATTACTTCTTTCAGACGATGTTGTGCAAGCGGTCCCCATGCTTCATGCTGAATATTATATTTCTCCATCCATCCATGAAGTTCATACTGTTGCCAAAACATATGCGTTTCTACCTGATTAACCGCAGGTACAATTCGATTAAAGGTTGCAATATCTGCCATTCTCTCAGCACTGAAATTAGAAATACCTATTGCTTTAATTTTACCTTCTTCATACATATCCTCCAAGGCATGATATGCTCCGTAATAATCTGACAGGCATTGATGAATCAATACAAGATCAATGTAATCAGTTTTCAACTTCCTCATTGATTCTTCTACTGATGCTTTGGTTTTCTCGTATCCAAATTCTGTCACCCAGACCTTTGTTGTCAGAAAAATATCTTCTCGCTTTATGCCCAACTTTTGAATTGCATTCTGAATTCCTTCACCAACCTCTGTTTCATTATAATACGCCTGTGCAGTATCAATTAAACGATAGCCACACTCTATTGCATCAAATACACATTGTGCTGTCTGCTCTGCTGGAATCTCAAATACTCCAAAACCAACCATTGGCATTTCTATACCATTATTCAATTTTACATATTCCATATATAGTTCGTCCTTTCATCAATATTTTTTACGAACGAACTTCTTTATATGGCTTCCCCTTTGAGAAGAAACGATTAAACATATCTTCAAAAGTCATAAAATTATTTCTCCTCCTTTACAAATTCCGATTTGCTAAATTCACTTTCATCGACAATGGTATCATATTTTTTATTGATAATCTAGTTCTCGTATCCATTCTCTGATTTCCATTGGTGTATTTTTGCAAAATTCCTGAATCCACATCTCATGGAGTCTAACTTCTGATTCAGTACTATCTATGTTTCCAACACACCCTTCTGTTTCCTGAAGTGCTTCCAGGCAATCCCATTCCTTTTGGAAATCCCCTGCAAATTCCATCCATATTTTTATATGGTATTCTTTAAAACCCAAATGATAAATCAAATAGGTCAACCTGTCAAAATCAGCTAACTGCATTTTTTCTTTCTTGAGTAATAGCTTTTTATCATGCTCACTGCATAAATATAAAAATGCAAGCTGTTCTATCTTTGCCTGCTCCATACATTTCTCCCTTCTCTTCAGTTTTTGTCTCACTTTTACAACCGATTCTACCTTGTCCAATCGTTAAAATCAATACAGATGGTGCAAAAAGTGAGACAAACCATCTTTTTACCAGAGAGGAAGAGATTTAAGATGCCAAAGCCAAGAGCACAGTCTGGTGAGAAGAATCTGATCAGCCAGCGGTTGATTGAGCTTCGCAGGACTCACAATATGTCTCAGCGTGATCTTGCCTATAAACTCCAGTTAGCTGGTTACGATATGGATAAAAATGTAATCACCAGAATCGAAACAAACAAGCGTTATGTCACTGACCTTGAATTAAAAGCCATTGCTGAAATCTTTCAAGTTTCATACATATTTCTCATCGATGGAAAAGAGGAATAAAAGTGACAAATGGGGAAGTTCCTTTCGTGCTTCCCCATTTTATCCGTCCCTTTTACAGATTCAGCAGTTCCAAGATTTTCTGCATACCAGCCTGATATAAGGATTCCGAATATAGTATCCACCTCTCGCTTACTTCTGTAACATATGCATCTATCGTTTTTCGCTTTTCTTTTGATAATTCCATTGTCTGAACCTGTTCTTCATATTTTGATATTTTTTCCAGCATTCCCTGGTACACTGTATTTTCTTTCAGCTCATCTTCTACCTCATCAATCCAGGTATCCATCAGCAACTCCAACAGTTTCTTTGTGTCACTGTCATCCTTTCCCTTTATTGCTTTTTTAATTTTTCCAAGCATTGCTCCATAAGAGATCATTTGTGCCTGTCCCATATAAAAATGGTACTGTTCTTCTATCATTTCCTTCCCGTTCTCCAGTTGGAAATATCGATGCACTGCCTTATGCTCTTCGGTCGTTAGGCTGATTGACTGATTCGACTCCATAAATGTTTCTATCACTGGATACCTCTCTATAAGTTTCAGTATTTCCTTCTGCAGTCTCTGGTATTCCGCATCGTGCTTTTTCAGATAATTGCATATCTGTTCGCTTATCCGAATCCCCAGGCACTGCTCATTCCAGATAATATCTGGCTTTGCTGTCATATCGGTTCTCCCTTCTGTGTAGTTTTCCTATTCCAAGCACAAGACTATACCACACTTATGGAAGAAAGCTATTCAGCAGATCTACTGAAATGACGTGGCAAATACTGTGCAACCTTCTCACTGTTGCTAAATATTAGAAAAGCAGCAAGAACCTCGACTTTTTATCGTTGTCCCTGCTGCTTATATCATTCTATTATATTTAATTCAGATTCAAACTCTTTACCCAGTCCTGAACCTCTTCTTCTGATGCACTAGAAGAAAATCTCTTTCCTTCCTGCCAGTCTCCAGTTCCAGCCATTTCCTCTAAGAGTTTTCCGCTATCTCCGAGTCCAGAAGATGCTGATGTACAGAATGGAATAACTGTTTTTCCTGTAAAATCATTGTTTTGGATGAACTGATTTACTGGCCATGCACTTACTTGCCACCATACGGGGTAACCTATCAGAATTTCATCGTACTCACCGAAATTATCAACTGTCGTGGAAACCAGCTCTACATCTCTTAAACTCTCATCGTCATGTTCACGAGATACTCGGCTGTCAGGATCATTGTAATTAAGATCTTCGTCCGTATACGGTTCCACTGGCTCCAGTTCAAATAAATCGCCACCTGTAGCATCTGCAATATAATTTGCTACTGCTTTTGTATTTCCTGTTGCGGAATAATATACAACCAGAACTTTACTGGTTTCTTCTGTGCTATCCTGTTCAGATGCTTCGGTTGCCGTTGTTTCTGCTTCATCAGACTTTTCTTTCTCTGAACTCTCCTGTTCCGTTTCTGTATTCTGTGCGGTTTCACTACTCTGCTTGTCTGAGTTATTCGATCCGCACCCTGTCAATAAAACTCCTGCTAATATGCAAATGGCAAGTAACATCCAATTTATGTGTTTCTTCACTTACAGCATCTCCTTTTCTATGTCATTCTCTATATAAACGCTGTACACATTTTTCTGCATCATCTGTGTATACCGTAGTTTTCAACCTCATAATTATAACTTGATACACGCTATACACTACTATAAACTATACTCCATTTTAGGGAAGCCAACCAGAATAGTATCGTACTGAGATAAATCCAAATCATCTTTCACAATTTCCGGTCTAAAGGACTTGTTTCCCATCTCTACGCTGCTTCTCGATTTCTTATCCATCCAGTTCAGATCGGCCTTTGTATAAGGAACTGCAGGCTTGATCTCATAGGTATCTGTCTTTGCTGCAGATGCCAGCTTTTCTGCTGCTTTCTTTGTTACGCCACTGGCACTGAAATATGCTACTAATGTTTTTGCCATAATTATCACCTATTCCTTTATGAATTTCTTGTCTGAATCCGGTATTCCATCATCTGATACATAACGTTCAACCTTCATATGAAGATTATACTTTTCTCTTAATTCTACGATGGTATTCATTATTGGAGATGCATGATGGACATCAATCGCTTCCTGATTCTCCCAACTGTCAATTAACAACACTGTTTCTTCATCATCCAACGGCAAGAAATAATCATAGCGAAGATTTCCCGCTTCGTTCCTGATAGCATCCACCGTTCCGCTTTCTGTCATTTCCCTTGCAAATTGTTTTGCTGCGGACCCAGTCCCTTTATAATAAATATTTACGGTTATAGCCATTGCAATTCACCTTTCTCATTAATCGATCTTGCCATATTGCTCATCGTCTACTGCTTCTAGCCACTCATTGGAGCCATCCTTGCCAGGCACCTCAATTGCCAGATGGCTGAACCAGGAATCCGGTGCAGCTCCATGCCAGTGCTTTACGCCTACCGGAATATTGATGCAGTCTCCTGGCTTCATTTCTACTGCATCCTTGTCCCATTCCTGATAGTAACCACGGCCTGCCACGCAGACAAGGATCTGTCCGCCGCCTTCTGTTGCATGATGAATGTGCCAGTTATTTCTGCACCCTGGCTCAAAAGTTACATTAAAGATTCCAACCTGACTTGTTGATATAGGTGCAAGATAAGACTTGCCCACGAAGTATTTTGCATATGCATCATTTGGTGCTCCGATCGGGAATACCATTTCCTTTGCATGGGCTCTCATAGCTTCATCTTCGTAAGGAAGATCACCTTCGCCTGTTTCCCATACTTCTTTTGCCAGGTTGAATACGGCCCAGCCTTTTGGCCATCCTGCATAAAAGGCTACATGTGTGATCACTGCAGCGATTTCTTTCTGTGTTACACCATGTGCTTTCGCATTCTGCAGATGATATTTCAGAGAAGAATCCGTAATGCCTGAGGACATCAATGCAACTACGGTGATTATGCTTCTTGTCTTTACATCGATATCCTGATTATTCCAGTTCTCTCCAAAAAGAACATCGTCATTATAATGCGCAAACTCCGGTGCGAATTCACCGAGAGCAGCTCTGCCTGCTGTCTGTACTATCTTCTTCATAATTTCCATTTTTCTCATTTTTACAGAGCCTTTCCGAGCTCATAAGCCCTCTTCATGGTCTCTTCATGATTCGGAGCGTCATTCGCATCACCGATGCCGCCACCGGTTACGAGACCCTTGAGTTCTGCCTTTTCAAAGCAGTCCACCCAACCTTGAAGACCGTTGTAGGCTTTTTCAAATGCGCTTTCCTCTTCCTCTGCGGCAGTTGCGATCATATAGATATCGCGAAAAGCATAATCCATCGGATACATCGGGTTCATTCTGTCCAGAAGCGTCTTCATCTGTCCGCTCATCTCGTAATAGTAGATTGGAGTTGCATAGACGATAACCTCGGCAGCCAGCACCTTCTCCATAATCTCTGCCACATCATCTGTAAGTACGCAGCTGCCTTTTGTCTGACAGGTCAAACATCCGATACAAAACTTAATGTCCTTTCCCTTCAGGGAAATGTATTCTACCTCGTGTCCGGCCTCTTTTGCTCCCTTTTCACATTCCTTTGCAAGAATGTCGGAATTACTGCCGCCACGAAGGCTTGTCGAAATAATAAGTACTTTCTTTGCCATCTTAACCCACCCCGTTTTCCTTTAAAAACTGCTGCATCTTGTCAAATGGAATGACTTTCAGGTTGTCATACAGATCTGTATGTACTGCACCCGGGATGGTGAGAAGTTCTTTGTTCTCTGTATATTTGCTGTCCTTAATCATAGCTTCATAAGCATCCTTGCCAAAGTAATAGCTGTGTGCCTTATCGCCGTGCATAATCAATACGGCACTTCTGATCTCATTGCTGTATTTAAGAATAGGCTGATTCATAAAGGACTGGCAGCCAAGACTATTCCAGCCTTCATTAGAGTTAAGGCTTCTCGCATGGTAGCATCTTCCCTTGTAGTATTCGCTGTAATCCTTTACGAAGAATGGAGCATCTTCCGGTACCGGAAGTGGAAGACATCCGCCGGCTTTTGAGTATTCACCCTTTTTGTATTCCTCTGTTCTGAGCGCATTCATAGCCTGCTTCTTTGCAAATCGTACCTCCTCGCTAGCTTCCGAATCGAAATATCCGTTGGCATTGACTCTGGTCATATCGTACATGGTAGATGCAATTGTTGCCTTAATTCTGGTATCAAGAGCTGCTGTATTAAGAGCCATGCCGCCCCATCCACAGATACCGATGATACCGATTTGATCCGCATCAACATTTTCCTGAATAGATAAGAAATCTACTGCAGCCATGAAATCCTCGGTGTTGATATCAGTAGATGCCATATATCTTGGCTGTCCACCGCTCTCACCTGTGAAAGAAGGATCGAATGCGATGGTCAGGTATCCTCTCTCAGCCATAGTCTGGGCATAGAGTCCTGAACACTGCTCCTTTACGGCACCAAAAGGTCCGGAAACTGCGATTGCAGGAAGCTTGCCTTCTGCATTCTTTGGTGTATACATATCAGCTGCCAGGGTAATTCCGTAACGGTTAATGAATGTCACCTTCTTGTGATCTACCTTGTCGCTCTTTGGAAATGTCTTATCCCA
Organism: Eubacterium sp.; assembly: GCA_022764165.1. Lineage (GTDB taxonomy): Bacteria > Bacillota > Clostridia > Lachnospirales > Lachnospiraceae > Oliverpabstia. The sequence continues at coordinate 5,963 of JALERM010000116.1, read as the reverse complement.
TTCAGCAACCAACTTAAGCTCTTCTGTCTTCATCATTATTTTTATCCTCCTTGCGGTCATTTTTCTTGAATATTACTGGAATATATCTTATAATGATCTTATTATACAACCTAAACCTAACTTTAGGTCAAGAACTTTTTTTGAAGGAAGGTGCATCATGTACACGATTGGTCAGGTTTCGGAGATGTACAATCTCCCTATTTCGACTTTAAGATATTATGACAAGGAAGGATTCTTCCCTAATCTGATGAGAAAAGGTAATATCCGTTACTTCAGCGACGATGAACTAGAGGCTATCCGCGTGATTGAGTGCCTCAAGCGCTCCGGTCTTGAGATCAAGGATATCAAGCAGTTCTTCCAGTGGGTTATGGAAGGCCCTTCCAGCTATGGGAAGAGAAAAGAGCTGTTCGAGACCAGAAAAGCTGCCGTGGAAGACGAGATCAAAGCCATGGAGAGAACCCTTGCTCTGCTGAAGTTTAAATGCTGGTACTACGAGACCGCGATAAAAGACGGCAATGAAGATGGCATCAATGCCATGCTGCCGGACAAACTCCCGGAAGAGATTCAGAGACTTTACGATATTTCACACGAATAACCAACAACGAAAAAAGCCCACTGAAAGATCTGCTGTATAAACAGGCCCTCCAGTGGGCAAAATTGTCACTTTACATCTCAGCCGGAGTCCCCGACTCCTCTTCTTCCGAATCAAGCAGACGCTCCTTTTTCATCTGGAAAAACTCCTTATTGTGAGTTAATTGTTTGCACAATTCTTATTTTCATTATAGTATTGATTTTAGAAAAAAGAAAGATGCAGGAAAATGCGGTCTGGATTATTTTTAGCCGCATTTTTTCTGGAGGATAGGTATTGATTATAGTATAATATGAAACATAAGAGTAAGAAAGAAGGAATGTAAATCATGCCATTGTTTATGATTCGCAATGATATAACAAAAATGCAGGTGGATGCGGTTGTGAATCCATCCAATCCAGAACTTCATATGGGACGAAGAACCAGCTGGGCAATTTATCATGCAGCGGGTGAGACAGAACTGACAAATGCGTGCAGAAAAATCGGCGGCTGCGAAGCTGGAAAAGCCGTGTTGACAAAAGGATTTGCACTCCCGGCAAAGTTTATCATTCACGCTGTTTGCCCGACCTGGAGGGATGGGGGAGAACAGGACAAGGCATATTTGAAGAATGCATATCACTGTGCCTTACAGGTTGCAGCAGAATGTGGTTTTCAATCAGTAGCGTTTCCTTTGCTGTCATCGGGATTTTACGGATGGCCAAAAGCGGAGGCGTTCCATCTGGCTACGACTGTAATCAGCGAATTTTTACTGGAACATGAAATGACCGTGTATCTGGTGCTGTATGATCATGAGTCTGTGGAAGTCAGTAAAAAACTGTTTTCAAAAATTGAAGAGTATATTGATGACCATTATGTGGAAATGAAGGACGAGGGATATTCTTATCAGAAGCCTTCATTCGAATGTAATTCCCTGCCGCCAGATATGATGGTACATGATAAAGCAACTTCACATCCGTTGTTTTCTGACGAGCCGAGGAGGCAGGTAAACTCTTCAAAGATGCCAGATTTCCTGAAAAAACTTTCTGTTCCAAAGGGACGAAAGCTGGACGAGCTGGTGTCTCACATGGATGAGACATTTTCACAAATGCTGCTGCACTTGATTGACGAAAGGGGATTAAAGGATTCTGCCGTTTACCACAAAGCCAACATTGACCGTCGTCTGTTTTCAAAAATCAGAAATGATGTCAACTATGCGCCGACGAAGAAGACTGTATTGGCATTTGCAATTGCGCTGGAACTTTCTTTAGATGAAACGAAGGATCTGCTTATGAAAGCCGGATATGCGTTTTCGAATAGTTCGAAGTCGGATATAATCATTTCGTTTTTCATTGAAAATAGAAACTATAATGTTTTTGAGATTAATGAAGTTTTATTTTTCTATGGACAGCCGATTCTGGGAGAGTAGAACGGGCTGAATAAAATGTCGCTTCTCATGCGACCAAATCCTCTCTTGCTTTCTGTATTCTATAGATACAAAAAAAGAAAACATAGAGAGGAGAAAATCACATGAAAAAAGGATTAACAGAATTAGTATTCATACTTGACCGAAGTGGTTCTATGGGAGGATTGGAAAGCGATACAATCGGTGGTTTTAATTCCATGATTGATAAGCAGAGAAGAGAACCAGGTGAAGTTTTGGTAACAACGGTATTATTTGATGATAAATATGAAGTGATCCATGATCGGTTTCGTATGGAAATGATTCATCCGTTGACAGATAAAGATTATTATGCAAGGGGATGTACAGCACTTTTGGATGCAGTGGGAAAGACCATTGATAAAATTGGACGGATTCAGAAATATCTTCCTGAGGAAGAAAGAGCAGAAAAGGTTATTTTTGTTATTACTACTGATGGTCTGGAAAATTCCAGCAGAGAGTATTCCTATAAACGTCTGCAGGAGATGATTGAGCATCAGAAGGAAAAGTATAATTGGGAGTTTATTTTCCTCGGTGCCAATATGGATGCAGTTGCAGAAGCAAAAAAATTTGGTATTTCGGAAGATCGTGCGGTAACATTTGAAAATGACAGTCAGGGTGTGCAGTTGAATTATCACGTGGTAGGAAAGACACTGGCAACAATGCGTGTATGTGCACCGAGTGAACGCGTCGGCGGTGAATGGAAGCAGGAAATCAGTGAAGATTACGAAAATCGTGGCAAGTTAAAATTTTGGAAGAAATAATTTATATGATAGAAAGTGGTGAGATAGGATGATGAGAGAACATGTAAATCAAATGGATGGTCTCTGGGGACTCATGGTTGGAGATGCCCTTGGGGTACCGGCAGAATTCAAAGACAGAGAGATGCTTCGCAGGATGCCGGTTATGATGATGAATGGTTTCGGAACCCATTGGCAGGAAGTGGGAACATGGTCTGATGATACAAGCATGACACTGGCGACAATGGACAGTCTTTGTCATGGTCTGGATTACGAAAACATGATGAAGCGGTTTAAAGACTGGCTTTTTTATAATAAAGAATACACTCCCCATGGAGAGGTTTTCGATGTGGGTGGTGTATGCAGAAGAGCAATCAAGAATTATAAAATGGGATTTGATGTGTTGGAATGTGGTATCGATGAAGAAGGTTCCAATGGTAACGGTTCTCTGATGAGAATCCTTCCGGCTGTTTTATTCGTTCTGAAAGATGGAAAAGTATTGGATGAGAACACATTGGAAGTAATCCATAATGTTTCAAAGTTGACCCATGCTCATCCAATCAGTCTGACAGGGTGCGGAATCTACGCTTTTTTAGTAGAAGAACTTCTGAAGGCAGAGCCTGGAGCGGATGTGTGTGAAATATTGCAGAAGGGAATCGACAGAGCATTCTTTATGTATGAAAACGGAGAGGATGCATACCTGGCAGCCTCCTTAAGACAGTATCGTCGTATGGAGAACTTGTCTGAGTTTCGGCAACTGGAAGAGAAAGAAATCCGAAGCACAGGATTTGTTGTTCATACATTAGAGGCAGCAGTCTGGTGTCTGCTTACCACAAATTCTTTTAAAGAGTGTGTTTTGAAGGCAGTTAATCTCGGAGGTGATACAGATACTGTTGCTGCAGTGTCGGGAAGCCTGGCAGGATATGTATATGGACGAAATGAGGAGAACGGAATTCCACAGGAATGGATGAAACAACTGTCCAGATTTGAATGGCTGGAAGGCAAAGTCAAGAAGTTTTACAAGACGATGAATTCTTGCATGCGATGGAGAATATCCAGAATGTAATGGGAATGCAGACTTCTTCATTTTTCCATATTACCATTGCTGTTTCACAAGACCATCCGTATATCCAGAGACTGAAAGAGGTGGTAGACGAGCAATGTGTTTATCCGTTTGAATTGATGGTTTCAGGGTTAGACTTATACCATATATGGACACCCACCAGAATGGATAAACATATTTCAGCTCCCTAAGGATGGACGGTTTTATTGCTATAATTGACAGCTGTTTCCGGCAGAAGGGTCAGTTTCGAAATGCAGAATGCAGAGCAATATCCGGTTTCAACTGAAGTAGACCGGGTATTCTTCTTTAACCCGTTTTCCGTAGAGATCCTGCAGAAAGCGTTTGCCAGAGTGATGGAGTCTTATTACAAAAAACCACTTTCTCTTGACACGGGATTCTCTGATGTTTTTGGACGAGATTGACTGCAGAGATATATTTCCCGGAAATGATCCGAGGGAAAAGATTTTGATTTTTGAAGTAGTATAGGTGGTGATGGTTATGCATTTCATCATGGGGGAAAAAGTATTATATTAATAGGCAGTAATATATGGAATATGTACGCAGAACCGGTACCAAAACAGTTCTGCCTTAATATGTAGCTATGTCTGCCCTGTGAATGGTGACATAATTAGTTCAGGGAGCATAAATTTGTTTCAGATTTTCAAGAGAGTCAATAACGGCATTAATCTGCTGTTTGTCAGGAACACGGGGAAGCAGCTGGTCATAATGGAGGTAAGGAACCTGATAACGATCCCAGTCGCGATGGAGTACATACTGATAAAAATCCCGAAGCTGGGCGATATGGACATTGATGGTTCGTAGATTCAAATAGCGCACATCTTTAAGGTAACGGATATAGGACCGGAGCTCTTCCCAGGAAATATCAGGAAGAGGTTTTGACCCGAGAAATGATTCTGTCCAGTCAATGAACTGAGACAGGTAGGAAACATAAGTGTTTACAGTGCCGACCGCAAGGTCACGAAAGGACAGGATATCCTCGTGTTGGCGCAGATAACTCGTATTGTTTTTATTCATGGCAATAGCCTCCTTAAATAGTAGATAATTGAAAAAACGATTTCAGTATTTCAAAAAGCCATTTCAAAAATCTAACCGGAGGTGCACGAATCATCTTGAAAAAAGAATAAAAAGGCTGTATACTCATAGCTGTGGGTAACCCTACGGAATGAGAGCCGCGTCGCCAAACATGGACAATCATCCGTAGGGTTTTTCCTTTGTCTTAAGATAAGATGATTGTAAAAGAAAAACTCCGCAAAAGCAATAGCGGAGTCGAGAAACTATAAAAAGGCTATCACGCAGCATGCGTGATTTGGTTCAATACTGTATACTTTTAACCATGGAGAACACCTCTGTCTTTCTAAAGTTTGGTTTGGTCGCCTTTAACTTTATCAGACTTTGGTGTTCTCTTAAATTTTTTTATTCATCCGAAGAAAAAGTTACGCTAGCCTATCTAAAATTTATAACTATTCAGAGCCATACAAAATTGCTTTCTGTGAATGCCAGCATACATACAGAACAGCAATTTTATATGACAGGATAACTCATGGGCAAACAGAAAGCAGGAGCTCTCACCGAAAACAGAAATTCCTCTTCCCAAAACGGATTTCATCCCCGGGTTCCACCTCCACCATTTCCTGCGCCTTCTACTTCCATCCGGGGAACTCCCAGCTTGCCGAATATAAACATATAGTTGAATAGTATATTTACAAAAAAGAACCTATGGATGTAAAGAGCGGAAAATTCACCTGTCCGACGCTTCGAAGCACAATCGTACAGGTCATGGTCATTCCTTGCAGAAAATAGCAGTATACCATCCACTTAAAATATTGAACTCCTTGCACAATTACCGCACTGTCATTAGTATACAGCAGATCTAGTATATATTCACAAACTGATTAGCCAGAGCCGTAGCAGAAAGCGAGGTTTCCCCAAGCTTTCCCACCATGACGGTATCGGTCATATTGACACCGATGGTGATCATGCTCTGCAAGGAAATCGGAATGGCGATAACTGCCATTTTTTTATAAAAACATTTGTCTTTTACCAGTAAATTCATAAAATTTGTCTTTCTATTCTCTTATCTTCTGTTCAGCGTCAACCTCTAAAACGCTTCGCACTTCTTCAATCGCAAAGCAC
>JALERM010000110.1 GCA_022764165.1 Eubacterium sp. | reverse complement strand
CAACTCTACTCTCCGGAAAAGAGTAGGTAATCCATACCGCATATCGAACTTACGTTCTTTTTAGACCGTAGGTCTATTAAGGTTACCCTTTTTTCAGAAAATCTTTTTTATTTTTCTCTTGACATATCACCAAATTGCTTTCCTGTTTTATTCAGTTTCTTTTTCTTTCTCTAATAACTTTATTAATGCAGAAGGTTCACATACCTTAACAGAAGATTTCGCATAGTCTTTCACATTTCTGGTTACTATGCAATCCATTTCTGAACGAATTGCTGTTTCCACCATAATAGCATCTTCATAATCAACAATTTCAGAAGATATTGCTTTTCGGCAGTCTAAAGAAGTCGTATCTAACAAATGAAATAAAGTAAATAGTTTGCTCAAAATCTTTCGTGTTTCTGTATCGCTATGTGTTAAACGATGTGTCAGATAATATATATCTGTAACTGACTTTGTAGTAATATAACCCTCAAATTTCTTATTTGCAGAATATATAAAAAGCTTTTGTACTGCTTCTGCAAACGGAACACGAGACTGTAATGCATCGACGATAACACAGGTATCAACTAAAACTCTCATATTGTATTCAACCTTTCTTCCCGTGCTTCTTCCAGAGTCATATCATTTGAAAGAACACCAAATAATGACTTGGCAACATCTACTCTGTCCTGATATGGGTTAGATAATTTTGCAACAACTTTTCCGTTACGAGTAATATATATATCCTCTGTTTCTGCAAGCATAAGATATTTGCCAAGATTAGTTTTTAATTCCGTTGCGGTAATAGACATATCATCATCCCCTTCCTTCTTGAAGAACAAATAATTATCGCCATAAAAAGAAAAATCTCTCTTTTCAATTACATTGTACACAAATCGAACGATTTTATCAAAAAAATCGTTCGATTTTTACAACTTTCTATATTTACCAAACTTCGAGACTATCTTCTGCATCAATCCACATCTGATAGTTTGAATGACTCCTTGGGAAATTGATGACGGTTCCCTTCTTGGATAGCAATCTCCACATGAATCCCTTCCTTGGTTGTTACCTCAAATAGATGCTTTGCCATTGGAAGGCAATCTTCGTCATCTGAGCCGCAAAAAATCCTTAGGGCAATGTTCTTTTGAGTGAAAGCATTCACCACCTCTTCTGAATGGTCTTGCATTATTGGAATCCATGGACTTTGCAAAATCAATATATCGCAGCGTGCAGGTGTAAATACAATCGCTCGCAAGAGCATATCACATCCGGCTGAAAAACCACCACAAACAATCTTCGTGTAGCCTTTGTTTTGGATTTTTTCTATCGCATTTGCCACTGGTGCATAGGACACCATGTTATAGCTCCAGCGATATGTTCCATATCCGTCTGGCTCGGCACTTTGTATTGTTTCCAGCTGCCACTGAGTATCGTCTCTTAATAGCGGTTTCCAATCATCTCTTGCAATCTGTCCATTCTGCGTATTTCCGTGAACAGCCAAAAACAATTTGTCAGCTTGTTTTCTTTCCCAAGTGAATACCTCTCTCGTTCTTGACACGGAATCTGCATAACGACTATCAGAAATGGATTTCAACGAAATAAACGCAGGGTTGTGTTTTAGTGACGCAAGATCTTCATCTTCCAACACTTCCGGGCGATACCACCATCCGTTATCAAGAATGGCCTTTCTCAGCCATTCCAATGCTTTTTCTGGCAGATCATCCCCACCTGCTAAACAAGCGAGAAAATATAGTGTTTGTGGCCCATATTGCTCAGGCTTCTTTTCATATTCCTCCAGTAAAAATTGATATGCAGCAGCATATCCGTTCTCAGCGATTGACAATGCTTCCTCTAATAAGTCATTTTCTTTTTTCATGTCCAGTGATAACTCCTTTTTTAATAGTTAGAGGATTTTATTTTGTGTGCATCCTCCAATCACACCATTTTTGCTCATAATACATCATCCTTCCTTTGATTTATTTATGAAAATGCCTAAGCACTGTCATAACATATTTCGATTTGCCTGTTTCGCTTGATGATACCATATACTACTTTTTTCTAGGTTATACCTCATCGATTTCTATTGTATCATATAATGAGCAAAACAGACCAAAAACACACGGATTTTGGCCTGTTTTACACGGAAACAAAAACAGCTGACCCTCAAAGTCTATGATATATTTTTTCTCCGAATAATTCTTGGAATAAGTGCAGCAATGATCAAAAAGACTGGAATACATACCAGCATTGGCCACACAACATACTTGTAGCTAAACATAATCATACTTCCTGCCATCAAATAGACAATTGCATAGTTGAGCAGCTGTCCTATGGTAAGCACTAATGCAAAGGTAAGTAAAACTCTTAAGATTCCTTCATAAGATAACATAGCTGCGATTTGTTTCTGTGTCATTCCAATAGCACCAAGCACGGATAGTTCCTGCTTTCTTTCATGAATGGAGGTATATGTCAGATTAATCATATTTAGTATGGCAATCAATGCAAGAATCGCGCTTAAGGCCCCTCCAACTACAAGAAATGTGTTGATCGTCTCATTAAATTCTTTCAGATAAGTCTCTCTTGATGTGTAATCCAGGTCTGCGCTGATATTGTCGCAATAATCGGATATAAAATCTTCAGCAGTATCTATATGATCCTCTTTTACATTTATGAAGTATTTGAGAGCTCCTTTGGTATCTGGAATAACTTTCCTATATTCTTTCGATGGAATCGTAATATAGATATCCATTCCATGGGAATGTCCGGGTCCCATAGAATAGCTCACATCTCCAATTCCCATCACCTCATACTCTTTGCTGCTCCCGTCGGGAAAGTCTACCGTTATCTTATCTTCAATATGATAATAGGCATATTCGCTGTCATCACTTCCTCCTTCCACAGGAGAGGAAACAATAACATAGTCTCCGGAGCAAAAGGTTTCATAGTCTACAACCTTCGTATCCATTTCCATCTTATCAAAGGCAATCCGATCCACTCCATAAATATGTGAATTTATGCTTTTATTTTCATAGACCAATTGATCAAACCATTCCTTCTGTGACATATCATAGATAAACCAGTCCGGATGTTCTTCATAAAGCACCACGAAACGCTCATATGGCGTCCCTTCCAGATGCTGCAGTGACTCTGACATGTAAATTGCACCGGATTCTTCTACTTCCAGATTGCTTTCCAATGCCTGTATATCCTCAAAACGAACTCCATCACAAACACTTTCAAAAGAAGTAGAATTCATAATCGATGCATCCGCAATTGTAAAATCCGCATTGGAAAAGTTTGATATATATTTTTCCTTATCCATGCAGGCTACAATCGATACGGTAACATTAATCATGACAATACTTAAAGCCATAGATAACAGAACTGCAACCGTTCTGCGTTTATTTCTCTTAAGATTTTCCCATGCCATGGAATAAGTGGTTACCTTTTTGCTCTTTCTTTTCTTTGACAGTTTTCCTACCGTAGTATCGTTATACCTTACCGCTTCAACCGGCGATATTTTTCTAATAAATCTGCAAGGCTTTTCGCAGCTGATTCTCACGGTAAGCCAGGAAAAAAGTGCACATATCAAAAATACCCAGATATTTGGAATGATCTCACATTTTTGAATGGCCAGATTGACAACGATAAATGGGAAAACAAAGTATGATGTTACAAAGCCCAGCACTAAACCTATAGGAATGGCAATAAGGCTAAGTGACAAAGCCTGCTTCAGCACTATTTTCTTTAACTGTCTGTTGGTTGTTCCAATGGTTTTCAGCAATCCATAATAATGGATATCTGATGTCACCGCAATCAAAAATATATTATGAATGATCAGATACCCCGACAGAATAATCATGAACAAAATAATGCCTACGATCATTACGGAAGTAAAATCCAGCTCACTGGCTGCATAGGCCCAGTTTATACCATCATTTATTTCAGGACCAAACCCATGCCTTTCCTTTAACCGATCCATTTGACCTGAAATATTAAAGGATGTTTTAAAATTGAAATCCGGATTGATTGAGCCGCAATATGAGGCTGCCTGAATGGAGCGTTTATAATCTTCTCTGTTTTTCCATGTAGGAGAAAACTCTTCCTGGAAGGCCTTTGATACATAAATCTCGTTCGCAACTGTGCTGGCAGGTTTTTCCCAAATGCCGCATACGTAAAAGTCACCTTCATACGTAGTAAATCCATTGCTCATTTTCAGATGAATCGTCTGACCCACTTCATGGGGTAAGCCAAAAGCATCTAACACAGTTGTACAGGTTGCAACTTCATGATACTTCTCAGGCAGCTTTCCATGACTTGGATAGGAATAGCTGTGCTTTGCACTCTCAGCTTCTGTATATCTGATTTCTGTGTATTCCTCATTCAATTCTTCGCTTTCAGGAATACCTACAATGATGTTGTAAGAAAGGTCTAAAATATGCGTATCCGTTGCTAATTCGTCATATTCTTCCTTTGTCAGAAATTTGAAGCCTGCATGGGAGCTTGTTCCAACCTGATAGGTAGTACTGATTTCTATTGATTTCATGATGCTGCTGCCCACTGTGAATAATGTGGTAAGCATAACAGTGGTAAGCACGATCGCTATCAAAAGAATGATATTTCTTTTCTTATTTGCCAGCATGCTTTTTCTCGAAATATTGGAAAGGCATTTTTGATTCTTTAATTTACGCATTTACCTTTCCTCCCCCATATACTTTGCCATCTTCAATTCGAATGATCCGGTCAGCCATCTGAGCGATTTCTTCATTATGCGTAATTATAACTATGGTCTGCTTGAACCTCACACTGGTCATTTTCAGTAAACCCAAAACATCCTGACTCGTCTTAGAATCCAGATTTCCCGTCGGCTCATCTGCCAATATGATGGACGGTTTTGTGGCCAATGCTCTTGCTATGGCAACCCTTTGCTGCTGTCCACCCGACAGCTGGTTTGGAAGGTTTTCTACCTTTTCTTTCAGCCCCAGAGACTCGATTACCTGATTCACAAATTTCTCGTCAACGGAATTTCCATCCAACTGAATGGGAAGCACAATATTTTCATATACATTCAGTACCGGAACCAAATTAAACGCCTGAAATACAAATCCTATCTTTCTTCTTCGAAAGATTGTCAACTCTTCATCTGTTAACTCAAATATTTTCTTTCCGTCCACTGTCACAGAACCTGAGGTGGGTCTGTCAAGGCCCCCCAGCATATTTAACAGTGTTGACTTCCCACTTCCTGATGTTCCCACAATGGCTACGAACTCTCCTTGTTCGATTGAAATGTCAACTCCATCAAGCGCTTTCACCGGTATCGTGCTCTCATCATAATATTTCTTCAAATTCTCTGCTTTCAATATTTCCATCTTTATCAACGCTCCTTCTGATATAATTTTTCTATAAAGAATCGTGCCCGGAGGACTTTCCTATAATGTAGAAAAATGCTAAGCATCTTTCTACAATACTTAGCATAACTCATCATTCTTTCCAGATTCTTTCTGAAATATTACAATGTTGACACATTTGGAAAGCAGATCTCAAATATCGTACCTTTACCCAGTTCTGACTTAACCTTGATATATCCGCCATTTCCTTCTATAATTTCTCTTGCAAGAAACAATCCAACTCCTATCCCTTCTACATCATGTACATTTCTCCCACGGTAAAACCTCCCGAATATCAATGGAATTTCTTCCTCTGTAACTCCGATTCCTTCATCACGGATTCGAATTCCGGAAAACAATTCATATGAAAATGCTTCTATATAAATCGTGGTGCCGCTTGGCGAATATTTGATCGCATTATCGAGAATATTATAGACTGCTTCTACTACCCACTTTTCATCCAGGTTCACCTGATAATCTTTCTCACTGTCTATCTGAATACTTATTTCTTTATTCTTAGCCTTTGCCCTGGCCTGATTGGTCACTTTATCAATAATACCGGAATACCACACTTCTGCTTTTTCGTATTGAAACACACCAATCTCAAGACGGGACATTTTTATGAGAGCTTCCATTAAACTTTCCAGTTTCTTGGCATGTGTATAAATCTCGTCCGCATATGCTTCTTCTCTGCATCCTGCCGCTGACTCTTTTAACAATTCCGTGTACATAAGAATATTGGTAAGAGGCGTTTTCGTCTGATGAGAAATGTTGGTAATCAAACCCTTTAGGCTTTCTTTCTCTTCCCTTATTTTGCGTTCTGACATCGATGACGACGAAAGATACCTCATAAGTTTTGACTGGAGCTTTGACAATTCACTCTCATCAAAACAATTCTCTTCAAAGGTTCCGTTTATCGCAGCATCCAACATTTTATTTAAAATTTCATACTCTTTTCTTCGAAACATTCTTACTCCCATTTGAAAACGTATCCTATGCCGTATACGGTATGGATGATTTTTTCGTCCTGATCCTCAATCTTATCCCTCAGCCTTTTTACAGAAACAGTCAATGCGTTTTCATCCACAAACTGCTGATTCTGCCAAACGTAATCAATCAGTTTTTCTCTTGATAGAGTGATACCCTCGTTCTGTGTAAAATATTTCAAAAGCCTGATTTCTGTTTTACTAAGCTCGATTTCCATGTCACGCTTTTTGAAAATAAGATGATCAAAATCAAAAAATAAATTTTTCTTCTTATAGGTCGTATTTGTGATTTCATTGGTCATAGCATTGCTTATAGACAACAGATTCTTAACACGAAGTCTAAGCACCATCAGCGAGAATGGTTTTGTAACATAATCATTGGCTCCGAGAGACAGACCGGTAACCTCGTCAACCTCTGTGTCATTGGCTGTCAGGATTAATACCGGTGTCTCATATGTTTCTCGCAGCTTTTTCAAGTATTCAAAACCGTTTCCGTCCGGCAGATTGATATCCAGGATGATCAAATCAGCCAATTCAATTTTTTCGATTTCTTTCAGCGAATAATAATGCTGATATTCAAATTCTGTTCCAAGAGTCAGCTCTATTCCATGATTAATTGATATGTCATCTTCAATGATATAGATCACTTTCTTCTTGTTTTGCATAATGAATTCTCCATCTTTTTATTTTTCACTGCCATAGCAGACCACGTGGTCACAGGCAATCCGATAGGTAATAATAAAATAAAGGACATAGATACCTGAAACTGCTGCTGCAATCATTACGGCTGTCTCCATGGCTTTTCCTCCGCTTAAGCCCGAAAGATTCCAAATCTTATATACCTTTCCGAAAATAACTCCCACTGGAATGGTCATCAGAAGCGGAAACGCAAAAGGCATCAGGAAAAATGCACCGATCTGCTTTCGCAATGCAGACTTTTGCATCCTTGTATCTACCCCCAGCCAATAAAGTATTGCAAATCTCCTGCGCTCACTCTCCAGAGTGGAAAGAGTTTTTACAGCCAGAATTGCCAGTGCCATACAAACAAATACAGTCGAAACATATAATGCTCCAATAATCAATGTTCCTGCATTGGCCTTACTGTAAAGACGAATATATTCCTGAACGGCATAATCGCTGTGCTCCTCTACTCCATCTTCTGTTTCCTCGGAATACATCAATTCATTTACCAGCTTTTCTGCATCCGGACGATGATTTTCCAGCGTGTAGGCTTCCCCCTCATATGCCACAGTCATACCTTCCACTGCCTCATCAGGTATAACAAAATACATCATCACCCGTCTTGCGAAATCCGGATACGCCATACTGCTGCCTCCCCATGTATAGGTACGGTCATTGAGATTTACAGATTTCGCTGAAAAGTCCACATCACAGATTCCCTGTACATCGGTAATCAAAAGGTACTTATTTTGAAGCTGCACCGGTTCCTTTCCGCAGCCGGTGAGCAGGGCATTAAACTGACTGAGCGGCATATATAAATCTGTCCACCCCATAGAATCATAACCTATAATATTACTGCAGAGGGTCGTATCTCCTGAAGTATACAGACAAAAATCCTGCTGTGAAGTAATGGGACTATACTTCTCCACGATTTTCCTTCCCTCGTCTCTGGAGATACCCTGCTCCTGGGAAAGATTAAACAAGCCTATGATATCATAGGGACATTCTTTTTCAATAGTGAGATCTGTATAGATTTTCTCACTAAATGCCACATTGGACATTACAATGGCAAAAACGAGCAATGTTGATAAAGCACCGATCAGCAGGGAATTGACTGTCATCTTTCCCGACAGTCCCCGAAGAATCACTGTATTGATTCCGTGATTCTTCAACCGTTGATTCAGTAACAGCATTCCCGCCAAAGTTCTGGACAGGGTAAAGTGCGTCAGAAAGACCATGACAAGGTCAATAGCTAGCCACAAAAGCAGTTCCACACCATCCTGAGCATGGAACGCAGCCATCATACTCCGATAGGTAATAATCAGACAAATGACAAAACCTGTCAAAGTCACTGCTGACAAAGCACACCAGAGGACTGGGTGTTTTTCGCTCTTCTGCACTGTCTCCTCCTTTAAAAGCTCCGAAACAGTAACCTTTCTAAGATACCTGAGGGATGCAAAAGTAGATAACAGAAACAGGCCGACACTTACGGTCACAGTCAGGACAACCCCCTGTATGGAATAGGCAGAAATCTGGAAGGGAATCTCCAGTATGGAAGCAAATAATGCTGCCAGCAGCTGGAATATAACCAAGCCCATTCCCATACCAACAAGCAATGCAAGACCGGTCAGCAACCCTGTCTCACAGGCGAATAGTGTCTGAATATTCTTCCGGGTCATACCCAGAGTCAGATACATCCCAAACTCCCTGCGTCGAAGCTTCAGCATAAATCCTGTAGCATAGCTAAGAACCAATGCCGTCACCAGACAGGAGAATACCGTCACCATAGTAAACATACTCCGTATATCCGTAGACATTTCGGATAGTGCCTGTATCCGGTCGCTGTAGCTGAGATTGTTAACAGCAAACAGTAAAGAGATGCTAAGTGCAACCGTGACAAAATAGATCAGATAGCTTTGAATCTGTCTGTGCACATTTCGGATAGCCAGCTTAACGAACATCTGCCTCACCTCCCAGCACAGCCATGGTATTCAAAATCTCATGATACATCGCCTGACGGGTACGATCACCACGATGAAGCTCATTCCATATCCTGCCATCCTTCAAAAACAATACCCTTGAGGCATAGGAGCCAACGACGGCATCGTGGGTTACCATCAGAATTGTAGAACCAAGACTCTGGTTCATAAAAATAAAGGTCTGCATCAGACTTCTGGAATTCCCACTGTCCAATGCCCCGGTAGGCTCATCTGCCAGAATGAGTGCCGGTTCCGTAATCAGTGCTCTTGCACAGGCAGCACGCTGTCTCTGTCCACCGGAGAGCTGTCTGGGAAACTTGGACAGCTGATCTGCAATCTCCAGGGAAGCCGCAGCCTTCTTTAACCTTTCTTTCGTCTCAGGGACAGAACATTTGCGCAAATAAACCGAAAGGTAAACCGGGTAAAGGCACCTTCCAGGGAAGTAATCTCCATTTGGATATTCAGACTCTGGCAAAGCTGACTTACAATGTAAAGCCCCATGCCGGTACTCTGTCCCTGCTTTCTTCCAGCTGCTCCGGAAAATCCACGCTCTGTTACCCGGTGCAATTCATGCAATGGAATTCCCGTCCCATTGTCTTCAAAGCAGAGACTGTTTTCTCCCAGTTCTATGTGAATCTGACAATCCGGACAATATTTTGCACAGTTGATCAGAAGCTGTTTCAGAATAAAAATAAGAAGCTTGGAATCCGTATATACATGACCTTCGCCCGAAATAGAAACGCAATTCCGGCGTTGATCAAAAGTTCCATCTCCTCCCGCACCGCCTGATCGCAGACGGTACGCACATAATAGTCCTGTTTTTCCTCTCTGGCATGCTCCACAGCACCAATCGCAGAACGGGAGATTTCCTGCATCATCAAAAAATATTGAAGCTCCACACTGTCCCGGGGACGGGGAAGCGTTTCCCCGATGAGATATTTTTCCTGCATGGTTTCCAACCTGCTTTTGAGCATCTTCAAGCTCCTCTCAGCCCGTTTCCATGAAAACACCATGCAGAGAAAAAGGAACAAAAGACCACTGAATAACAGGATGAACAGCATAGAAAGCGGCAATCCGCAAAGCCAGACAATCAAGGTCAGATAAAAGATACCGATTCCGCCCATGCAAAGGGAAATGGCCTTTGATTCCAAATAGTCCCTAAAGCTCATAGGCGGTACCCCACACCCCGTACAGTACGGATGAAGTCTGTCGCACCGATCTGTCCCAGTTTTTCCCGAATCCTTCCAATGTTCACATACAGGGTATTTCCATCAATATACATTCCGTTTGTCCACAGGTCTTCGATCAATTCCTCCCTGGTGCAAATGTCCTTTTGCATCAGGCACCTTAGGATTCGGACTTCGTTTTTCGTAAGTTCCACGGCAGCACCACCAAACATAGCCTTCATTCCCGGAAGGTCAAGGGTCAGTCCTCTGACTGTCAGCGTATCGTTTGACGTAGTTTTCAGGATTCTGGCAATCCGTGCCAGAAGAACTGCAGAATTGTATGGTTTTCGTATAAAATCATCCCCGCCAACACCAAAGGCCAGAAGCTCATCCTCCGGAGTATCTCTCGCAGTCAGAAAGATTACCGGCACATTGGAGCTCTGCCTTAACTTCCGGCACAGGATAAACCCGTTCTCTCCCGGCAGATTCACATCCATCAGGATCAGGTCACAGGGATCTTCCTCCACCGGCAGATAGCCGTTGGTAAGAAGTAAGGTTGTAAGCTCCGTCCGGATGGCAGCATCATCCTCGATAATTCTAATTCGTTTCATAAATTATCTCCATACTTCTTCACAAAGTGTTCAAAATGCTTTCTGATTTTTCAATCGCTCAAAAAACAGAACAGCCGTTTTCTATATTATAGTTAACGACCGTTTGTATTGTCAATATAAAGTTATATAAATGGAAAGCAGAGCGTAATCACAAGATATTCATCGTTCCAGGAAGCTGTGATACTCCCGCCCATTTTTTTGTCAACAGCCTTGCAATCGAAAGCCCAAGACCAGTGGAACCTTTGGCATTTTCCACGGTATAGAAGCGGTCAAACAGTTTTACCGCCTCCACCTCTGACAAACGTTGTGCCCTGTTCTGTCA
This sequence comes from Eubacterium sp., assembly GCA_022764165.1. Taxonomy (GTDB): domain Bacteria; phylum Bacillota; class Clostridia; order Lachnospirales; family Lachnospiraceae; genus Oliverpabstia. The sequence continues at coordinate 8,352 of JALERM010000110.1, read as the reverse complement.
ACATGGCATATGCTCCTGCCAGAGCAATCTCCAGTTCGCGATTTAATGACATTTTCATATCAAAACGATCTCCCTTCACATGCCCCGGTATCCGGCACTTGTCAGTCCGAACAGAAACTCCCAAAACAGGTTTTCTGTTTTCATAACCATTTCTCCGTTATCTATGGCATGAAACGACACGATTTCGTTCTCCTCATCGACCCATGCTGTCTTTTCCGTTTCATTCATACGGAATCTCTCCTTTTTAAGCGCTACCTTTCGTTCGGTAGTCTTTGCTTTGAAAATGAAGCGGCTATGCCCCAGCGGACACAGCCGCATTGATCTATAAACTGGAAGTAGTCAATATCTTTTCCTGATGCGATGCCGACAAAATCACAAGTGCTATTTCCCCATAAATATTCCACAAATCAAGAAAGCAGCTCCTATAACAATAATTGGTATCAACAAAAGGCAAAAACCTATCGCCCATGCTCCATATGACTTTTTTCCTCGGGCCTTGCAAATAATGTCATAAAGAATCATTAGGATACCTGGAACAATTACTATCCAAGGTACATTAGCGCTTAACGCTAAACTTTCTGCATTCCAATTGATACTTAGCAAAATTTCCAACACTGATAGGAATACTGTTGTTCCCGCAAAAGTATAAGAAATAATCTTTTGCCGCTCTTCGACGTCCGCTTTTGCAACCTGCACAACACCATTAACTACTGTTTCTTCTACAGAAACACTTTCATTTTTTTCCGATTTCATATGAAGATTTCCACCCGCCTCCCTTTTCCGTTGATAGCGGTGAGAAAGGCGGTACTCTCTTGTCCGTTATTTCGATATAATCAGCTTTTGTCATGCCGTACAAATAGTAATCGCAATATATGTTTACCATTTTTCCCTCACGAATAAGCCCCTCACGCTTGAAGCCCACTTTCTCAAGGGTTTTGTATGACGCAATATTCTGAGTGCTAACATCTGCCCATAGACGTTGCAATTCTGTTTCCTCAAAGCAGAAAATGGCTACTCGAGCTAATGCTTCAGTCATAAAGCGATTGCCTTGATAGGAAGGTGAAATACGAAATGCCACTTTCGCCATACGATCATTTTCAATGAGGTACACCCACATATCTCCTATAACTTTGTTATCCTGTTTGTGGACAATACCCCAATGAAAACTTTTTGTAGGTCTTTCCGGCTTTTGAAAAAGCAACGCAGGATTTAAGTCACTTTTTCCGGGACGCTTACCCCAAAACTGATAAACCGAACTGTTACCTAACCATTCTTTTAAGTCTGCAACATCTTCTTGTCGCAGGGGACGAAGTGTAAGCTGCTGCGTTTCAAGAATAGGCTTATTCTTAATATAATCCTGTAATTTCATAAACCCTCCTTAAAAATTGAATATTTGTCCCCAGTCAAAATAGCCGGACGCTTCAGTGCTTTTCGGCCATTCGCTGCACCACGCAGGAACGCCGGGTATTTCCACTCTGTCAAAGCTCGGCGTATATGGCTTGATGTCAAGCACGGGCGTGTCATTATTTGCGTCAATGAATGTAACGCGGATAATTCCGTTATCATAATCAATCCCGATTACCTCAGCCGCTGTTAATGCTATGGGGTTCGGCCTCGCAGGCGATCTTGTCGCAAACACGCCCATAATTTCCGGTGCACCCTTATAGGGCTGTTCAGTCTGCAGCTCATTTCGGTCTTTCTCATTGTCGCAATCGCTGAACCACCAGACCACATTGATGTGGCTAAATCCCTCCAACGCTTGCAGCCCCGGAATGTATTCCGGCTCCAATTGGATAAATGCCCCGGTTTCATCATTCTTTACTTTTCCAATCTCTTTTAATTGATAGCTCATATTTTCCTCCTTGTTTTGTTGGTAAGCACAGTATAAGACCTCACATCATGTGAGATACAAGGGGGAAAATGAAAAATGCCCTGCATTTTTTCAGGACATTTCAAATTCTATATGCTTATGTATGTTCCAAAGGTATTTGAAGTTCAATCAGATATTTTTCGGGATTGTTTTCATTCCACGGTCCTCTATGCACAATTTGACGCATGGGATTGGACATTTGATATTCGCTGTTTTTTTGCAGCCATTCAGCGAAAGCAAGATAGCCTCCCTTGATATTTGAAAAATCACCATAGACCATTGTGCAAGCCATAGTTGGAACAGGTTCAGTCATTCGAAAACAAAACAACGATGTATTTTGTCCGGCTTTCTTTACAGGTATACACAACTCAATATCAACATTTTGTTCCCGAAATTCTGTATCATGATAAATGGAAAAGGCATTTCCTGTTATTTCCATTTTCCTCGTACTTGTAAAAGCGGAAAGTTCATTCCATAAATCGCCCTCGGAATAGTATGTTGGCACAACTCTACGCAGAGATAATACCTGATATGCGGGGATTGACTTAACGGAGATATTATAATGATATTCTCCTTTTCCTCCCTGTAATTCGCTTTTGGCAAGCTCAATTTTTTTTAGTTTCTCCTGCTCTGCCTGTATAGCACACTCAATCTCCAATCTTTTTTTATCAAGCTGTGTGAGAAGCGATTGGTCGTCCGTTTTTAGTGCAAGCGCAATTTCCGAAATATTTAACCCGCTATCTCGTAGATATAGTATTTTATTCAGACGTGGGATTTGTTCTACCGAATATAATCTGTGTCCCGTCCATTTATCAACTTCTGCGGGTTTCAGAATTCCTACTTCATCATAATATCGAAGCATACGAATAGACACCTGCGTCAGCCTTGAGAATTCACCTATTCTAAACATTTAACCACCCTGTCTTTAATTATAGCAAAGTTTTTTAAACTTCAATTGGCTTTTTCGTATTCTATAACCATGAGTTTTAATCACCATAATACGGATATTTAATCTCCTGTTACAAGAGATTTAGAATGAAAGACCGCCTACACGGTTAAGCGGTCTTTGATTATTTAGACTTACTCCGAAAAATTGGAAGTTGTCGGGTTCTTTACATAGAGAAAACAACAAATTTTATCCCCTGTCAGCATAGTCGATTTCTGATTCAACTAATTTTCTGACGGCGGCAAAATTTCTTTCTTCCAAGGAATGAAAGAAAGCCATATTCTTGCCCGGCATAGACTCGTATTTTTACGCCGTTTCTTCTGAATACATAATTGAGCAATGCTTTTCCGCTCTTTGGAGAGCCGTATGATGTCACAAAACCGCTCTTTGCAGATTTTATTGTTCTCTTACTGCCTTTCTCCGTGAGGTACTTATCGAGTTCCAAAACAAACTCCTGACATTCAAAAGGTATATCGTTCAAAAAAAGCATAAATGTTTCATCCATTATTGTGTTCTCCCTTTTCTTACTATCGGTAACCATATTTCATATTGTGTTTGGGCAGGGTCGGGATTGAGATACAGTTCAATCTCCGGCGCCTCGGCGTATTCATATCCGCTTGTAGGAAGCCATTCCGTTATAATTTTTGTTTCCAGCTCCTGCATTTTGATGACAGGCCCTTCTTCATAGAAAACCGCCCATGTAGATTTGGGCACAACCATTTCTTCAAATTCGCCCGCCGCCTTAGTCGTAGCGACTGCGATATAGTATTCCCATTCGTCTTTTTCGTTGCAGACGCTTACGCCCATAAGACCGTAAATATCCGTGTCCATCATAGCCGCCAGTTTCTCAATCGTTCCGTCCGTCGCGCTTTCCCGCCAGAATTTCGGCGTAATCCGAAAGTTCTCTTCCAAAGTTTCTTATCTTGCACAAATTCCGCAACCACAGAATTGTAATTGTTGCCGCCGTTGTATTTGCAGTTTTCTCCCAGTAAGCATGCGCTGACCAAGACTTTCGTCGTGTTCTTTTGTCGCTTCAGATTATTCAACGCTTCCGGGTTGTCTGCGAGAATCGCTCCAACAGTCCGGCATTTTTCCAGTTCTTCGCAGTCACCGCAGGTTTGGGCGCCTTTTTTCAGCGCACACTGACGAATCTCACAAAGGCTGTCACAGAACACCGTTTTGATTCCGTCGGCACGGCAGCCCAAACAGTTGATATGTTCCGGCAGAATCGGCACATGATTCAACTCTGACCATGCTTTTGCGGTTTTTTCACGCAGTGCCTGATCGTCACGCAGCGTTGCCAGATACGCATCGCATTTCTCACAATCCAGTCCGCAGTATGCAATCATTTTCTTCATCGCTATGTACCTCCTCAAATTCGTTTTATCCTTTGCGACGCCCCAGGTAGCGGAAAACCCGGTGACGGTAATCCAGATATGCCCTGCCGAATGTAGCGGTCAGATAACGCTCCTCCTGCAAAATCTGCAGGTGCAGCATGACAATTGCAAAAACGGTGAACAGCCCTGTCAGCAGGTTGCAGAACATGAGCAGCATACCGATATACTGCAAGTCAAAGCCCAGAAAGGCCGGATTGCGGCTGTAAGCGTAAATGCAGTCAGTTACAAGTTCTGTTTTGTCTTTGACCGGGATACCGGCACGCCAGCTATCCTTCATGCAGAGGACAGAAATCAAAAAGATCAGATTGCCCAATATACCGACGCAGAATCCGGTAAATCGGGCGTTTGCGGGCAGATGGCTCCACCCAAATCCGATAGACAGCAGCTGCGCAGGGATAATACCTACGGTAGCAATGCCCATCAGTGTTTCCACTGTATGGGTCTGCCGATCCTTTCCGTGCCCGATCTGCATGGTTCGGATGTCACGGCGCTTCTGCCGCCACTGCTTCACAAGATAAATTCCGTAAAACACCGCCAGGACAATCAACGCCAGTATGCGGTAGGGTATGTATTCTTCCATCGGAATCTTCATCGTTTTGTTTTCCTTTCTTCATGCTTTCGGGGAGTATCTGTGTTTTTATTCTTCGATAATCTCAGAGATCTTTTCCTGTTTCCTGCCTCCAAATCTTCGGCCATACGGTTCCGTTGCTGTACAGCGCAAAGAAAAGGCGAAACTTCCTTTTATCGAACTCGCCATTGCAGATCAGAATTTCCTGTTCTACGCCACTCAATCGCATCCGATACCCCGTTTCCCGATACACATTTCGGCTGTAAAATGCTTTCCGCCTTGCTCTCAGTGCAAGGTCGGGAGCCATCGCATCACATGGTTCAATGGACACGATTATTTTCTTATCCGGATATCTGCTCCGGATTTCATGGAGGCAGGAGGAAAAGCATCCAGATACATTTGTCTCACATTCCGGCTGGAGAAACTGACTTTCCGTGTTCTCATCTGCTCCAACATCTCCTTGTTTTACAGGATTCCCGTAATCATCATGGTTGAAACGATCTCGGCTGTTTCCTGCTCGTTCTGACCGACGCTTTTACAAATCGGCACCCAGATGCCGCATTCGTAATCGGGGCTTTTCATATCGCCGGGGGAGTAGACCTCCAGCATGGCGTTTCCGTTGCCCTTATATTTCTGCCCCTCATTCGGATACCACTCCTGCCAGATTTGGGTATCCAGGTCTTGAAGTGATTTTGGCAAAGCACCTTTCGCTGAGAACATCGCCCACTCGCTTTCGGGGAAGGTATAGAGCTTCAGCCCCTCCGGCACCTCGCCGCCCTGATACATTCCGGCAATCCAGTATTCAAAGGAGCCTTCTTTTTCGTCGCAGATGGCAAACAGACCAATGCCGTTTTCGAGAATAGCCTTTTCCACCGCTGTTTCCGGCTGCATAGTCTGCCAGAGCCGTGCGTACTTCTGTGAATATTCCTTGTCCCAAAACTCCGGGCACTTCTGATACCCCTCCTCCGGGCGGATGGAGGTGGAATAGCCGATGAAGGTCATGGCGGGCTTGTGTTCGTATGTAACTTTCATTTGTTTGTCTCCTTTTTCGTAAAGTCATCGAGTGGAGTTGCTGATCCAATGATCAAGGACTTTCATTTGCTCCGCTGTATGGAACCAGTGTTCTCCGTTCTCCATTACGGTGAGGTCTGCGCCAATTCGGTCTGCGAACCCGGAAATGGTTTCTCTGGAAGTCAGATGATCGTTTTCGCCATACAAAATGCAGGTGGGGATACTCCACTTGATGGGATGCTTTCGCACATAGCACAGATACTCCCAAGATAAGGTTTCTCCAAATTCCGTAGGAATCTCTTTCTTGGTTTCCAGCTCATTCTCTGTTACATGGGACCACATCATCATATCTGCAATGAGCTGTTCCATGTTTACGATGGGTGAAATAAACATGGCCTGGGAAATGTTCTTTTCGCCCAAGGCATTCATGGAGAAAAAAGCTCCGATGCTGTTTGCAATCAAAATAACGGAATCATATCCCTGGCTGTGCAGATCAAAGAAACGAGGAAATTCCTCTTTTGCTTCCCAGGGTGTTTGTGCGTGATAGTCAAATCCTATCACATTGCTATCGGGAAAGAGGGGGTGGTAATGCTTCGCTTCCTCTGCGCAGCCACCTTTCCCATGCACATATATGACTAAACGTCTCATTCAGTATCCTCCGATACAGATTCTGATTTTTGCATATTGGTTTCCCGGAAGGAAACGCAGTTTGAAACGGTGGCTGCCAAAGCGGGTATCCACATTAACGCAAGATAGAGCCACTCCGGGCCGCCCCGGCAGATCAGGGTTTCCACCACGGCAGAAAGCAGAATCACGATGATAAAAAATGTGAATGTGGCTTTCTTTCCGATGCGTCTGTTATTCATTTCCTGTTCCATTTTCTTCCCCTTTTACATGATTCGGTATCCGGCATCCATCAGTCCCAGCAGGAAGTCCCAGAACAGTCTTTCTGCTTTCGTAATCATTTTGCCGCTGTCAATCGCCTGAAACGACACGATTTTGTTTTCTTCATCGATCCATGCCGTTTTTCCTGTTTTCATTCCAGATCCCTCTTTCTATGGATTGCTGCCTATCGTTCGGCAGGTATTCTTTGAAAACTATGCGGCCATGCCGTAACGGACACGGCCGCAGCGCGTTACAATGGAGAAGTTTCGCATTTCTTCGTTTCCACACATGAGAATTGGAGTGCCATACTCCTGATCCCCCATTCGCTTACTGATGTATTATACAAGAGAACTCCAATCGGATATAGGTGAATTTCTCAGCTTGATGTGTCAATTTTGCAGGGATTCGTCAGGGCTGGATTCCCGCCAGGGCCAGAAATTTCTTATCGGACTGGATACTCTGGGTTACAAACTTTCCGTCCCGGAACAGGGCGTATGTGGTCACCGGGGCAGGCACATTCCGCGCGGACTCCTTGTCGGTGATATGGATGACTTTTAACGGAATATGGTGCTCCCTGGCCACTTCTTCTACTCTTGGCACCCAATAATATGTAAACGGGCACTGGTCGGTGTAGTAGAGAACAAACCCATCTTCCGCTACCCCTGGGTGTCTGGCACATTCCCTGAACCGCGGCGGCTCTGCCTCCGGGGCAAGGGGCAGGTACTGGAGCGTGATGCCGCAGTCCGAGGTATCCGCAAGCGCAAACCCCTTGTAAGCCAGATACTTCGGATCGGCAAGGAACTCTTTTTTCTTCTTTTCGGAGGAGAGGATACAAAGGCCCTTTCGCCCCTGGGTTTTTGCGTCGCGGATACACGCGTCCAGCAAATCATTGGAATAGCCGTGCCCCTTCATGGAGCCGGAAACCCACAGGCAGTTGATGTAGAGATACCCATCGGCTTCAATGGGCACCCACGCGTTCTCCGCCGGGATGTACTCAATAAAGCACTTGCCCCGTTCTTCGCTCCTGTAAAACACAAGACCTTCTTCAAACCGCTGCTTGAGCCATTCCTTCTTCGCCACGCTCTGCTTGCCGGACATGGCGCAGCAGATGTGCTCTTTTTCGATATTGTCTTCTGTAATTCTGATATAGTTCATGTTTTCCTTATCCTTCTATAAATTAAGCAAAACCCATACCCTCATTTTTGAGCATAGATCCTGAAAAACTGACGGATATGCCGCTCCACCAGCTCCATGACCTCCTGCTCCCGGTCAGGTTCCCGGTCACAGAGGTTAATCCACACGGAAATGGGCAGGCATAACTGGGCCGCCATAATTTCAGGGTCATCCTCAGCCAGCGCCCCCTGCCGGATCAGAAATCCTACCAGCCCGGTGAAATAGTGCATGATGTCCTCATAGTTCTGCTTGGTTTGCAGCTTCGCCAGGGACGGATTCTGGAACTGCTCGATCACCAGCATTTTCCGCGACCTGCTGATGGCGGGGTCGTGGAGGATGTAGCGAATCTGCCCCTGAATCATCCCCACGGCTTCGTCGGCAGTCAGCGGCAGATTGCCGGCATCCTTCTCCCAGTTCGCTCTGGCAAAAATGGAATGCTTTCCATACTGCTCCAAAACCTCCTTCACAATCGCGTTCAGGATCGCCTGCTTGCTGTCAAAAT